>CAKMKD010000135.1 GCA_927439865.1 uncultured Coriobacteriia bacterium | reverse complement strand
GAGCGTTCCTTCATCGCAGCTCGTTCCTCGTCCGTGAATCCCTCGGACCTCTTGGTCTCAGCCATTTAGGCCCCCATTCGTCGGCTTCCTGCGGCTGCATGGCTCCTGCCCGAGTGCCTCGATCAGCAAACACACGTGTGGAGCGGTGAGCAGTCGAGACGCGAAGAGGACCCCGCGTACCGCGAGGCCCTCTCTGCGTACTCTTGCGAGACTAAGGTGTTACTTCACGGTTGCGTAGTTGGGAACCGTGGCAGGATCGTAGCCAGCTGCGCCGCCGACAGCCGGGTCGGTGTTCCAGCCACTCATGCCGAACTTCATGTTGTATGTCTCGTAGCCCATGAGGTTCAGGAACATCGCAGCTTCGCCACCGGTGTGACCGGTGTAGCAGTAGATGATGACCTTCTTGTCGGGATCGATTTTGTCGAGGTTGTCGGCAATATCGGTCCACAGGATGTTGATGGCACCGTCAATGTGACCCTTGGCGTAGTCCTCGGCCTTGCGCACCGACACAATCTGGTAGCCGGGGTCCTTGGCCAACACGAGGTTGTTCACGTCGGTAACAGCGATCGTGGGGGCAAGATCCGCGGCGAAGTACGCCTTGGTCTGCTCCTTGATGGCCTCCGCAACGTCAGCGTATTCACCCTCGAGCTCGGGAGCCTCAAAGCCACCGGTCGCCTCGACCGGCGTGGTGACCGTGGGGAATCCCGCACCAACCTTCGCAGGGATGTCCTGACCTGTGATCGCCTTGTCGGCAACCCAGCCGCTCATGCCGAACTTCAGGGTCAGTGCATCGTAACCGAGCATGTTCCAGACCATGTTGGCCATCGAGGCGGTGTGGCCGGTGTAGCACACGACGACAATCTTCTTGGTGTCGTCGAGCTTGGCGAGGTTCTCCTCATCCGCGATCGTCTTGAACGGGATGTTAATGGCACCGTCGATGTGGCCCAGTGCGTAGTGCTCCGCTGAGCGGATGTCGACGATCTGGTAGCCAGCATCCTTCGCCTGCACGAGGTTGAACAGGTCGGCGGCGAGGATAGTGGGAACAGGTTCGTTCTTGAAGTACTCGTTGGCGGTCTCGATCATTGCGACTTGGGCGTCGAACGCGGGCTCCTCGACTACCTTCTCGTCGACAGGTTTGTCGACCGCGGGGTCCTTGGTGGCGCATCCGGGAACAGCTGCCAGGCTGAACACCAGGACGCTAGCCAGAAGGGCCATCATCCAGCGTTTGTAATTCATAAGCGCGTTCCTCCTTGTTCGTGAGACCCGTTATCGGATCTCGGTGGGGATCTCCTTGACGACAACAGGCTCGTTAGCCTTGATCTCGTCGGCCGACAGTCCCGACATGTCGTCCCTGGTCAGGAAGATGTCGCGGTTTCCGTGGCAGCTCGAACAGCCTCCTTCGGTCTGACGTGTCACACGGGCGATACTGTGCGGCGTGGCGTACTTCCACGTGGGAGCGGCGTCCATGTTGGTGAGTGCGTTCTCGCCGTAGAAGTCGAACGTGCCGTCATCGACCGGCACGTGGCGCACCACGATGAAGTCCCAGGGTTTGCTCTCGCTCTGGTCGTAATTGCGACCGATATTGAGGTCGAATCCGCTCGACTCAGTCTCGAAGTACGGCAGGTCGCTCTCGTCGAGCGCCACATGACATGAAGTGCAGTTGTTGTAGTCCTGCGAGTGACAAACCTGGCACTGCAGGTAGACGGGTGACTCCGGGGTACCGTGCTTAGCATGCATCTCTATTGCGGTGAATTTAGCATCCTGCGGGTGACAGTCGGCGCACTTCGGCGCACTGGGAGACTCGTAGCGCGAGTCGTAGACGTCGCCACCGTGGATCCACTCGACGGTGTGGCACTCGTTGCACTGCATGCCGCCCGGACTCCAGTGCACGTCGGCGTGAAGCGCGGTCTTGGTGCTCTCGCCCTTGCCCGTGTACTCCTTCTCGATGCGACTGCCGTGACAACCCATGCAGTTGTTCAGCGAGTTCGGCTCCTTGTAGAACACGTGCCCCTGGACAAAGCCACCGTCGTTGAACTGCGGACGGGACACATGGCAGTCGCCACAGCCTGAGACGTGGCAGGTGTCACAGTTGTTGGTGAGACCTTGTTTCACAGCATCGAGCATGTCCGGATTAGCGCGCTTGAGAACGAGCGACTTCTCCGTGCTCGAGACGCCGCGCGTCTCCGCATGAAGCGTGGTGGCGAACGTGCTGGTGATCTCCTCATGGCAGGGCGCGCATACCGATTCGGCATATGTGGAAGACGGCAAGGGCTCCATGTCCACGTGAGCCTCGGCGCGTGTTTGTGCGAACTTCACGCCGCCGTGGCAGTCGCGGCAATCCATCTTGCCGTGGGTCGTCTCAAAGAAATCGGGCGAAACCAGCACAGCGAGGTCGGCCTCCAACGGAGGCAGCGATCCGCCTCAACCCTCGCCCTCGCTCTCGGCGACGACCTTCTCAGGCTTGGGGTCAGCCTTGAGGTCGGCCTTCAGTAAATCGCGATCAGTGTGGCACTCGATACATGTGAACTCGCCCTCATCGGCCACGGTCCGCTCGGTCGAACAGCCAGTGAGCGCGAGCGCCAACAGGGCGACAAGAATGAGGAGTGCGAGAGCCACGCGTCGGGTGTGCGTGTCAGCGGCCATAGCTACTCACCCTCTTCCTTGGGCACGAACAACGGCTTCTCGTTGGTGTGCGCCGAATCGCGGTGGCACACACCGCACGGAGCCTCGGCTGTGGGATGGTCCTCGGGTAGCCCGGCAAAGTCTTCCTCGTGGCAGGCCATGCAGCGCTCGGGAGGGACGATGCCCCTGATGTCGCTGTCCTCGGGTCCCTCGCTGAAGTGGACGTACGCTTCCTGAACCCCGCCAAGATGCGCGATTGCCTCACCCACCAGGCCTTCGTCCGCGTGGCAGTCCATGCACTCGGCCTCCTCGGCATGAGCCGAGGCGCGCCAGCCGTCCACGGACGGCTTGATTTCGTGACAGGATCCGCAGAATCCTGGCGTAGACGTGTACTCCCACGCGCCGTATCCAACAACGACGAGTGCGATCAGAACGCCCGCCCAGACCCACAGTCGCTCCCGGTTTCGCTTCGGCGTCTCGCCGTCTGCATGAGCGCCGTCATCCGGTCGTTCTTTCGCCACTGCAACCACCTCCCACGCATGTCTCGGCGGCAAGCAGCCACCGTCGTCATGCTCAGCGGGGAGCATCTGGTTGAAATGAGCCATGGAAACTGGCCGCAATGGGGCAGCAGTGGTGTAACGAGAACTGCTGTCCCCCACGAAACCTATACCCTGCCCACCCCGGCGCGAACCGTGGGAGGGTTGCCCTCGCTGTGCCGGGTGCTCTACAGCAACCGCTCAAGCCCATCGAGAATCAGATTGAGGCCGAACTCGAAGGCCGCGTCTTCATCGTAGGGCTTGTCGGCGTACTCCATCGTAACCGCGGCGAGTGACGGGTACGCACCCTGCGGGATAGCCGCCAGAACCTCCTGAGCCACCTCGGTTGAGTCCACCTCATCGGTCTGCGAGAAGTTGGAGCGCTGGCGCTCGAATCCGTAGATGTAGCTGTCGAGCCCGATGAATGCCCACGAGGCG
>CAKMKD010000134.1 GCA_927439865.1 uncultured Coriobacteriia bacterium | reverse complement strand
GTGCGTGTCATGAATCTACGAACCGCCTCCGAAGATCGCTCCGATAAGCTTCAGGATCGGGTTGTTCGCCCGGGCCTGGGTCTTGCCGTGGATCATGCCAGCAGCACTGCGCGCGAAGTCCTCGGTTGCTGTGCCGTGCTGGTCATGGCACTCCCCTGACCCGCACGTAGCGGCAAGGTTGGCGGGATAGATGGCCGATTCTTTGTCGGCCTTCGGCTGAATCTCATGGTAATCGTGGCATTGCCAGCACGCAGGCGCGTCCTCGGCGCCGGCCTTGTAGGCAGCCCCGTGGTAGTAGTCGCCGTAGCTCTCATAGTAGTCCTTGTGGCACTTCCCGCACATCTCGTACGCGGCCGCATGGACGGTCATGCTCGCTTCTTTGGTGTCCGTGAGCGGAATGGTGTGTCCCCCGTGGCACGAACCGCATGTTGCGGACGTCAGGTTGCCTGCCTTGATCTGCTCGGCATGCACCGAGTTGTCGTAGGCAAGTTTCTGCGAGTCATGGTCATGGCAGTCCGCGCAGGCCATACCTGCGTTGATGCTCCAGACTTTCGTCTTGGGCTTCGGCGCGGTGGGTCCGTAGGTGAAGTCAACGTGGCACTGGACGCACGTGGTGTCACGGTGCGCCGAGGATTCGACCCCGACCACCTGGAACGACTTCACCAAACCGTTGGACAGCTTCGTCAGGTTCGGGTTGCCGTGGCACGCCTGGCAGCCGTTGCCCACGTCGTAGGCGAACGCATCCTTCGGCTTCCAGTCGACGCCCTCTTTGAGATGGCACAGGTCGCATGACGCGAGCGTGTGGCACATCGCGCACTCGGTGTTCTGGTTCTTGATCGACGGATCGACGTGCGGCTTGTTCTTCCAGTCCGTCGTGTGTGAGACCGGACGGAGCTGGATCGGACCGGCCTTGTGGCAGTCTGCGCACACGGCGGTAGCCATCTCTCCCTGAGGTCCATGCGTGAGACCGTGGCAGTTGAAGCACTGCTTCATCGGGACTCGCTTGATGAGATTGCCCGGACCGTGCGGCGTCTCAGTGTGACAGGCGCTGCACGGGCTCTGGATGTGCGCGCCGTGGGTGAAGTTGATGGTGCGGTCTTTCGCCTGCGCGTAGTTCGAGTGGCAGTACGTGCAGTTCTCTTTGTAGACTTCGCCGCCCAGCTCGATCGTTACAGCCGAGGAAGCTACCGGCGCGATTGCGACGGCGGCTAGAACAGCCAGGATCAATAGGGCCCGCGAGACATGCTTGCCGGAGCGTGCCTCTTTCCTCACTCGTGTCCCCTTACCTCTTCGCCGATCGCGAACGTCCCGGAACAGTCACCCCGCGGCTAGCCGCCGAAGAGGCTCCCGATGCCGTCGAAGATGCGGGAGAAGAACACCACAAGGGGGTTCGCCTCCCTGACGGCGCGCTTTCCGTGGATCATCTGAGCAGCGTCCTGAATGAACTTGTCGGTCGCCGTCCCATGCTGGTCATGGCAGTCGCCACTCCCGCACGTTTCGACGAGATGCGTCGCGTTGACCAGCGATGCTGGCTCCGAGGAGGCCAGGATGTCGTGGTATCCATGGCAGTCCCAGCACGCAGGTGCGTCCTCGGCTCCCATCTTGTAGGCAGCGCCGTGGTAGTAGTCGTCGTAGCTGTCCCAGTATTCCTGGTGGCAGCGACCGCAGATCTCGTACCCCTTCTTGTGAAGCGCAGCTTTGCCTGCCGGGGAATCGGTGATCTGCATGATGTCGTGGCTGCCGTGGCAGTCACCACAGAGCGGCTTCTTGGCTTCTTCGATCGCCGCGGCACCGGTCGCGTCGACGGCCCGACGATGCACGCCCTGACCGAACGCAAGGAACTGCTTGTCATGGCAGTTCTTGCAGGAAAGCTTCGCGGTGGTCTGCCACTGGGTGGTGCCGTCGTGCGGGGCGGTATACGCGAAGTCGAGATGGCAGCCCACGCAGAGCGTCGTCGCGTGGATGGACTTCGCGTACGCGTCACCGTCGATATAGAAGGTGACGGTCTTGCCGGCTTTAAGTCTGGTGAGGTTCTCGTCACCGTGACACACCATGCAGCCGGCTTTGCTCTCGGTGGGAAGTGTGAAATCGAGCGCGTACGGCGCAGTCGACGAGATCGACCGGGTCGCGGTGGCAGACGGCATCGCCGTCGACGTCGTTGCTTGAGCCCCGTTCGCCACACCGGGGGCAACCGCGAGCATCAGTGCGGCAAGCACCGCCGCTATCGTCAACCGTGTCCTCACGACGCTCATCACCTCCGACTCAGTCCGCTTTGGCGGCAGCAGGTGCGTGCACCGGCACGTCCGCATGGTCGTCATCGTGTGCGTGGTGGTATGCGTTGGGGTCGACTTCAAGCTTCTTGATACCGAAGAAGTCGAGCGTGCACGGCAGGTCGATGCCGGCCGCGAGGTAGATGTGCACGGTCGTCACGATGATGAACAGCCAGTTGAGTGAGTAGTGCACGATGCGCACCCAGGCGCCGGCCATGGCCGTACCGCCCACAAGCGGACCAAGCCACCAGCCGATGAGGATCTCGCGTGGACTCGTTCCAAAAATGAATGGCTGTGTGAGCAGGGCAAGTCCGGTGAGGCCCTGGGCGATCATCATGAGGCCGAAGAGGTCGTACGCCATCTTCTGCATGACGTTGTACTTGGCCACGTGCGGCTTGTTGTTGCTGAAGTACGTGTAGTACGCGGCAACGCCAATCAGACTCGCAATGTCCTTCTTGCCGATCGCGAACTCTTTCCAGTCGCGTTCCTTAGAGAAGAACGCGTACCAGAGTCGCCAGAAGAAGTTGAGTCCGACGATCACCATGGCCACGTAGTGCACGTAACGCATGGGCGTGCGTCCGCCCTCGAAGAATGGGAATCGGATGTACATGCCCGAGAGGCCGAGCAACAGCATCATGGTCAGATGCTGGAAGTGCATGAACTTCGGTAGCGCTGGCGGCGCCCAGTCATGCTTCGGCCATTGCTTCTCTATCCATTGTTTACGGAAGCGACCGGTCGGGATGCTGACGCCAAGATGCACAACGAAGAACACGACGAACACGAGAATCTCAAGTATCACAAAGATCACATCGAGCCATACGTTCACTTCAGCGAGAAGAATCGCCGTCACCCCCTACCCTCGTGCCGGGACTGGACGCAAAAGCGCCCGCCCCCAGGCTTTCACCGAACGATCTGGGCCATGCCTTGCGAGACTCGACCTCCGTGGGGCGCACAGGTGTACCGGCACCTTCCCCGGACCTCATGTGTGCCGCTACCGGACGGCATGGTCGTCGGGGGTCGCATAACCTTGCCCCCACAATAGAGAGAGGGCTATACCGTGTCAACGAAACGGAAACGCCTACACCTGTGGTGGGACGATCTCAACGAGCTCGATCTCGAACGTGAGCTCCTGGCCAGCGAGCGGGTGGTTGAAATCGACCGTGACGTCCATCATGTCCTCGCTGATCGCGGTGACCGTGGCAGCCATGCGTGAGTCGTCGTCGGCGATGACCGTGATGACTGCGCCGACATCCGGAGCACCCTCACCGAATGCGTCGATCGGGACCACCTGGATCGCCTCGTCGTAACGGGGGCCGTAGGCATCCTCAGGCGCGATGACGACGGTCGCCTTCTCACCGGGCTCGAGGCCGAGGACGGCATTCTCGAAGCCGGTGATGACATCGCCGGCGCCGAGGGTGAAGAGCAGTGGCTCCCTGCCTTCACTGGAGTCGAACTGGCTGCCATCGGCAAGCGTACCGCGGTAGTGGACGGTGACTGCGTCACCGGAGACTGCTGGCATAAGGGACCTCCTCGGTCAGAGCGTATCTGAAGCCGCCGAGAGACGGCTCGCTCAACCCTAGACGGCTTCGGGCGAGGCGTCAACGGCGGCGCGCAGCCCGGCGAGATCGGCGACGCGACCGGCGATGGTGGGCTCATCCCAGACGCCCGGCTCCTCACCGTACATCGCGAGCACCGAGACGGCGACCTGGTAGCGTGCCTCGTCGCGCAGCACGGCGCGGCGCTCGAGGTACTCGGCGGCGAGGGCTTCTCGGCGGGGCTGAGAGCCGCCCTCGTAGCGCAGCGAGAGCTCGCCCGAGTCGCGCACCACGATCGTGCCGGCGACCATATCGCCGAGCCGCTTGCTTCTGGCCGAGAGGAGCATCGTTACAAGGCCGACACCGTAGTAACCGGGCAGCGCGTCGACGATGCGCATGGCGTTGCGGATGACCGAGTCGAGCGCGCTCACGCG
Source organism: uncultured Coriobacteriia bacterium (assembly GCA_927439865.1). Classification (GTDB taxonomy): domain Bacteria; phylum Actinomycetota; class Coriobacteriia; order Anaerosomatales; family Anaerosomataceae; genus UBA2286. The sequence goes on along the minus strand of CAKMKD010000134.1, from coordinate 400 downwards.
CGAGCCGTCGTCGCGCACCACGCGAATGCCGAGGTAGCGCTTGCCCGGCGTGCGGCCGTTGCGGAACACCTCGCCGAAGACGTAGTAGCCCCAGTAGGTGACGAACGCGACGGCGATGACGATGCCGAAGACCCAGACGTTCGCCTCCTCAAGCTTGGCGGCCGCCAGCGCCATGCCGGCGAGGATGCCGACGCCAACCTCGGCAGCGATGATGAGCGAGACGAAGACGGTGTCGATGAGGATGGCGGCCCCGCGCGAGCCGGCTCCAGCAAGCTCGTAGGCGAACGCGACCGATTCCGGCGTCTCTACCGAGACGAGATCCGGGCGTCCGTCATTGTTCACGCGCTTCCCCCTTGGGTCTGTGCTGACCGCCTCCGGGTGCTAGCATAGTCGAGGATGC
>CAKMKD010000133.1 GCA_927439865.1 uncultured Coriobacteriia bacterium | reverse complement strand
GCCTCGTAGAGCACGCGCACGGCCTGGGCCTTGATCGTGATGCCGCGCTCGCGCTCGATGTCCATCGAGTCGAGCACCTGCTCCATCATGTCGCGATCGGCAATCGTGTTCGTGAGCTCGAGCATGCGGTCGGCCAGCGTGGACTTGCCGTGGTCGATGTGCGCGATGATCGAGAAGTTTCGTATGAGTGTGGGGTCAGTCATCGGGTCGTAAGGATAGCAGGGAGCGGGTTCGCATGTCGAAGGTCGTGCGATACGATGGGCGCAGCCCGTATGTCTAGCCACCCGGCACCCAGCGGCAACTCCCTAAGGAGCCGCGAAGCGTGCCTTCATTCCTGCCGACATGTGCATCCGCCTGCGAGTACGGTGCGGGCTCCCTCATCCTTGCGCCAGCAAGCGCGGGCGGGTGGTTCGGCGGCCGTACGCTCATCGCGCACCATGGTGTCGGCGGACTGTACCCAACCTCGATGGCAGCCGCAGCAGACCGCCTCGAAGCGACCTTCCACGGACCCGACACCGGCGGAATGACCGCAGCGCTCCTCGCCTACGACGGCACCGCCTTCGTGGCGCACTACGACTCGGTTGTGGAGTGCGACGACTTCGGAGAGTTCGAGCGGATCGCGGGCGCACTGCTTGCGGAGCGCCGCTGTGACTTCACTGCCGAGACATACGGCGGCGCGGTTGACGTCGCGCGTGAGCGGATCGCGTCAGGCGATGTCTACGTGCTCAACCTCACCGGACGGGTCGAGGGGCGGCCTGTCATGGACCCACTGCCGCTCTTCGGCGAGCTGAGGCAACGAGCTCAAGGGCAGATGTCGGCGTTCTTCGGCGGGCATACCGGCGTCGGACCCACGCTCGCGTCGGTCTCCCCGGAGCGTTTCGTGCGGATGCGGCTCATCGGCGACGAAACGCATGCAGAGGTGCATCCCGTGAAGGGCACTCGCCCGCGCGGAGGCACCCTGATGTCTGACGCCGCGCAGATGCGGGACCTCATCACCGATCCGAAGGAACACGCCGAGCACATCATGATCGTCGATTTGCTCCGCAATGACATCGGGAGGGTCGCAATCCCCGGAAGCGTCCGGGTCGATCCGCTCCTTGCTGCCGAGACCACCCCGTACTGCCATCAGCTCGTCTCGACGGTCCACGGCATCATCGGCGCAGGCACGCCGCTCTCGGAGGTTCTCGCATCGGTCTTCCCGTGTGGATCGGTCACCGGCGCGCCGAAACGTGCAGCGATGCGCATCATCGACGAACTCGAACCCTCCCCGCGCCGGGCGTACTGCGGATCGCTTGTTGTCGCACTGCCCGGTCAGATCGACTCGTCGGTGTTGATACGCACGCTCGAGTGGGTTTCACCCGAGCGAGCTGTCTGGGGCAGTGGCTGCGGCGTGACGCATGACTCGGACCCTGTTGTCGAGTGGGCCGAGCTCCTTCTCAAGGTGTCACCGGTCCTGGGCGGCGAAGCGCACATCAGCTGACGCGCGCGACCAGCCTGTGAATCGTTCTCACGAACGGTGTTGGCGACGCCCGATACCGTGTGTTAGTATCTCAGGGTTCGTCTGCACCCACTGCGACGGGCATCATCCGAATCTGGAGGGACCTGAGAACGTGGCGAATATCAAGAGCCAGAAGAAGCGCGTGCTGACCAACGAGAAGGCGCGCATCCGCAACAAGGCCGAGAAGTCGGCCCTCAAGACAGCCGTCAAGCGTGTGAGCGAGGCCGTCGAGGCCGGCGACAAGAGCGCGGCTCTTGAGGCAGCCAACAAGGCGAGCAAGGCGCTCGACGTTGCTGCAAGCAAGGGCATCATCCACAAGAACCAGGCCGCCAACCGCAAGTCAGGCGTGCTCAAGAAGGCCAGCTCGGTCGAGGGCTAGGACTTCCCGGTGACGGTCTGACCGCTACGGTCGCACACCGACACCACAAAGCGTTCGAACACGAGCCGGGGTTCTCCCTGGCTCGTTTTCATTTTCGACTCCGCGTCAGCTGCCCTGCCGAGAGCCGCGACAAGCTCGTCTTCCCGGAACCGCTCGGCCTGACGCGCGAGATTGCGATATTGCCAGTCGGCGAGCTTGAGCATCCGCGCCGCCTCGCTGCCTCCCAGCCCACGCTCGCGCAACGAGACGATACCCACGAGAGACCGCAGGTGTCTGAGCGTCATCGCGTGGATTCCCGGGAGACTCTCGCCGCTGTCCACGAGGTCGCCGAGCAACCCGAGTGCAGAGGCGGCGTCCCGTGCGCCAACCGCGTCGAGAAACTCGAAGATCGACGTCGGCGCGGACTCGACCACGACCGCTTCGACGTCTGCCCGATCGAGTGTCTGCTTGATGCCCGCATACGCGATGACCTTGTCGGCCTCACTATCCAGACGACGCAGGTCCTTGCCTACCGCGCGGACGAGCGCCTCAGCGCCATCCCGCGAGATCGTCCGTCCCTTGGCGACGAACAGTTTCGACACCCAGCCCGGGAGTTCGGACTTCTTCGGCGCGGCGTACTCAGAGACGCCGCCGAGGGCGTCGATGGCCTTGAAGATTCGCGTGTTGCGCGCGATCGAAGTGGCCACAAGCACGAGCGTTGCGACCGGCGACGGATCCTTAGCGTACTCGGCAAGCACACCGAGCTCCTCGGTGGACATCTTGTCAGCGTCGCGCACGATGACGAGCCGCCTGGGCGCGAGGAAGGGCAGCGTGTTGGCCGAGGCGATCACATCATCGGCCTTCGCATTGTCACCGCTGAAGGTATCGAAGTCGAAGTCGGGGTCACCCTCCGCTGCGACCATGTCCCGCAGGCGGCGGAGGGCGCGCTCGAGGAGCAGCTCTTCCTTTCCGAAGATCAGATAGACCGGCTTGAGGCCGGAAAGGTCGGACGCCGCCATCGTGCTCCTCATCTAGGGTGATTCCAGCGAACGCGGGATGAGTTCCCGCAGATGCGATGAGCTCCATTGTCTCACAGCTCTCACGTGACTCGACACGCCTCGCGGGGACGATTCGGTACCCGCGTGCGGTGACCTCGATCCGGATGTCGCCAGAGAAGTCGGTGCGCCAGATCCGCACTCCCGCGTGCTCCAGGAGCGTGATCGTCTCCGCCGAGGGGTGACCGAAATCGTTACCGGTTCCAACGCTTACGATCGCATCGGTCGGTGCCCAGGCATCGAGCGCCTCCGCAGTCAGCCCGTTACGGCTGCCGTGATGCGGGACTTTCAGCACTGCCGCTGGCCCGAGCGTGCCGAGATCTCGCATCCCTGTCTGTGCAGCCTCCTCGGCGTCGCCCGTCAGAATCGCTGAGAAGCCTCTGTACCTCACGGACAGCACGATGCTCGTGTCATTCGTGTGCAACCCCTGAGCGGGCTCCTGAGGCGGCCACAGAACCATTACCTCGGCGCGACCTACTCTCCATCGATCACCGGCAGCCAGTCGACGTGTTGTCACCTTGCCGCGAGGCGTGAGCCGGGGTGCCGTGTCGAGCGCCGCCGAGAAGTCACCGTCGTTCGCGGTGCGCGGCAGCCCGATCCAGCCGACACGCACGACGCCGCTCAGTCCGGCGAGTCCGCCAAGATGGTCGTCATGGTCATGCGTGAGAATCACCGAGTCGAGAGAACGCACGCCGGTGCGCGCCAGCGCCTGCCGCAGCTCGCCGACACTCGCTCCCGCGTCCACCAGCATCGAGTGCGGCCCGTCGCGCACGAGGATTGCGTCGGCCTGCCCTACGTCGAGCACCACGATCTCGCAGTGCGATGGCCCTCTCGGACCGACGCCCACCGCAACCGTGACGACCAGCACGCCGGCAAGCGCCAGTCGCCCGTACGCTCTCGACCTCGGCGCTGGCCATCGGACCCACAGCGCGACCGCAACGAGCACCCCCAGCGCAATCGCTGCCATGCCGGGGCTCCCGACGCTCACCGCGGCACCCGGCAGCGCGGCGAGTGCCGACGCGGAGCGAGTGACGACCGCGAGGATGAGTCCGGCCGCCCGAACGACGATCTCCCCGGCTTTCCCCCACACGCCGCCAAGCGCCGCACCCGCAAGGCCCGTGCAGATCGCTATCTCGGCAGGCGGGACCACGACCAGGTTCGCTATGGGTGCCGCAAGCGAGAGCATCCCGAACGTGCCGACCACGATCGGCAGCGTGCATGCCTGAGCGACGAGCGTTGCTCCCAGAAGTGAGGTGGTCTTCGGCAGACGACCTTCAAGCGCCGAGGCGACCCATTCGATCCCGAGGTCCCCGAACACGAGCAATCCGGCAACCGCGATAACCGAGAGCGCCAGGCCGACGTCGAAGACTGCCCACGGCGTGAGGATCACCATCCCCACGACCGCTACGCTGAGCGATGCGATTCCATCGCGCCTGATGCCGATACACTCCCCCGCCGCCCCGAACGCGAGCATGATCGCCGAGCGAACCGCCGAGAGCGCCATGCCGCTCATCGCCGTGTACGCACCTGCGACCACGACCACCGCCGCCAACACGAGACGTCGGGGCACCCGCGTGCGGGACCCGATCGCAAGCACAACACCGCAGACGACCGCCAGATGCGATCCCGAGACCGCGACCACGTGCGAGAGTCCGAGAATGCGGAAGTCCTCGTCCACGGCGCTGCCAGCAAGCTCGCGCCGATCACCGAGGACGACACCCCGAAGCAGCGCACCCTCGTCGCCATGCACAACAGCGAGGCGCTCGACGGCACCGGCGCGCCACTCGAAGAGCCGTCCGGCGGCGCCGGGCGACCACCCGAGCTCCTCGATACGCCAGGCGTTCGCCGTCGCGTGCTCGCCTGCGCGAGCCGCCCGCCTGCCGGTCTCATCACGCTCCCGCAGCTTCGGAATCGCCGAGAAGCGCACGACCTGTCCGTACTCCGGGGGTTCCTTGTCCGCCGACAGCCAGACTGAAAGCACAGCTCCCCGATACGGCCCCTCGGTAATCTTGGCCCGGATGCCTGGTCCGAACGCGCCCACCCGCGGATCCGCCGTCACCACCCCGACCCATTCGCGCGCTCCGGCATCGGCAAGCCCCTCCTCGAGCGCCAGCCACGCTCGGCCCTGCAGTACCGAGGCGCTACACCCGACCGTCACGCCCGCAACCGCCAGCAGCAGCACTGCTGCCGCCGCATCGAAGCGTCCGGAGCGCCGGCGGCGAACGAGGGCCCATGCAATCGCGAGTACCGCGCTTCCAACCATCGCCAGCGCAAGCGGCAGCAGTGCTGCGCCCGTGACAGCACGCCATACAAGCTCCTCGCCGAGGACTGCCCCGATCCATGTGGCGAGCGCGAGCCATGCCACCGGCGGCAGCGTCGGGCGCGCGCTGCGACGTGGCTCCTTCTCCAACGAAGGTGAGGACACGGCTACCCCACCGTCAGCAGTTCTTTGAGCGAGTCGAACTTCTTCTGTCCGATGCCCGAGACCCGCATCAGGTCCTCGATCGTCTTGAACGGGCCATTCGCCTCTCGGTCATCGATGATCTTCTGCGCTGTCGAAGGTCCGATGCCCGGCAGCGTGTCGAGCTCCGCAGCGCTCGCCCGGTTAAGGTCCACCTTGCCGCCAGCCGACGGAGCGCCACCTGAAGGTGACACGGCGCTCCCCGCGTCCGATGTCACCCCTGCTGCGACCTCCTCGGCTGTGAGCATGCGCACCTGCTCCCCGTCCGCCAGCACACGCGCGAGGTTGATGCCCTCCTCGGCGGCTGTACCGGTGGCGCCACCCGCGGCAGCAACCGCGTCGCTCACCCTGCTGCCTTCCGGAAGCGAGTAGACTCCCGGTCGCAACACCGCGCCAACGACGTGCACCGTCACCGTCGCCAGCTGCTGGGTGCCGCTCTCCTCGGTCGAACCGACCGCGTCAGCTGCCTGAGCCGCCACCACCGGAGTCGCGGGGCCCGTCGAGACCTCCACGCCACCGGGCGCAGGCCAAAACCGCCAGGCGGCAAGCGCGATAACGCACACTACCGCGGCGGCCAGTCCCGCTGCGGCGCCATCGCTGAGGCCGCCGAGCCCGGCCCGTATGAGCAGCTCCCGGGCTCTCTCGGGAATCTCGAAATGCAACGGACGCCCCCCTTTCCTCCGGGACTGAGGGGGCGTCCGCGCTCATTTACTGTATCCGGTGAGTCTGACCCACCGGTTGCCTGAACCTAAACGGAACCTTGCTTCCACGTTCGGTACGCGGGATTTCGATTGGCCGGGCACTCGTTGCCGCAGCCTGCGCACGATGTGCGCCAGTACGCGTAGCCGACGAGTCCCATGTAGGCGAGCCAGGCAATCGTTGCAGCAGGGCTGTAGAGCCACGCGCCGACAACACCGATCGCCACCGACACAAGCAGCGGGATGCCGGCAACAAGCGACCTGATGTCCGAGAATTCGCTGACCGGCTCACCCACCATCTTCAGCGGAGTGAAACGCGCGAAAAACTCGGGGCTGCGGGCGTTGAACGAGCAGCAGGTGTTCGAGCATCTGCTGCAGGCGTACCACCAATGGAATGACACCGCATTGCCAAGCGCCGCCAGATAGATCGCGAAAAGCCATGCGCTCCCCATGTACGCGAGCACCGCAAGCACCATGAGACCGACGATAAGCGCCCACGCGATCGCTCGACGCATGGCGCGCTACCCGACCACGATGCTGACAAGCTTGCCGGCAACCACGACGACTTTGCGCACCGTCTTGCCTTCAACATGCTCGGCCACCTGTGCGAGCGCAGCGTCCCGGACGAACTCCTCGGTCGCATCGGCAGCAACCGTGACGTGTCCGCGCACCTTGCCGTTGACCTGCACGGCGTACTCGACCTCGTCGGAAACCGCCGCCGAGGGATCCCACGCCGGCCATTGCTGGAGGTGGACCGACTCGCCCTTGCCGAGAACCTCGCGCCAGAGTTCCTCGGTCATATGCGGGACGTACGGCGAGAGCAGGAGTGTGAGCGTCTCGGCGACATCACGCTCGAGCGCTCCGTCGCGGCTGCCGGCCGGAACCTCCCGGCGGTAGTCGTACGAGGCGTTCACGAGTTCCATCATCGCCGAAAGCGCTGTGTTGAACTGGAAGCGCTCGATATCCTCCGAGACCTTCCCGACGACGCGATGACGCTCCCTGCGCAGCAGCTTGCTCGCCGGGTCGGCGGCTGCAGCAGCGCCGTCGGCACCAGACGCGCTCTCCTCGGCAACCTCGGCGATGTAGCGCCATGCCCTGCCGAGGAACCGCCACATGCCGTCGAGTCCCTCATTGCTCCACTCGAGGTCCTTGTCGGGCGGCGCCATGAACAGGATGTACGCGCGCAGGGTATCGGCGCCGTACTTCGCGATGATCTCCTCGGGGGCGACCACGTTGCCGCGTGACTTGCTCATCGTTGCGCCGTCGAGCTTGACCATGCCCTGCGTGAGCAGGTTCGTGAACGGCTCGGCGAAGCTCACAAGGCCCATGTCGCGATACACCTTCGTGAAGAACCGCGAGTAGAGCAGGTGCAGGATCGCGTGCTCGATGCCGCCGATGTACTGGTCCAC
>CAKMKD010000132.1 GCA_927439865.1 uncultured Coriobacteriia bacterium | reverse complement strand
TTCCGGCCGGACCGCTGAGTGTTGCCTGCAGCCTATCGCCCTCACCGATCGTAACGGCGAAGACGTCGTCCACGTCGGTCGCCTCGGCAAGCGATCCGGCAAACGGGCTCGCAGCGGGCACGACACCAGGGATGTCATCATCGGGACCGCTCGGGATGGTGAAGGCGGACCAGGTGACCGTGTATGCCCCTGAACCCGCAGCAGCATCCAACACCAGGTGATAGTCACCGCCGAGACCAGCAGGCACGTCGAAGGTGAACTTCTTCGGGTACGCGTCTCCGAGCGTGCCGACGAGTGCAGCAGAAGCATCAGCGTCGGTGACGAACGGGTCGTACAGATACGCATCGGCGTTGAGCGCATCGGCTCCGGTCAGCACCAGCGTGAAGCGCGTACCGGGAGTGAGCGTGACGGTGTATGCGTCGGTCTTGTCCGTTGCGAAATTGAGACTACCGCCGGCCGGACTCGCCGGTAGCGCAACAGCCCCTGATATCAGGTCGTCAGCGTCGAGCGGGCGCACCTGAGGCAATTCACTCGACGCCAGTGGCTTTGAGTACAGCGAAAGTGCGGATTTGGATGCCCCGGGTGCAACCGGCGTACCGGATACGTCGGCAAACGCCGGCGACGGCACCACTGATGCAACAATGACAACTGTCAGCACTGAACGAGCGATGCAGCGGCGAACCCGACTGCTGATCTTCTGGTTCATGCGAATCCCCCTCGAACGTGAAACGCCCCTCAAGAGCGCTCTTCCCCTTGCCGCATTATTGCACAGACGACTGACACCAGCGCCATGCATCCGCAATCATCTCACCGATGTCGCTGCGCTCAGGTTGCCATCCAAGCACCTCGAGCGCTCTGTCGGCTGACGCCACGAGCACCGCCGGGTCTCCCGCCCGTCGCGGACCGAGCACGACCTCAACCGGAACTCCTGTCGCCTCGGCGCACGCCCGCACGACTTCGAGGTTGCTGAATCCTCGGCCATTGCCGAGGTTACACACGGCGCCCACGCCGCCGGCATGCAGGTGCTCGAGCGCGAGCCGGTGAGCCCGCGCGAGGTCGCACACGTGGATGTAGTCGCGTACGCAGGTGCCGTCAGGCGTTGGATAGTCGCTGCCGTAGACCTCGAACTCCCGGCGACCTCCTGCAATCGCGCCGAGGATGCGCGGGATGATGTGCGTCTCGGGGTCGTGTGCTTCGCCGAGCGACCCGTCGGGCCAGGCCCCCGCCACGTTGAAGTAGCGCAGCCGCACCGACCGCAGCCCCCATGAGCCGACGGCGAGATCGAGCTCGTGCTCGAAGCGAAGCTTGCTGTCCCCGTACGCGTTGACCGGCACCGTTCGCGCGTCCTCGGCGATCGGGACTCGTTCTGGCTCGCCGTACACGGCCGCTGTTGAGGAGAACACCAGCGCGCCTACACCCTGCTCGGCCATCTCGGCGAGCATGACGAGCGGGCGCGTGACGTTGTTGTCGAAGTACTTCGCCGGATGCTCCTGCGACTCGGCGACTTCGATGTAGCCCGCCAGGTGCATGACAGCGTCGATGCCCCGAAGCGCTGCACGCACGACCTCTCGGTCGCCCACGTCACCGACAATGAGGGTCGCACGCGGATCGACGGCCTCGCGGTGCCCCTTCTCGAGCGTATCGAGCACCACGACATCGTGTCCCGCATCAAGCAGCGTCCGGACCGTAATGGCGCCGATGTAGCCGGCGCCGCCGGTGACGAGCACGCGCATAGTCCCCCCGGTTATCCGTAAGCAGCAAACGCTACTCGAGCGGCGTATTCGCATCCTCGGACACTGCAGGCGCGGTTCTCGGCAGCCGCACGGTGAATACCGAACCCTTGCCGAGCGTGCTTGCGGCGTTGATCGATCCGCCGAGGAGTCGTGCGATTTTGAGCGATATGGCAAGGCCGAGTCCAGCCCCTTGCGGCTTGACTGCCCCATCATGGCTGAACTGCTTGAACGCCTCGAAGACGTGCGGAAGCTCGTCGCTGGCGATCCCGGGTCCGGAGTCCATGACCTCGATCACGACCTCGCCGCGCTTATGGACATCGCTGACCCGGAGCGTGACCATCCCACGCGCGGTGAACTTCACGGCGTTGCCGAGCAAGTTGAGCAGCAGTTGCCTGAGCATGCGCACGTCGCTGCGCATCATGATGGGTGCATCGAAACCCTCGGCAACGAACGCGATACCCTTTTCGGCGCACATGGGGCTGATCGTTGAGCTCACCGAGGCGATGACCAGACTCAGGTCGAAGTCGCTGACGTCGACTCGCTGCGCACCATTCTCAATCCGGCTCAGATCGAGGAGATCGCTCACGAGCGCAAGCAGGTAGCGGCCCGACTCGTTGATCATCAGCACCTGTTTGCGCTGCTCGTCATTCATCTCGCCGGCCATGCCGGAGATCAGCACGTCGCTAAAGCCGATGACCGAGTTGAGCGGCGTCCTGAGATCGTGGCTGATGTTCGCGAGGAAGAGGGACTTCGCCTCGTTCGCGCTCTCGGCCTCGCTCATCGCGTTCTCGAGCTCTGCTGTACGGGAGCTTACAAGCTCTTCAAGGCTGTTCTTGTAGAGGTCGAGTTCCCGCTCGGTGTCCTCGCGGTTGGCAACTTCGTTGGCGAGCTCCTCGTTTGTGGCCGAGAGCTCCTGGTTGAGGGCGCTCAACTCCTGGCTGATAGCCTGTTCGGCAACCACCGCGTCGGTGAGTATGAACGCCTGATCCTGGAGTTTGAGGGCAGGAACGAACACTGCGTTGCGGTTGTAGAAATAGATGCCGCCGAGACTCAGGCCGAACAGTCCGATGAGCATGAGCGAGAGGTTGCGCGTGGTCTCATCGGCCGCGGCGTACGCCTCGGCAAGCGGGATATGGAGCGATACCGCCGAGGAGAACTCGCCCACGCTGCGACCGAAGCCACGTGTGGGTCCGTACTCGGCAACGAGATCCTTGGGCGCACGAGCCGGATCGCTGTGGCACTTCATGCACGGCTCGATCATCTGCTCACCGCGCTCGAGCACCACGAAGTACGGCTCGCCGTCGATTTCACGCACGAACGACTCCTGCTTGAGGTCGGGTTGCGCGTTCGTTCTCCTCAGAAAATCGGCCTCTGTAGGATCGGCTTCGCTCTCGGGGCTGCGCGCGTTTATCGCGCATTCCTTGTAGTAGTACTCCATGTCAATCTGCTCGCGGAACTCCTTCTGGATAGCGCGGACAGCATACGACGACGACATCCACGCGGGATCGAAGTAGTCGGGACCCTTCACCTGCTCGGACAGCTCGAATACGCTCGGCTTGAGCGTATTCGTGAAATAGGCGTGAATCGCGTGACTCCGGGCTGCGATCATCGACGCCTTGTCCCGCGCCTCGTGAAGCGCCAGAGCGTGCAAAGAATAGCCCACGGCGACCACTACAGCGGCCGACACAACGATGAACGTGACTGCCCAGACCAGCAGTAGTCGCGATCCTATACGTTGCCTCTTTGCAGCCATGAGACTCCCTGCCTTTGGTGCCGCACACAGTATACTCCCCGATGGAAGCGCACGAAGCCCGGCGCAGAGAGTTTCCGCCGGGCTCCGCATCTCAGGCGGGCAACATGGGCCGCCAGTCACCAACTACCTTGGGAGTACGTACCCGTAATCGGCGAGCACAGACTTCGGGAACTCGAAACGCACCGTGAGCAGCGGGTCGACGACCTGGCAGAACTTCAGGTTGCCAACGAGGCTCATGAGGAGCGCCGCGTCGTTGTTCGGGAAGCCGGCCACCTTCGTCAGGAACCCGTGCATCATCCCGAGCGCCATCTTGTACGCGGCATCAACGGTCTCTGCCGAGGCGATCACCGCGACGATCTCGTCGTTCTCGATGAACGGCGTGGGCATCTCGGGAATCGCGACGACCTGCGCGGTGAGGCGCACCTCGCCGGGGGTCTCGGCGCCGCAGATGACGACCTCGCCATCACCCATGACAGCGTGCATGTCTCCACAGCCGAAAAGCGCACCCTCGACGCCGACCGTGAGGTACAGGCTCGAGCCGCTCGTGACGAGCGTGCAGTCCATATTGCCGCCGTGGATGCCCGGCGTGCTGTTCGGGATCACGCCCTCGGCGGGAGCGACGCCGATCACACCCAGCATCGGATTCTGCTTCACGACGACCTTGTCCTTGAAGACGACAGTATCGCCACGGTGCTCGACGATGACCGTCTCTTCCTCGGTGATGAAATCGCC
>CAKMKD010000131.1 GCA_927439865.1 uncultured Coriobacteriia bacterium | reverse complement strand
ACAACCTCTGCCTGAACTGCCACCCGCTCGCGCAGCTGCCCTAGCGGCTACCGCTCAACACGCGTCCAGCGGCACACACGTGCCTCGGCAATCTCAAGGAGCTCGTACAGCACCACGCCGAGCATTGCCATCGCGATGATCCCTGCGAACATCTCGCTGTACGCGATCCTGCTCCAGGCATCGATGATGTAGTAGCCGAGTCCCTCGCTGCCCGCGACCGTCTCCGAGAAGAACAGCACGGCGATAGCTGTGCCCGTGGAGATGCGCAGCGCGGTGAAGATGTCGGGAAGCGCCGCCGGCACCACGACGTGGTGAAACACCTGCCACCGCGTCGCGCCGAGCGAGCGAACCGAGAGCACTGCCGAGGCGGGAATCCCGCGCGCAGCGTCGCGTGCCGTCACGAGTATCTGGAAGAACACGATGAGCGTGATGAGCGCTATCTTCGGCAGGTTGCCGATGCCGAGAAGCACGAGCAGCACCGGCAGGAAGACCACCTTCGGCACAGGGTACGTGAGGAACACAATCGGTGCGGCTATAGCGTCCACCCGCGGACTGCGACCGATCGCGAGTCCGAGCGGCGTGGCGATCGCAGCGCCCACGATCATCGACGCAACCACCCGCCACGAGCTGACCCCCGCATGCGGCAGCAGGTCCGAGAAGAACAGCCGCGCGAAGTCCGAGAGCGCTGGCACCGGCCCGGGCAACGCCTGCGAGCCCACAGCGCGTGAGAGCAGCTCCCAGCCGATGAGCAGCACCGCGCTCGCCACGAGGTAGCCGCCCATTCTGCGCAGCCAGGCGTTCATCGCGCGCCTCCGGCAAGCGCGGGCTCGCCGAACGCACCCTCGGCGGCGAGCAAGCGGCGCAGCTCCACGCAGCGCTCAAGGAACTGCGCGGTCTCGCGGTAGCCGTTCTCCCCCATCCCGGGGTTGTCGACGATCGATGCCACCCTTCCCGGACGCGGCGACATGACCACCACGCGCCTGCCGAGGAAGACCGCCTCTTCGATCGAGTGCGTCACGACGATCGCGGTGTGCCCGCGCTGACGCCAGATGCCGAGGAGGAGGTTCTGCAAATCCTCGCGAGTGAGCGCGTCGAGCGCCGAGAGGGGCTCGTCCATGAGCAGCAGGTCCGCGTCGAGCGCAAGCGCGCGGGCAAGCGCGAGTCGCTGACGCATGCCGCCGGAGAGCTCGCCGGGGTACGAGTCGGCAAACTCCGCGAGGCCGAGACGCTCGAGTGCCTCGGTCACGACCGCGGCCCGCGTCTTCGCGTCCACACCCCGAACCTCGAGACCGAGCGCCGCGTTATGCACGACCGTCTTCCATGGCAGCAGCCCGAAGTCCTGCAGGATGAGCGCCGTTCGGCGGCGCGGACGTGTGAGCACCTCACCGCCGATGCGAACCTCGCCGGCGTCGGCGGGCAGCAGCCCGGCGAGCGCGAGCAGCAGCGTCGACTTGCCGCACCCCGACGGCCCGATGATGGCGATCGGCTCGCCGTCGCTCACGTCGAGACTCAGACCCGAGAGCGCCGGAACGTCACGACCCACCCCTTCGTAGGTGACGGCGAGATCGCGAACGGATACGGCTGTCACGGAGAGCCCTTACTTCGAGAGCGACTGCACGAGATCGGCGTACGTCACTTCGGCCTGGAGCAGGTCCTTCGACTTCATCCAGGTCAGCACCGCGTCGACCTGGGCCTGCGTGGGAACGGTGGCCTTGGGATACGCGTTCACGGGGTACGTGTCCTTGAGCGGCTCGGGCAGGCGCGCCTTCTCCACCAGGAGCTCGCGGTACGCGTTCGGGTCGGCGTTGATGACGGTAACGGCATCGTCCCATGTGACGAGCAGCTTCTGCACGGCGACCATGCCACCGGGAATCGCGATGTACTTGTCCGAGACACCGAGCACCGTCTGCGTGAGGTTCGCACCCGCGGTGTCATCGGCGATGAGAACGGCGCCCTGCGCGATTGCAAGCGTCAGGAACGGCTCGGGCAGCGCTGCGGCCTCGAGCTTGCCGTTCATGAGCAGCTCGAAGCGGACCGGCACCTTCGCCACGACTTCCTTCTTCACTGAGGCTGCAGGCACTTTCGCCTCGGCCATGAGGCCATCGAGCACGTACTCCTGGATGGTCGCCGAGGAGGTCGCCACGGGCACGCCCGCGAGATCGGCGAGCGTCTTCGCCTTCGAGCCGGGCTTGGCCACGATGCCGAAGCGGCCTTCCTTCGCCGTCGCGCCGAGCATGACGGTGACCATCGACACCGGCGCGCCACCCGCCTCAAGCCCTGCCGAGGCGATGATGTCGCCCATGTACGCGTCGATCGCGCCCGAGGCGAACGCGGCGTCGCGCTCTTGCGCGGCCTGGAAGATCAGGATCTCAACCGAGAGCCCGGCTTTGTCGAACAGGCCCATATCCTCGGCAACCCACAGCGGAAGCGAGTCCTCGGTGGGCAGCGTGCCGATGCGAATCGGCTCGGGCGCGGCGTCGATCTTGCCGTCGGTCGTCGGTGCGGGCTCTGCCGTGCGGGCGCAGCCGGGCAGTGCGCCCAGCGCAAACACGACGACGAGCAGCAGGACGAGCATGCGGATCGGGGTGGTTCTCACAGGTGGTCCTCCTCGGTAGGAACGCGCAGCATCAAACGCTTACGGGCAGACCGGTCGGCGAAGGCGGATCTCGTCGCGCACCGGAATGCCGGCGAAGCCAGGAATGGCCTCGCCGTGATGATCGATCAGAACGCCGGTCTCGATCTCGTAGATTGCGAACCCGTGACGCTGGTAGAAGTGCAGCGCCGGGATATCGTCGTTGGTGGTGGCCGTCTTGAGCGCGTTCACGCCCTTGTCCCGTGCCGCGGCGGCGGCGGCCTCGATGAGCGCTGAGCCCACGCCGGAGCCCTGGTAGCCCGGGTACACCGAGAGCAGCACGACCGCGAGCTCCCCGCGATCGAGCGCCAGCGAGACGAGGCCGGCGAACTCGCCGTCACGCTCGGCAACGAGGTTCTCGGCGGAAAGCACGTCGAAGGTGCGGCCGAACGCGTCAACGTCGGTCTCGCCCCAGGCGCGGTCGCAGATCTCCTCGATGTCGTGGCGATCATCGGGTGTGGCGGGACGCACCGCGTAGTCGGCATGGTCGCGACCCGGACGATGCTCTCGGCAGGTCACGGTCAGGCGTGCCTCGGTCAGCGGAAGATCCGTGCTGCACACCGCACAGCGATACTGCGGATACGGCATCTCGAGCGCGTCGTTTGCCCCATCGGGTGTCACGGTAGGCCCTCCGTCATGAAATGCGCCCGGCGGGCGCGCGTGTCACATTATAGAATAGTCGCGAAGCATTCGATGCACTCTACCCGCCGAGGAGCGCCATGTCTCGCATTCTTCCCTACCTCGATGAGTCCGCGTACGCCGCCGAGACGCTCTCACGCGCTCAGATCGCGCTCACAGACCTCGACGGAACGCTGCTCGGTCTCGGCGGGTCGGTGCTCATCGACGCGGTCGGCGAACCGGCACTCACCACGGTCTCGGCAATCGTCGAGGTCAACCGCGCGGGGTTCGAGGTCGTGGTCTGCACAGGTCGCAACCGCATCCAGGCTGGCGAGGTGAGCCGCATCCTCGGCTGGAAGTCGTTCATCGCCGAGCTCGGCTGCATCGTCATGTACGACCGACGCGAGCCGATCGAGTACCTCCTCGGCGAGTGGCCGGAGGGCGTGCTGCTTGAAGGCGAGACGCCGTACCAGGCGATGACGCGCTTCGGCGCGCTCAGGGTGCTCACCGAGACGTTCCCGGGCAAGATCGAAGAGCACGACCCCTGGCACACCGACCGCGAGGTCACGCACGTCCTTCGCGGCAGCATCGATTGTGAGACGGCGCAGGCGGCGCTCGACACGCTTGAGGCGCCGATTGCGATCATCGACAACGGCATCATCCACCCACCGCGGCACACCCTCGTGGACGTGGATGAGGTGCACGTCTACCACCTCGTGCCGAAGGGCACCTCGAAGGAAGCTGCGATACGCGAGCTGCTCGCACGGCGCGGCCTCACGCCGAACGAAGCTGTGGCCATCGGCGACTCGGCAACCGACGTTGAGATGATGAATGCGGCCGCACTCGGCATCCTTGTGCGCAACGCGCTCGACGACCCGCGGGTCATGGCGGCAACAGAAGGGTGCGACACGATCGTCGCAACCCGTGCCGAGCGGGGCGACGGCTGGGCCGAGTTCGCGCACGCGTGGCTGGCGGCTCGGCAGGGGTAACCTCGGCGCGGGGTTGCCGTCACCGCTGCTCAAGGCATACAATCATCGATGCCCTTCGGGGCATTGACAACAAGTAAGGCTCCGTTCCGTTAGGTGCGGCTCCTGTTCGAACATAGGCCACTGCCCGGAAATGTCGAGAGACGCCAATGGGTAGAACAGCCCTCGCCGGCTTAAGGCGAAGGATAAGGTGGCTGGGCATCATTCGCCCTACGTCGGACAGTGCTCAAACTATGACGAGGGAAGGGACGCTCCGGACGCGCAAGACGGCGCCCGGGCGATACGTGCGGCTTAACCTCCGCGCCCCCAGATGCCCCTCGTCCACGCGGACGCAGGGGTCTTTTTGTTGTCTGAACTATAGCCGTGAGAACAGGACCCTCGTGACTCCATTCAGTCCGTAGGTCCCGGCTCCCGATCTTCCGGGGGGCGCGGGACCCCCGAGAGACCTTTCGGACGCTGTCCGAAGGGAGGGAGCTAGTGTGTTCTACTTGACCCGCATGCTGGGCAGGCCGGTTGTCGATGCCGCCGGTGAGACCATCGGTGCAATCAGCGACGTCGCCATCGCCACCCGCGAGGTATTCCCTCGCGTGACCTCACTCGCCTTCCTCGGCCCCGAGAAGACGCCGTTCATGCTGTCGTGGCGCAAGTATGTGGCCGAGATCGACGACGAACAGATCGTGCTCAACGTGACGCGCGATGTGCTCCGCTTCAGCTACCTGCAGCCGGACGAGATCCTGCTCGCGCGCGACCTCCTCAACCAGCAGATCGTCGACACGCAGGGCATGAAGGTCGTGCGCGTCAACGACCTCAAGCTCTCCGAGTCGCGCAATCAGCTGCGGCTTCTCGGCGCAGAGGTTGGCGTCCGCGGCATCCTGCGCGGCCTCCATCCGGCAATCGAGCACTCGGTCGACCGGCTGATGCGACTCTTTGGCAGATCTCTTGCCGAGGACCTCATCGCCTGGAACTACATGGACCTGCTCGACCGCGACCTGTCGCACGTGCAGCTCTCGGTCACCCACAAGCGACTCCACGAGCTGCATCCCGCCGACATCGCCGACGTCCTCGAGCAGCTCTCCCCCGCCCAGCGAGCGAAAGTCTTTGAGCACCTCGACAACACCCAGGCCGCCGATACGATCTCCGAGCTTGAAGATGCCTTCCAGGCCGACGTGATCGACGACCTCGGCAGCCAGCGCGCCTCGGACATCCTCGAGATCATGGACCCGGACGACGCTGCCGACATCATCGGCGACCTCCCGTACGACAAGGCCGAGGCGCTGCTGCGCCTCATGGGCGTGGAGGAATCCGGCGCGGTCCGCGGGCTCCTCGGCTACCGCGAGAAGACGGCCGGCGGCATCATGACGCCAGAGGTCACCACCGTGACCGAGGAGATGACCGTGCAGCAGGTCATCGAGCACCTGCGCGGCGAGGCGTCCGAGAACGAAAGCATCTACTACATCTACGTCACCGACGAGAGCAACCACCTCGAAGGCGTGATCTCGCTCCGCGACCTCGTTGTGAGCGACCCCGAAACGCTTATCGCCGACATCGTCACGCACGAGGTCATCACCGCGTACGTTGAGGACGACCAGGAAGAGGTCGCCGAGACGATGAGCAAGTACGACCTGCTGGCGATGCCTGTGGTGGACGAGACCAACAAGCTCCTCGGCATCGTCACCGTCGATGACGCCCTCGACGTGCTCGAAGAGGAGTCCGCCGAGGACCTCGAGCTCGCCACCGGCCAGCGCGCCAAGGCGGGCATCACGGGCATCTGGCGCTGGGTCTCCCGCAACGGCTGGCTCGTCGTATGGATAGCGCTCTTCCTCGTGGCCGCGACGCTGGAAGTCCCTAGCCTGGTGCTGCTCGTCATGTCCGCCACTGTCATCCTGCGCATTGCCGAGGACGTCGCCTCACACGCGCTCTCCCGCGTCATCGAGACCGAGGACGACGAGGAGCGCACGCCGCTGTGGCGACGCCTCGCGAGCGACGCGGTTGCCGGCTCCGCACTCGGGCTGCTCGTCGGTCTTGTTGCGGGCGCCGTCACGTGGCTTGTCGACGAACCGGCGGGGGTGCTCGACCGCACGGCCAGGATTGAGACGGCGATCGCGATCGGCCTCGTGTACGCGCTCTCGGTGCTCGTGGTATCGCTCGCCGGAACGCTTGTAGCACGCGTGGCCGAGGGAATCGCCGCACGTGGGCACCGCGTCTCGGGCACCGCGATCACCGTCGTCCTGATGCTGGTCGGCGTGGTGGCGTTCGGAGCGTTCGCGATTGGCGCGTTGGGTGTGCTCGTGTCAGGTTCAGTCGGATTCTAGGGCCGAGATGACCGAGACGACCGCCAAGAACCGCAAGCGCACCGGCGTCTTCGCGCTGTTTGCTGTTATCGGCCCGGGAATCATCGCGGCATCCGCCGGGAACGACTCGGGCGGCATCTCCACGTACTCGGTAGCCGGCGCGAAGTACGGCTACACGATGCTCTGGATGATGCTCGCGATGACGCCATCCTTCGTGATCGTGCAGGAGATGGCAGGCCGCATGGGCGCCGTCACGGGCAAGGGGTTCTCAGCGCTCATCCGCGAGCGCTTCGGCGTGCGTCCCACCTTCTTCGCGATGCTGCTGCTGCTTGCGAGCAACGCCGCCACCACGATCGCCGAGTTCGCCGGCATAGCAGCGGCGATGCAGCTCTTCGGCGTCTCGAAGTACATCTCGGTGCCGATCGCGGCCCTGGTGGTCTGGCTCCTCGTGGTGCGTGGCAGCTACCGCAACGTCGAGAAGGTGCTGCTCGCGCTCTCATCGGTCTTCATCGCCTACGTTGTCGCGGCATTTCTCGCCAAACCCGACATCGGCACTGTCGCCACCGCGTTCGTCGTGCCGAAGATCGTGCCCACGCAGGCGTTCATCGCGCTCGCCATCGGCCTGACGGGCACCACCATCGCGCCCTGGATGCAGTTCCTCGTGCAGAGCAACATCGTGGACAAGGGCACCACTGTGAAGGAGTGGGCGCTCGCGCGTTGGGACGTCATCGTTGGCGCCAT
>CAKMKD010000130.1 GCA_927439865.1 uncultured Coriobacteriia bacterium | reverse complement strand
CGGTTGCGGCGCTCTACGACGCTGGTAGACCGGTACTCGGCATCATGGTGGGCGAGGGGATCGAGCAGACCGCTGTCCGAGACGCGATCGCATCGCGCGGCCTCAAGCACGTCATCATGATGGACGGGTTCCGCCCGCAGGCCGAGATGGGGGCGTACTACAGCGCAGCTGACGTATTCGTCTTCCCGAGCCTCATGGAAAGCTTCGGCTTGGTCGCGCTTGAGGCGATGCTGTGCGGCTGCCCGGTCGTCGGCACGCCTGAGGTGCTTCCGGAGGTCGTTCCGGACGGCTCGGGCATCTGTGTGCCCTCCTTCGAGCTCGACGACCTCGTGAGCGCGCTTGCCGAGGCACTCGATCGCACGTGGGACCGCGCGGCTATCCGCGAGCGCGTGCTCGACTCGGACTGGGCGACCCGAATCGTCGACTACGAGCGGTTGTACGCTTCGCTTGCTACGGGCGCCGAGGTCGGAGCTTAGCGAGCGCCCTGGTTGCCAGATCGCCGAAGAACGCCCGCTCGGCAGGTTCAAGTTCTCGGAAGACCACCAGCGCGAGCGCGTAGAGCACGAGACCTGTCGCCACTTCGGCAATGAGCAGCCACACGGTCCCGGTGAATGTGTGGAATGCGAGCCACACGCTGAGCCCCATGACCGCCGAGGAAGCCGTGATCCGCGCGAGGCTCTTCCACGGCAGCTGCCATTCCATGTACGGCTTGCTGCGGTACCACGTGAGGCCGAGCAACACGAAGTAGGCGAGTACGGTGTTAAATGCTGCGGCGATGTAGCCGAACTTCGGCACGAAGTACAGGTTCGAGGCCACGTTGATCACTGCTGCAGCGACCGTGTTCGTCATGATGATCGTGGAGCGCTTGTGCAGCGCCACACCGTTCGCGGCGATCTGCACGAGCCCGTATCCCATCACGCCGACCATGACGATCGGCAGTACGGCGTATGCCTCGCGGTACGACGGTCCCACGAACACCTGGAAGAACTGGTAGGTGACCGCCGCCATGCCGGCGATGATTGGGAACGTCACCATCGCGTAGTAGCGGGTGAACTGCGTCTGCACGCGCTGGGCCAGTTCCTGGCCGTTCTTCTCGAAGGTCATCACCATGACCGGCCCCATGGTGATCATGAGCGGCATGATGATGAGGTTCATGATCTTGTCGCCGAGCGTATATGCGGTGGAGTAGAGGCCGACCTCGCCTGCGCCGCGAAGCGCGCCGATCACGTACCGGTCGGCCAGCACGAGCGCCCACGATGACATCGCGGCAGGCACGAGCGGCAGCCCATAGGACGCGAACTGTGCGAGCACGTCTTTGCGCACGTGTGTGGGAGACAGACTGCCTTGCTTCGCCGTCAACCAGAGGCCGAACGGCGTCACGATCAGGTTGCCGAGCACCACACCGGCGAGGATGCCCCACGCGCCCAGACGCGGGCCGGCAACGAACCACACCGAGAACGCGGTTCCCACGAGCGTCTTGGTCACCGAGAGGATCGCGTATTCCGTGGACTTGTTTGCGGCACGCAGGATCTGCAGCATCGAGTCGCTCAGGTAGTTCACCGCAAGCGAAGCCAGTCCGATGGGGATGAGGCGCATGAGTCCCGGCGGAATCGACTCTCCCACGAGCATGACAGTCGCCCCGGTCACGAGTACGGCTGTGACGAGCGCGCCGGTCACGGACCAGATGGACGATGCGACGTAGTCGTCGGCGCGGCCTTCTTTCTCGTACGTCCAGTAGAACCGCACGATCGAGCCGTTGACCCACTGCGTCACGATGACCGCGATCAGCGATATCGCCGAGGAGATGAGCGAGAAGTTGCCGTAGTCCTCGCGTGCGATGAGCCGAGTGAACAGCGGCACGGTGATGAGCGACGTCAGCGCCGGCACGAGGCGCACCGGGAAGTACTTGAAGGCGTCGGTCCCGGCGCGCTTGAGGATGTTCGTCAGCACTAGGTGCTCTCCCCGGCGGCCGCGGGCGCAAGTGTTGCGTAGAGGTCGACAAGCTTGCCGCGCTCGTTTTCCCAGTTGTAGCGCTGCGCGGCCGCCCGGCCGTTCGCGCTGTACTCGGCGGCGTGCTCGTACGCGCCGAGGATCGCACGGGCGATGTCGGCGGGGTCAGTGACCTCGCAGACCTCCCCGACGTTCTCGGCCCGAACGGTCGCGCCGATGAAGCGCATGTCGGAGGCCGCGATGGGGGTTCCCGCCATCATCGAGTCGAAGAGCTTGTTCGGCGCGGTGAGGCGATAGCTCTCGGAGAGCGGCTCGATGAGCACCGCCGAGACGTCCGCCGAGGCAAGACGCGGGACGATGTCGTTCGGCGGAATCGAGCCGACGATGCGCACGCGGTCGCCGTACGGCGCAGCCGCTTCGCGCATCAGGCGCTCGTACTCGGGTTGCGGAATCGGGCCCACGAGCTCAACGACGAAGTTCTCAGGGAGGTGCGCGAGCGCCTCGATGAGAGGCACCGCGCCACGACCGTGCTGGAAGACCGAGATAGCGGTGACCCGCACGAGGCCGTCATCGCCTCGCTTCGCCCAGTACGGTGCGAGTTCCTCGTCGGTGCGGAAGACCGGCACGTTGAGGATGGTCACGGAGGGGCCCTTGTAGTTGTAGCGCGCGAGGATTCGCTCGGCGTAGGCGGGGGAGGCGGTGATAAGCGCGTCGGATGCGCGGAGCATCGTGCCTTCGACCTTGATGAGCATGCGGCGCTTGGTGCGGATCTTGTCCTTCGCGTGACCGCTCCAGAGCTCATGCGTGTCGTAGACGACGCGCGCTCGCCGCTTTCCGAAACGCGCAGCGGCCAGACATGGGAAGAGCGAGTCGATGTCGTGCGCGTGGTAGATGTCCGCTGCCTCTTCGAGCAGCGGCTTCACGATGCTCCAGTACGGCACCCGGCTCGTCTTGGCGATGCGGCGGATCTTGACGCCGTTCACGGTTTCACGCTCGGCGAGGCCCAGTCTGGGCTTCATATCCGCCACAACCGTGATGTCGTAGCCCGCCTCGGCAAGCGCTTCAGCCTCGCGGCGCACGCGAAGGTCGCTCGTGAAGGTGTTGTCGAGGCGCATGCAGATGCGGGTGGTGGTCATTCGTCACATCCC
>CAKMKD010000129.1 GCA_927439865.1 uncultured Coriobacteriia bacterium | reverse complement strand
AGCGGGGCTTGTCGACCGACTGCACGAACCGTACCGCGCACGCCTGATTCCCGATATGGCGGCGACACGCGAGGCGCTGCTTTCGGCAGGTGCCACAGGCGCAGTCCTTTCCGGTGCCGGCCCCACAGTGTTGGGACTCGTTGTAGCCGAGGGCGACGCTGACGCCTTTGACGCCGCTCTTGAGGTCGTTTCACGTACAGGTGAGCTGCCGGGCCGGACCGCGTTCGCGCTGGCGATCGATCGCGAAGGCGCAACGGTTCACTGATTCGGGAGGACGTGACGTGCCGACCATCACCGCCGATCACGCGAGCGTCGCGAGCGAGGGCAGAGCGCGCCTGCTCGCTCTCGTTGCGGTGATCGTGCTCGCCGGGGCAGGGGCGGCGTTCCTGTCGTACGCCGGCTTGCGGTGGCCCGCGATCGACGCCCTGTTCTCGGGAACGCTCGCCGCCGCGCTCGCCGCAGTGTCGGTTGCGAGTCCGCGCGTCGGCCTCGCCCTGCTGCTGGCCGCGATACCGCTCTTCGATTTCGCTACCCTCGGCCCTGCGAATGCACCGTTCACTGCGGCGCATGTGCTGCTGGGCGGCACCATCATCGGCTGGTTCGCGAGGGTCGCGCGTGACTGGCACACGGCGTTGCCGAAGCCGACGACGCTCATGGGAGGCCTCGGCCTTCTGGTGGTGGGTGGGGTCAGCTCGATGATAGCGTCGCTGGTGCCTGCCACCTCGGCCTTCAACGCCTTCCGGCTGCTCTCGCTCTTCTTGCTCGCGGTCGTCGTCATGTGGCGCGCCTCAACCGCCGAGGGGGCGTTCTCGCTCCTGCGGCTCCTGGTCTGGATCGCGGTCGCGCTCGTGGGCGTCGAAGCAGTCCAGTACCTGATGCCAGGCCTGAGTCTCGGCAGGATTGCCACGCAGGGGCTCGAGTCCACTGCGATTCTCGTTCGTCCTGCGGCGTTCTTCCTCGACCCGAACTTCCTCGCCGGCTATCTGTCCGCCGCGGCCATCGCATGCGGCGCTATGCTCGTCAGGGCACGCTCATGGCACGACGGCATCATCTGGGCCGTTCCGGGCGTCATCACCACAGCGGGAATGCTGCTCACCTACTCGCGCTCGGCCTGGGTCGGCTTTGCGGTCGGCGCGCTCCTTGTGTTGCTCACCGCGCCCGCGAAGCGACGGAAGCGACTCATCATCATCGCTGTCGTTCTCGCCATTGCGCTCACTCCGTTCCTGCCATCGTCGATCACGGACCGCGTTGCGACGCTCCTGCAGCCTCAGGCGACGGGTTCGCTTTCCACCCGCTACCTCATGGTCGTCTCGAGTGTGGAGATGCTCGACCAGTACTGGCTGACCGGGACCGGCCTCGGCGGATTCGAGGCGGCGTATCCGCCCTATCGTCAGCCGGGCGCGCTCGCGCGCATATTGCACCCGCATCAGCTGTTCCTGGCGCTCTGGGTGGAGATGGGGCTTCTCGGCCTGCTGGCGGAGCTCGTCATCGCGGTGGGGATACTTATTGCGTGGCGCCGCATCCATCTTCGGGGATACCCCGGGATAAGTGCAGCGGTCCTTACTGCAACAGTCGCCTTGGTCGTCGAGTCGTTCTTCCAGTACTATCTGTACTTCGAGTACCTCTGGCTGTTCCTTGCTCTGCTAGCAGCCGTATCGATCCATCGCGAGGAGGTCTCCGGTGTCTGAGCATCACCACCCCACGTTTCTCGAAGCGGTCCGCAGGGAGTGGTGGATTCCCGTAGCGGTCATGGCGGTTGCGGGCGCTATCGCGCTCTTTGTGGTCTCGACCGATTCCACACCGGAGTACGAGGCCCGGGCAGTCGTGGTCATCGATGCCCCGACGCTCTCCAAGTTCCCTGATCTCCCTAAGCCGGACGACATGATACGCGAGGTTGCGAGCGACGCATTCAGTTCCGAGGTAGCGAGCAGGGCCGTCGTGCCGAGCGAGACGGTTGCGGCCGGCCTCAAGGCTTCCACCCGTGACGACCCGCAAAGCCAGCTCATCATCACATTCGCGTCCCCGGACGAGGCGCTCGCTTCACGAGTTGTCACGATTGCTGCAGAGCACGCGGCTGAGCGTGCTGATGTGATCGGCGGCAAGGAGATCTGGGAGCTTCAGCGGCGTGTGAATGAGACGCAGCGCGCGCTCAAAGCGGTGCTGAAGATCAACTCCGAGGCGGGCTCGAGCCCCGGTGCGGCGTTCAATCTGTCGGTGGCTGCGACCGAGTGGGAAATGCGGATGCGTCTGTACGAAGACACGCTCGCGTTGCGCATGCTGACGAACGCCTACTACTACAACGGCAACGTGAAGTCCGCAGACACGTCGC
>CAKMKD010000128.1 GCA_927439865.1 uncultured Coriobacteriia bacterium | reverse complement strand
TGCCGATACGCTCATTCCGCCGGACGCGTATGCCAGCTTCAGGGCCGCCGGGCGCCCCACCAAAGCAACGGTGACCGCGTTCGCCGAGCAGCTCGGCATAGCACCCGGCATTGTCGTCGGCAGACTACAGCGAGACGACGTTGTCCCTCACAACACAATGAACGATCTCAAAGTTCAGCTGGATTGGGCGGGCTAAGGCGCCCGCTCGCTCGCTTGACCATGTCAGACCCTCGGCGTACGCTCGTACTACTGATGGTGCTACCAGATGGGCTACTCACATGGGCAAAGCGAACATATCCTTCCCGGACGGCGTGCTGGAGGAAATCGACCGCCGAGCCGCGGAGTCGGGCACCACGCGGAGCGGGTTCGTCCAGGAGGCCGCCGCGCACTACATCGCGGAGCTCGACCGCGCCACCGAGCTCGACGAGCGCCAAGCGCGGATCGAGCGTGCGATCACGGGCATGCGCGAGATCGGAAGCCGGATGCCGAGCGGCCTCGACGGCACCTCACTGATCCGCCAGCAGCGCGACGCGCCACCGCGGTGGCTCGATGCAAGCGAGGATTGCGACGATGAGTAGCCCGCTGCGCGTCTCGGCAGGACGCCCGGTGGTCATCGACTCATCGGTCGCGTTCAAGTGGTTCGACACCTCGGAGCCCGGTGCCGACATCGCGGGGTCGCTTCTGCGCGAGCACCAGCGCGACGACGTTGCGCTGCTGGCGCCAGCGCTCCTGCTGCCCGAGGTGGTGAACGCGCTCCTGTCGCGTCGCACGCCTGTCGAGGACATCGAACGCGCGATCGGCTTCCTCGCCGACGTCGACCTGCTCATCGCTCCCCTGGACGCAGGACTACTCGCACACGCCGTGCAGATCGCAAGCGCCGAGGGTCTCGCGCTCTATGACGCAACCTTCATCGCGCTTGCTGCGCTCCTCGACGCCGACCTCGTCACCGCCGACCGCCGCCAGGCAACGACGGATTCGTGCCGGGTGCTGTTCGTTGGCAACGACCCCGAGGTCTACGCCGCCGAACGCATGGCCGAGTTCGCGCTCAACAACGCCGTGACAGCGACCGAGTACGACCAAGCATTGAGCGATGTCCGCGCCAGGGGTATCGACCCGGAAGCGGTCCCCCACCAGTCGCGACCGTAGGCGCAGGAACGCATCTTCGCTATCCCATGATCTCCTCGACCGTCCGAGCCACGGTTCCGACGGCATCACTCAGCAGCTGCGTTCCGTGACGTGGCCAACCCTGCAGGTCGCCGATCTCCGCTTCCAGGCCCTCCGTCTGAAGAGCTTTCTCCTGCGTGGCGAAGGCCCCGGCCAACCGCACCCACACCGCCTCCTCTGAGAGCCCCGAAGGCCGCAGCGCGTCCAGCAGCCCCACGAGCGCAGGCCAGACGCGAACCCAATCAACGTACGCGGGTCTCGGAGCACCAGCCGACGCCAGTGACGGGGTGGCTCGGTAGAGCGTTCTGCGACCATCGGCGCGCACCTCGGCGAGACCACCTTCTGCAAGCGTTGCCAGGTACTCGGCCACAGGGGCCTGACCATACGCCGATCGATCAGCGATGAGTCTCCCGTGAGCCCAATCGTGCGTCCAGAGGTATGTGAGCACCTCGGCCCTTGGTCCCATACCGACAAGAGCCCGCGCGCGAAAGCGGATGCACGCCGGCCGTGCAGCGTCTGGACGCTGCGACATTCCGCGCAACGTGAGCGGTGGCCTTGTGAAGCCTGCACGCGCGAACACTTCATCAGTACCCGCCCAATGTGCAGCGTCTTGCCGAGCACCGTGGAAGAGCGCCTGCAGGCCATATCCCGCCGTCGCCTCCCGCGCTATGAAGTCCTCATTCGGGAGCCGCGAAAGGCTCGACCCTGCGTTGCGACTCGCCGCTAGTTCCACGGCCACGCCGAGCAGACGGCGCTGTTCACCAGAGGCCACCCGCCCAAGCCGGCGCAGTCGCGAGACATCCAACAGCGCCGAGTTCTGCGCGACCCAATCTAGCGCCTCATCGAACAGACGGGCGTCGAAACGGGCCACATGGAGGGTGGCTAACAGTAGCGCCTCGGGGTCGACGATCGTGTGCTCAGATGCTTGTACGCCGGCAACGCCGATGGCCGACCATTGCCGCCACGCAAGCTCGAGAGTGACACCCAAGAGGTGCTCGTAGATTTCGCTAGTCGTCATTAGGAACTGCCTCCTCAGCGTCATCGCAGCCCATGTACCGCAGCAGACCAATAAGCATAGTACGAAATCCCTCAGAGAGGTCCTGGCTGTGCGCCCATCGCGCTCCTTTGCGCAGGTCCTCAAAGGTCGGTCTCAGCGCCGCAAGGTCCTCGGTGTGCCGACCAACGCCCACATCGGCCGCCGCATAGACCTTGAAGCAGATGAGATCCTCGCGTGACGGAAGGTGGACTACGAGATGTGTCCCGTAGCACCTCGGGGTGAGCCGTGATTCAAAACCTTCGGGCAGGCCCCCCATCCAGGAGATCGGCAGGTCCAGCGTTGAGCCAGTCCGCGTCGAGACCGAGTGCCGTAGCCACCACAGCGCAGCAATGAACGTTCTCGGGATAGCGGTTCGACCCA
>CAKMKD010000127.1 GCA_927439865.1 uncultured Coriobacteriia bacterium | reverse complement strand
ATCAGACCGAGTGCCTTTCCGCGATCCTTTGGCTCTGTCACGTCGGCGATATAGGCCTGCGCGACGCTGATGTTGCCTCCGGTGATGCCATCGACGAACCGGCTGATGAACAGAATCGGCAGGAACTGAGCGACCGCGAGGACCACGAATCCGCCTGCTGTCCCCAGAATGCTCAGGATGAGAACGGGCTTCCGACCAACTCTGTCCGAGAGACGGCCGAGCAGCGGCGCCGCGACCATCTGTGCAAGCGGGTACATCGCGGTGAGCAGCCCGATCTGAGTGGCCGAGGCGCCGATCGACTTCGCAAGATATGGGAGCAGCGGGAGGACTATGCTGAATGACAGCATGTCCACGAGCACCACCGCGAAGATGATGAGCAGTCGCCTGTTCTTCACGCGCTCCCATATCGTCGTGGGCGGACAGAGCTCATCTTCGCACAGCGCGCGGGTGCGTTTGACCACCTGATGGTACACAATGGCACCATCGGTGGTTCCTGGTGGCGCAGACATCGACCTGCTGGAGGTTTGTGTGGCGCTCTTTCTTGCTCTGCTCCTCGGTCACCTGCTTGGTGACTTCGTGTTTCAGCCCGGGCGCCTCGTGGTCGCGAAGCGACACCACACACGCGGCGTGGTGCTGCATACAGCCATCGTCACCCTCTGTACGGCACTCGCCGTCCTCGGCGAAATCGCCACGGTGTGGCCGGCAGTTGTGCTCGTCGGAACTGCCCACCTGGGCATCGAGTACCTGACCATCCGGGCTCGACGCATGATGGAAGCCAGCGGCCTCGCGCTTTTCGTGCTCGACCAGGCCCTCCACATCGTGTCGCTTGCGATCATCGCCGCGGTGATAAGCGGCGGGGGCCAGGCGCACCTGGGACCATGGCACGTTAGTCTCACCACGCTCGCGGTCACATGCGGACTGCTTGGGGTGATGTTCCTCGGCTCGATCCTCGCCTTCGAGGTACGCGTGGTCGCGCTTGGCGCTGCGGATGCAGGCCCGGCCGGTCCGATTCTCCGACTCGACGCCAATCGTATCCTCGGTTTCGCCGAGCGGGGCCTCGCTTTGGGCGCCGGCCTTGTGGCTCCGTTCGCGCCACTTGGCATTCTGGTGTTCGTGCCGAGAACGGCGTACGCGCTCACGCACGAGACGCCGGGTCGCACGAGCCACCTCATCGACGCCGCGGTCGGGCTCGCCATCTGTTCGGTTACATGGCTCCTGATCGTACTCGCTACTTCAGCCCGACCCTGACCGAGGAGGACCCACCCATGCCGCAGCCCAGGCTGGTGCGACACAACGCGAAGCTGCTCCCCTGGCTCCGTGCGTTCGCGCTCGGTGGCGCGACGGCTGCTGCACTCGCGGCCATGCCGTTCTACCCTGCCTACCTCTCGGTGATCCTCGCTCTGGCTGTGGGTGCGCTCGCGCTCGTCGCACCCTCGATTGCTGCGCTCCTCCTCGTGGGAGTTGTCGCACCGCCGGTGCTCGCTGCGGACTTCGTTGTAGGTGCGCTCTTCTTGATCGTCGGGTTCAGCGCAACGCAGTACCTTGGAGCGGATCGCGCTCAGGGTTTCGTCATCATCACACTCGCATGCGTGGCCGTCGCCGTTCATGCCGAGTGGGCTATCGCAGTGCTGGCCGGCTACCTCCTTGGTGCTGGTCCCGGCGCCATCGCCGCACTTCTGGCCTGCCTGCTCATACAGTTCGCAGGGGCACTCCTCGGGCAGCAACACCTCGGCGGCGTGTTCACCGGCGGCATGCAGCCGGGCGTTGTGTCATTCGAATCAGCGCCCGACGCACCGCTGACATTCAAGTGGCTCGCCGGCAGTATCGCTGCGGCGGCCCCTTCCCGGGTGGTCTCGGCGATCGTTTCGGTGAAACCTGTCGCCCTGCTCGTGGTGCAACCACTGCTCTGGGGCGCCGGCGCCGCGCTCGGTGGCATCTTCCACCGGCCCCACGAGGGGGCGAACCGATTCACAGCGGCGGCCGGACTCGCCGGTGTGACTGTGATACTCGCTGCAACCACTGCGCTCGCGTTTGAGCTACTTGGCGCAGAAATCCCGCTCGCCACACTCGGTGTGGCAACGATTGTCTCGGCAGTGCTGGCTGCTGGTGTGGGCGTTGTGACAGAGCTGCTGTTCTACCTCAGCGCGGCACGGCGGCCCGTCGAAGACGCCTCCGCACCAGGAGTGCACGGGGTGCGCGCCGAGGATGCTGACGTGGATGAGTTGCTGCGGCTGATCGCATCCGCCGAAGACGAGCTCGCTTCGCGCCACACGACCGAGAAGGTCGTCATGCTCACAGACATGAAAGCGTTCTCGGCTATGACCGAGGAGGTCGGCAGCATGGCCTCGGCCAAACTCGTGCAGCGGCAGCGCGACCTGCTCATCCCGATCATCGACCACCACAACGGTCACGGGAAGTCCACCGGCGGAGACGGCCTCGTGGCTGCGTTCGACTCGGCAGCTGATGCGATCGCAGCCGCGATCGGCATGCAGCGAGCACTTAGCGAGTACTGCAACTCGGGGCGGGCTACCGAGCGCATCATGATCCGCATCGGAATCGCCAGGGGCGAGGTAGTCCTCGACAAGGGGGGCCGCCCGTTCATCGGGGCCGCGCTGAACCTCGCCGCACGGGTGATGGACCTGGCTGATGGCGGCAGCATCATGACGACCTCCGACCTTGCGGACGAGGCCGGCCTGGCCGCCGAAGACCGGGTGGACCTCGGCGTCTTCGAGCTGAAGAACATCCAGACTGCGGTGAGCGTGACGGACGTTCGGTACTGAGCAGGGCCGAACGCGTATGAGTAGGCCCGGACCTGAGCGGTCCGGGCCTACATTCTTATAGTGGAGCCGACGGAGGGAATCGAACCCACAACCTATCGCTTACAAGGCGATTGCTCTACCGTTGAGCTACGTCGGCGAAACTCGCCCATTGTAAGCTTGAGGCGCGGCTGCCGCCAACAGTGGATGTGCCTAGCAGGCTCTGCAGCGCTCAATCTGGAACTCGACCTTGCGCTTGATACGCTGGAGCGCATTGTCGATGGCCTTGACGTGACGGTCGAGCAGCACCGCGACTTCCTGGTAGGACTTGCCGTCAACGTAGAGCCGCAGTACCTCAGACTCGAATGGCGAGAGCACCTGCATGAAGCCCTGCTTGATGTTGGCGGTCTCCCAGGCCGAGATCACGATCTCGGCGGGGTCACAGACTTCCTTGGCAGCGAGGATGTCGGCGAGGACGCGGTCGCCTTCTTCCTCGATAGACGTTGACCGGCTCAGCGACACGTACGTGTTGAGCGGCGAGTGCTTCTGCCGGGTGGCGGACTTGATGGCCGTGATGAGCTGCCGCGTGATGCACAGCTCAGCGAAGGAACGGAAGCTCGCCTGACGGCCGGGATCATAGTCACGAATGGCCTTGAACAGACCGATCATGCCTTCCTGGATCACGTCGTCACGATCGGCGCCCGCGAGGAAGTACGACCGCGCCTTGCATCGCACGAAGCCTCGATACCGATGAACGAGCACGGCGCTTGCCTGCTCATCCCCAGCTTGTGCCGCACTGATTAGCGCCAGTTCGTTCTCGGGATGTCCGAGTCTACGTCGCTGAGCTTCTGCCTGGCTTTGCATGTGGTTTCCCTCCCGCTTTCCCCCAGAATAGAGGAGAGGAATGGCGCTCTATGAACGCTCTTGTGAATCCCCGCACTTGCTTGCCCCATGACGAAGATAGCATCCGACAACGCCGTGTCAACGCCACAGACCCACCCTGAAGAAGCCTGATAAGCGAGTCGTGCTGCAGTTAATCTGCGTTCAGCGTTCTCAGTCCGCTGTCCCTCGCGCCCACCGTGAAAGGACGTCTCGCACACTTGTGTCGATCCGGTCCTGAAGCGCACCCTTCCGGGCTCCGGTCGGGTTGTGCCCGGTCCAGTCGCTGCTCGTCTCACGAACGGCGCGGACGAACTCCGCAGAGGACATCCGGGAGACCTCCCCGCGCATGACCGTCCACTGCGTTGCCGCGTCGGAGGTGACGATGATCAGGCGCTCCCCGCGCTCGCGCGACCTGAGCGCCAGCCCCTCGATGACCGAGTCGGCGCTCTCCCCTCCCCGGGAGAACAGCACGGTCACACCCGCAACGTGATGCGGCGATCCGTCCGAGGACGGATTGCCACCGCCATCGAACACGACCGTTCCACGAAGCTCGCCTGTGCAGTACGCAGCGACATCCTCCACGAGTCGTGCTCTGGCGCCATCGAGATCATCGTCGGCGAGACGTCGGTACGTCTCATCGGCGTGCAAGACGTTGTAACCATCGACGATCAGGCGGCGCATCAGACGTCCTCGCCGCGCCGCATCCACTCGAAGGCCAGGAGCGTCGCCGCCTGGGCCACGTTGAGCGAAGTGACTTTGCCGGCGACAGGGATTCGCACCAGGAAGTCGCAGTTCTCGGCAACAAGTCGCGAGAGCCCGGAGCCCTCCGAGCCAAGCACGAGCGCGAGCTTGCCATCGAGCGGCGCCTTCCACAGCGAGTCGCGACCGCGCTCATCGGCACCCGCGATCCAGAAGCCAGCGTCCTTGAGCAGGCCGAGCGTCTGCACTAGATTGGTCACCTTGACGATGGGCAGGTGCGAGGTCGCACCTGCTGCTGCCTTGTGCACGACCGCGGTGACCGGCGCCGAGCGACGGTCGGCCACGATCAGGCCGTCCGCGCCAGCTACTTCTGCCGAGCGCACAGCCGCCCCAAAGTTGCCGGGATCGGTGACATGGTCGAGCACGACCACGAGACTGCGCTCCTTCTCGGCGGCCCTGGACAGCACCACGTTAAGCGGCGTGTAGTGGAACTCGGAGGCGTACGCGACGATTCCCTGATGCCTGCCGCGTTCACTGTCGCTGTCGAGCTCGGCCCGATCGACATAGGTGATGCTTGCGCCTGCGTCCCTCGCCAGGACGAGAATCTCGTCGACGAGCGGATCTGAGCGCATACCCTTCGCCACTCTGAGCTGCGTGATGGCTTGCCCTGCACGGAGCGCCTCGGCTACCGCATTCCTGCCCTCTATGATCGCGGACACCCGCTACCTCCCGTATGTGATGTGTGTGCCGTCAGGCTTGTCCTCGACGACGAATCCAAGCTCCTGTAGCCGGTCGCGCATGCCGTCGGCAACCGACCAGTTGCGCTCGCTTCTCGCCACGTCGCGCGCCTTGCGTAGTGCATCAACGGCTTCGGAGCTATCGCTGCCAGCGTAGCCCGCATAGTCGGCGGCGAGCTGCATGACTTCTTCGGGGTACTCGGCAACCCTGACGGGATGGGCGTCGATTTCGATGCCGAGGACCGCAAGCGGCTCCTTGATGCCGGCGGCAGCCCGCTCAAGCAGCGGCAGATTCTCGCCATGGGCCCCGATACCCGGTCCCTCCCAGATGAACGCATTCATCTCGCGAACCAGCCCAAAGACGGCGGCAAGTGCGCCCGCGGTGTTGAAATCGTCGTCCATGTCCTCGGTGAACCTGGCCCGACAATCCGCGATGGCCTTCGTGAGCCGGGTGACCCAGACTCCGGTGCCGTCATCGCCTGCAACCCGCTCGCGAGCGCGGCTGCGTTTGGCGATCTCAAGATCGCGAAGCGGCCCCGCCACGCGCTCATACGCAGTCCGGGCCTCGTCGAGGCGGTCCGTCGAGAACTCAAGGGGGCTGCGATAGTGCGTCTGCATCATGAACAGGCGCACCACAGGCGTGGGGTACACGGCCAGCACATCTTTGAGAAGCATGAAGTTGCCGAGCGACTTGCTCATCTTCTCGGCGTTCACCTGCAGAAGGCCTCCGTGCAGCCAGTACTTCACGAACGTTTCGCCGGTGGCCGCCTCGGACTGCGCAAGCTCATTCTCGTGATGTGGGAAGATCAGGTCGCTCGCGCCGCCGTGGATATCGAACGGCAGGCCGAGTTCCTCCTCGGACATCACGGAGCATTCGAGGTGCCACCCCGGACGTCCCTCGCCCCACGGACTCGGCCAACGGGGCTCACCAGGCTTCGCGGTCTTCCAGAGGGCAAAGTCGAGCGGATCGTTCTTT
Source organism: uncultured Coriobacteriia bacterium (assembly GCA_927439865.1). Taxonomy (GTDB): domain Bacteria; phylum Actinomycetota; class Coriobacteriia; order Anaerosomatales; family Anaerosomataceae; genus UBA2286. The sequence continues at coordinate 34,200 of CAKMKD010000127.1, read as the reverse complement.
CGCGTGTCGACCTCCACCCGGGATCCCGACTCAAGGTCATCGATGTCGCGGCCGGAAAGCTTGCCGTAGCCGGGGAATGACCGCACCGAGAAGTACACGTCGCCGTCGACCTCGTACGCGTGACCGGTCGCAATGAGGCGCTCGACCATGCCAATCATCTGCGGGATGGTCTGCGTTGCCATCGGCTGCCTCGACGGCTTCTCGATACCGAGTTCCGCCATCGCCGAGCGAAACGCAGCGGTGAACGTCTCGGCAAGCTCGATCGCCGGGATGCCCTGCTCGGCGGCGCGGTTGATGATCTTGTCATCGACGTCGGTAATGTTCTGCACAAAGGTCACGTCATACCCCCGCCACGTGAGATAGCGGCGGATGATATCGAATGTGAGGAAGGTCCGGGCGTTCCCTATGTGGATGTGGTTGTAGACCGTGGGACCGCACACGTACATCGCGACCTTCTCCGGATCGCGGGGTACGAATGCCTCTTTCGTGCGCGTCATGGTGTTGTAGACGCGAATTGCCATGCGGTCACCCTTTCGGTTCTGCGTCGCCCGCCAGATGCGGGACCGTCTCAGTGCCATCCTCTTGTGCCGAGTCCTCATGCCGCGACAGCCGGTGTTCAAGCCGGTCGATGCGGTGCTGCAGGGTGTGGAACATCTCCACCACGGGGTCCGGGAGCTCCTCGTGATGCAGATCGACCGTCTCCACGCGCTGGCCCTCGCGGACCACGACGCGACCGGGAATGCCGACAACGGTGCAGGTAGCCGGCACTGCCGTCACAACGACAGCTCCCGCGCCCACCTTCGACCCGTGGCCGATCACGATGTTGCCGAGTATCGTGGCCCCGACGCCGATGACCACGTTGTCCTCGATGGTGGGGTGACGTTTGCCGCGCTCCTTGCCTGTACCGCCGAGGGTGACGCCCTGGTAGATCGTCACGCAGCGCCCGATGACGGTCGTCTCGCCGATCACCACGCCCATTCCGTGGTCGATGAAGAAGTCGGGGCCGATGGTGGCGCCCGGGTGAATCTCGATGCCCGTTCGACGCCGGACCGACTGGCTGATCGCTCGCGCGAGCCACACCCTGCCGGCTCCGTGGAGCCGATGGGTGATCCTGTGCCACCACACGGCCCAGAACCCCGGGTAGTTCGTGAGCGCCGAGAACGTCGACGTGCACGCGGGGTCGCGATCCTTGATGACGGCTATGTCCGCACGCATACGGGCGAACACTACTTCTCGGCCTCCTCAACACAGCTGACGAACATCACAGAGCCCGCATACTATCTCTTCCCCAGGCCGCCAGTGCAACGTGCATACACGATGTCAGACACGAGGACACCCACCTACGCCCAGGTTCGCTCGAGCAACGCGACCGCATACGCGGCCGCCCCCTCTTCACGCCCGACGAAGCCGAGGCCTTCAGTAGTCGTCGCCTTGACGCCGACCGCGTTCACCGGCAAGCCGAGCGCACGGGCTATGTTCTCTCGCATGTCCTCGCGGTACTGCGCCACCTTGGGGGACTGCAGGACGAGCGTACTATCGAGGTCGATGATGCGGAACCCGCGAGAATGGCACAATTCCGCGACGCGCCTGAGCAGCTCGATACTGCTGATGCCGCTGAACTCGGGATCGTCATCGGGAAAGAGCCGCCCGATATCGCCCTCGCGCATCGCGCCGACGATGGCGTCCATCACCGCGTGCACGAGCACATCGGCATCGGAATGGCCGAGCAATCCACGCTCCGACGGGACTTCGACACCGCCCAACACGAGCCGGCGACCAGCCTGGAACGCGTGCACATCGTACCCGATGCCGATTCTCGGATCGCTCATGTCCTCTCCGATCTCGACTGCAGGATTCGCTCGACGACGAGCAGGTCCTCGGGCACCGTGACCTTCAGGTTCTCTCTCGGCCCGAGCAGCATCACGATGCGTCCACCATCGCGTTCGACGAGCGACGCGTCATCCGTGCCGAGAAACCCGGCCTGCCAGGCAGACGCGTACGCTGCTCGCAACCGCGCAGCGCGGAAGACCTGTGGCGTCTGAGCGACCCAGAGCGCCGAGCGATCTTCGGTGCCGACAACTGCGCCATCCGCGTTCACACGTTTGATCGTGTCATACGACGGGTGGCCCACCACCACTCCGTCTGCGGCCGCGTCATCAAGCGCGGCGACCGACGCGTCGATGGTCTCCGGCGTCACCAGGGGCCGGGCACCGTCATGCACGACGACCACATCGACACCGTCGGAGAGCACCTCGAGCCCCGCAGCCACCGATGCCTGCCTCGTGTCTCCGCCAGCAACGATTCCCGAGACCTTCTCGGATTCGCTGACCTGAGCCGCATACTCGCCAACCCGTTCCGGATGCACGACGACGATGACCTCGTCGATGCTGGATGCCCGCTCGAACGCCGCGAGCGTGTGCGCCAGCACCGGGATACCGACGACCGCGGCAAGCTGTTTGCCTCCCGAACGCCCGAAGCGCGCGCCGACGCCACCCGCGACTATGATTGCGGCAGTGCTCACGAGCCCGCCAACTTCGCGAAGATCATGCGCCCGGCTGATGTCTGCAGGACCGAGGTGACCTCGACCATGCTCTCAGATCCGACCGCGCTCTTGCCGTCCGCAATCACGACCATCGTGCCGTCCTCGAGGTATCCGACTCCCTGGCCCGGCTCCTTGCCCGCCTTGACGACGAGGGTTCGGAACGCATCACCGGGGATGAAGAGCGGTCGTACCGCCGAGGCGATCTCGTTGATGTTCACGACGCGCACGCCCTCGACCCGGGCCACCTGGGTCAGGTTATGGTCGACCGTCACGATCGCGCCGCCGCTGGTGCCGGCGAGCCTGACGAGCTTCGCGTCGACGGTTGGGATCTCGGGAAAGTCGGCTTCGAACACCTGCACGGCGTTCGTCCCGACCGAGAGCGTCGTCAGTAGGTCAAGCCCGCGTCGGCCTCGTGCGCGTCGAAGATCATCGGCCGAGTCGGCGAGCGTCTGCAGCTCGACCAGGACGAACCTCGGCACGGCAAGTCGACCCTCGAGTATCCCAGCCTCCACCAACTCCTGGAAGCGACCGTCGATGACCGCACTTGTATCGAGGAACTTCACCGCTGACGGCTCCTCGGCGACCGACTTCGCGAGCGGTCCGCCGAATCGGCGCTGCACGTCGCCTCGCTTCGTCATGAACAGCTGGGTGCTGCCGTAGCCGACGAGCCCGTACACAAGAACGATCGCCAGGAACCCCAGCCACGTGGGCTGCAGCAGCCTGAGCGGATTGGAGATGAGGAATGCGATGACGAGACCGACGACGAGGCCGAAAGCTCCAAGGAGCAGGTCGGTCGTGTCGAAATCGTGAATCTGACGTTCGATGCGCAGGTACTGTTCCGTGAGTTCGCGACCGATGATGCCGCCGAGAAGATATCCCATCGAGGCCCCGAGAATAATGAAGACGAAGATGACGAGTTCGGGCGAGAGGCCTGTCTGGTGGGTCCAGTCGGCAAGTCGGGAAACCGCGAAACCCCCGAGCGCACCAGCTGTCAGCAGCACCATACGTGCAAGCTGAACCATCATGGTGTTCGACGCCGTGGGGACGGATGTTCCGCCTGAGCGCCTTCACCTCCTCAAGTAGTAGGCGACCGGATCGTTGCCCGGGAGTGCGCCGTGATGGGCACCTCGGGCGGATTCTATCATACGGCCCCTAGACGACGGCCGCGTGCTCCCTCATCCGGCGTAGCCCCTCTCGGATAGCGCGGGCACGCCTGCTGCCGACCCCGTCGACATCGTCGAGCTGGGTCTCCGACGCCTCAAGCAGCGTCTTGAGTGTCCCAAAGCGCTCCACCAGGCGATTGATCACAGTGCCCGGAAGCATGGGGATGTGCCGCAGCATGCGGAATCCCGCAGGCTCAACATGGAGCTCGGTCGTCTCTACCGACGCCGAGTAGCCAAGGGTCTGTGCGATGAGCGAGGTATCCAGGAGCTGCTCGGGCGTGAGTGACGCTATACGATTCCGAACCGTCGCGCCCTTGCGAGCGTTGCCTTCCTTGAGGTAGTCGCGGAGCAGCATCACGTAGTCGTCCTCTACCCCGGCAACGAGCTCCTCGGCCTGCATCCGTACGAGTCGACCATCGGAGCCAAGCTCGACGACCAGACGCCCCACATCGCGCGCCACCCGAAGAACCAGCTCCGAGCGTCGAACGACGGTGGCGACCTCGACCAGGGTGGCGACGCCCTCGAACTCGAGCATCGTGAGTCGAGCCGCCTGCTCGTCGAGGCTGCTCCTGTACCGCTGCAGCGTCTGGAGTGCCTGGTTCGCCTTCGCGAGAACGACCTCGATATCCTGGAGGATAAGCTTGGAGCCGCCACGGTAGAGGCTGACGACGTCGCGACGTTGTGAGATGGAGATCACCAGGGCGGACGTCTGCCGGCTGACCCGCTCGGCGGTTCGATGGCGCATGCCGGTCTCGGCGGTGGGCAGCAACGAGTCGGGCACCAGGTGCACGTTCGCCTTGAGAATGCGACTCGCACCTTCGCCCAGGATGATGGCGCCATCCATCTTGGCGAGTTCGAAGAGCCGCTGAGGCGTATACGGGACGTTCACGATGAAGCCACCGTTACTGATCTCACGGACGCCTGCCTCGTCTCCGATGACGATCAGCGCCCCGGTGCGAGCCGAGATGATGTGCTCGAGTCCCTCGCGAAGAATCGTTCCCGGCGCAACCGCCGAGAGGGACTCGAGGGTGGGGTCAACGAACTTGGCTTCCATCGGCATCCCCTCGAGACACTGCTGTGCTGGTACAGACCGCTCCCCGATTGTGCCACGACGCACCGCCGCCTGCTACCTGGTGCTACGCGCCGATGATCTCGGCCAGTTCACGGACGGAGGAAACCGACCGGGCACCGACCGGAACCTTCGCGCCTCTGGAGGGCGCAGCGATGTACACGGGGCCGAGACCCATTCGGGCCGCCTCGGCAAGGCGAGGAGCCGTCTGGCGCACGCTACGGAGTTCGCCAGTGAGGCCGATCTCGCCGAAGGCCACGGTGCCACCCGGTAACGCCTTGTCCAGACGCGCCGAGGACAGGGCCAGCGCGAGAGCCAGGTCCACAGCGGGCTCCGTGATCTTGACGCCCCCTGCGACAGAGACATACACATCGTGTTGGCCGAACGCGAGTCCCGCACGGCGCTCAAGCACCGCGAGCGCCTGCAAGACGCGCGCCGTGTCCACACCGACTGCAAGGCGCCGCGGCATCTGCAGATATGTGGGAGTGACGAGCGCCTGGACCTCGACGAGCAGCGGTCGTGTGCCCTCTACCGTTGCCAGAACGCATGAGCCCGGCACGTCGGTCGCTCGATCGGCCAGGAGCACCGCCGAGGGGTTCGAGACTCCGGCCAGGCCATCCTCGGCCATCTCGAAGACGCCGATCTCACTTACCGAGCCGAAGCGGTTTTTTGTGGCCCGCACGATTCTGAAGACATGGTCGCGGTCACCTTCGAAGGACAGCACGGCGTCGACCGTGTGCTCCAACACACGCGGACCGGCGACGGTGCCTTCCTTGGTCACGTGGCCGACGACGAGGACGGTCATCCCCTCGCCCTTCGCGAGGCGCATGAGACGTGCTGCGCATGCCCGGACCTGTCCGACGCTGCCAGCGACCCCGTCAAGCGAGGGCTCGACCATCGTCTGAATCGAATCGATGACGAGAACATCGGGCCGCTCGGCAAGCGCCGTGGCCTCGATGACCGCCGCATCGACCTCAGGCAGCAGCATGATCGCATCCGCAGCGCCGATTCGCTCGGCACGGAGTTTCACTTGCTCAGCGGACTCTTCTCCGCACGCGTACAACACCGAATGCCCGCTCGTGCTCAGCGACGCGGCCGCCTGGAGCAGCAGAGTCGACTTGCCGATGCCCGGTTCGCCAGCGAGCAAGACGAGTGAACCACGTACAAGGCCGCCGCCGAGAACGCGATCGAACTCGGCAAGCCCGGTGGGTGTGCGGGACGCGCCCGAGGCCACGACATCGCCAAGGCGCACAGGTTTGCGCGCAACCCCGGTAAGAGCAGCGGAACCCATCGGAGAGAAGACCTCCTCAACGAAGGTGCCATACTCTCCGCAGTCGGGACACCGGCCGAGCCACTTAGGAGCGGCGTAGCCGCACTGCTGGCAGCGCCATTCGGTCCGCGGCTTCGCCATCCCCGTTACTCGCCAGCCGCCCCGCCGGCGACAGGGCCGCGCTTCGAGGAGGACGAGCCACGCGGCGGCATCGTCGCCTTGGGCTTCGGAGTTGCGGGTGCCACGCGTGCCTCGGCATCAGGCAGCGCCGCGGTTCCCCGCTTGAAGACGAGCGTGTCGCCCTCTACCGCGAGTTCAACGACCTCGCCCGGCTGCCACTCGCCCGAGAGCAGCTGCTCTGAGAGCGGGTCTTCGACAAGACGCTGAATCGCACGACGCAACGGCCGGGCGCCGAGCGTCGGGTCGAAGCCGGCCTTTGCGAGCAGCTCTCTGGCCTCGGATGTCACACTGATGCCCAACCCTTGGATCAGCAACTGGTCACGAAGACGGGCGACCATGATATCCACGATCGACTGAATCTCGTCATGCGTGAGGTCGTGGAAGACGATGACCTCATCGACGCGGTTGAGAAACTCCGGGCGGAAGATGCGCTTGAGCTCGCCCGTGACGCGCTCCTTAAGCTGCTCGTACGGCATCGCACCGGCCTCTTGCATCGAGAAACCGACGCTCTTGCCTTTCACGATGTCGCGCGCACCGATATTGCTCGTCATGATGACGATGGCGTTCTTGAAGTCGACCTTGCGGCCCTGCGCGTCTGTGAGCCGACCTTCTTCGAGGATCTGCAGCAGGATGTTGAACACATCCGGATGCGCCTTCTCGATCTCGTCGAACAGAATGACCGAGTACGGCTTGCGGCGAACCAGCTCTGTGAGCTGCCCGCCCTCATCGAAGCCGACGTAGCCGGGAGGCGAACCCACCAGTCGCGAGACGGTGTGCTTCTCCATGTACTCGGACATATCGAGCGAGATCAGCGCCTCCTCGCTGCCGAACAGAAACGCGGCGAGTGCCTTCGCAAGCTCCGTCTTCCCCACGCCCGACGGGCCGAGGAAGATGAAGGAACCGGACGGACGGCCCGGATCTTTAAGTCCGGCGCGCGCGCGACGAATCGCCTTGGCTACCGAGTTCACGGCTTCGTCCTGGCCGACGATCCGCTCGTGGATGCTGCCCTCCATGCGCAGCAGCTTCTGCGTCTCGGCTTCGGTGAGGCTCGAGACGGGGATGCCGGTCCACATCGAGACGACCTCGGCGATCTCGTTCTCGGTCACCTCGACGACGCGGGTGTTGTCAGGCTTGAGCCATTCCTCTTCCATGCTGCGCTTCTCGGCAAGGACCTGCTTCTCCTTGTCGCGCAGACCGGCGGCCTTCTCGAACTCCTGGGCCTCGATGGCGGCTTCCTTCTCGTGCCTGACCCGCTTGAGCCGATCCTCGACCTCACGGATGCCGGGAGGAGCCGTCATCATCTTGATGCGCATCTTGCTGCCGGCCTCGTCGATGAGGTCGATAGCCTTATCGGGCAGGAAACGATCGGATATGTACCGATCGGCGAGCGTGGCTGCAGCGTCGACCGCAGCGTCGGTGATCGACACCCTGTGATGCGCCTCGTACCGGTCACGCAGGCCTAGCAGGATCTCCTTGGTTTCATCCACGGACGGCTCACCGACCACTATCGGCTGGAAGCGCCGCTCGAGAGCCGGGTCCTTCTCCACGTACTTGCGATACTCATCGAGGGTGGTGGCCCCGATCGTCTGGAGCTCACCCCGGGCGAGTGCGGGCTTGATGATGCTCGCAGCGTCAATCGCACCCTCTGCCGCACCGGCGCCGACAAGCGTGTGCATCTCATCGACGAACAGGATGATGTCCCCGCGTTCCCGAATCTCCTTCATGACTTTCTTCAGGCGCTCTTCGAATTCGCCGCGGTACTTGCTTCCGGCGACGAGCGCAGCCAGGTCGAGGGTGTAGAGCTGCTTGTCACGGATAGTCTCCGGGACCTCGTCGTTGGCGATCTTCTGTGCGAGCCCTTCGACCACCGCGGTCTTGCCCACGCCAGGTTCGCCGATGAGCACGGGGTTGTTCTTGGTTCGGCGCGACAGTATCTGCATGACGCGCTCGATCTCCTGAGAACGCCCGACGACCGGATCGAGCTTGCCCTCGTTGGCGGCCAGGGTGAGGTTCCTGCCGAACTCGTCGAGGAGTTGGCTATCGCTGCGGCCGCCTCGGCGGTCCTCGGCAGTATCGGCATGCTTGCCGCCACCGTAGTGACCGGAAAGCAGCTGGATCACAGCCGAGCGGACCTTCTCGAGATCCGCGCCGAGGTTGAGCAGAACCTGCGCGGCAACGCCCTCGCCTTCACGGATGAGGCCGAGCAAGATGTGCTCGGTGCCGATGTAGTTGTGGCCCAGCTGCAGCGCCTCGCGAAGCGACAACTCGAGAACCTTCTTGGCGCGCGGCGTGAACGGGATATGGCCGGTCGGCACGTAGGTACCACGGCCGATAAGCTCTTCGACTTGCTGGTGGACGTCCTCAAGCGAAATGTTGAGGCTCTCGAGCGCCTTGGCGGCGATGCCGTCCTGCTCACGGATGAGGCCGAGGAGCAGATGCTCGGTGCCGATGTAGTTCTGATTGAGCATGCGCGCTTCTTCTTGCGCATACACCACGACCCTGCGGGCCTTCTCGGTGAATCGCTCGAACATGGTATCGCCTCTCTATCGTCCGCGCCGGTCAACGGCGGATGCTGCACGATGCCTATTCTACTCCCTCGCTGCGACACGGGGAGGATGCAGGCTCATGAAGCAAGGAAAGTGCCACAGGATATGAGCGGGGTGCGCTCAGATGTTTCCGCAGTCGCGAGTGCTACGCCTCGGGGCGCAGGTGTGGGAAGAGGAGAACGTCGCGAATCGACGCTGAATCCGTCAGCAGCATGACGAGACGGTCGATGCCGATTCCCATACCACCGGCCGGCGGCATGCCGTACTCCATGGCGCGCAGGTAATCCTCGTCGTAGCCCATCGCCTCGTCGTCACCGGCGCCCTTGGCTTTCATCTGCTCGGCGAACCGCTCACGCTGGTCAACGGGATCGACGAGCTCCGAGAACGCGTTTGCGAGTTCGCGGCCGCACACGATAAGTTCGAACCGCTCGGTGAGTTGCGGATCGGACGGCTTCTTACGAGCCAGCGGCGAGGTCTCAAGCGGGTACTCGGTGACGAACGTCGGCTGAACGAGCGAGCCCTCCACGAGCTTCTCGTAGAGTTCGGTGATGAGCTTGCCTTTGCCCCATGCCGGGTCATGCGTGACGCCGTGGTGATCGGCTAGCCGGCGCAGGTGCGCGTCCGTGAGGTCGAACGAGATGGCCTCACCCGCGGCCTCGCTCGTGAGCTCCAGCATGGTCCTGCGTGGCCACGGCGGGGTGAGGTCGATCGCAGCACCCTGGTACTCGAGCTCGAGCGTGCCGAGGACTTCCTTCGCGGCTGCAACGACCATGCCCTCGGTGAGATCCATCATGCCGTCGATGTTGGTGAACGCCTCGTACGCTTCGAGCATGGTGAACTCGGGGTTGTGTCTGACCGAGATGCCTTCGTTGCGGAAGGAGCGATTGATCTCGAAGACGCGATCAAAGCCGCCCACAAGCAGCCGCTTCAGGTAGAGCTCCGGCGCGATGCGAAGGTATAGGTCCATGTCGAGCGCGTTGTGATGCGTCACGAACGGGCGGGCGGTAGCGCCGCCGGGGATGGGGTGGAGCATGGGAGTCTCTACTTCGATGAACCCCCGCGACTCCATGAAGCGCCGGATCGCCGAGACGATCCTGAAACGCGCATCGAATGTGCGGCGCACATCAAGGTTCACGATGAGGTCGACGTACCGCTGGCGGTACCGGGTCTCCACGTCAGTGAGCCCATGGAACTTCTCGGGCAATGGCCGGAGTGATTTGCTGAGCAACACGACGTGGGTAGGTACCACTGAGAGCTCGCCTCTGCGCGTACGCGAGACCGTGCCCGTCGCTCCGATCCAGTCGCCGAGGTCGAGATCCGCCGCACTCGCATAGGCGTCAGCGCCGAGGATGTTCACCCTGCAGAACAGCTGGAGGTCAGTGACGCCGTCGCGAATGACAAGGAACATGATCTTGCCCTGGTCGCGCTTGGCGATGACCCGCCCCGCTACGGCAACGGTCTCCGCTGCGTCCTCGCCCGGCTCGAGCGACCCCCACGACTCGACGACGGCAGCTGCCGTGTGCGTTCGGTCGAATCGGTCCTTGTACGGCTGCTCGCCCACGTCGCGCAGAGCATCGAGCTTCGCCCTGCGCACCTCGATGGGGTCATCGACGGGTAGTCGCTCCGAGGATGTCAGCTCGCCGTCGGTCATCGGCGGCTAGCTTGAGATGGAGACGACTTCGTACTCGATGACGGCGCCGCGCGGCGTGGTGACGCGCACGATGTCGCCCTTCTTCTTGCCGATGACGGCCTGGCCGACCGGCGACTCATTCGAGATCTTCGCATTGACGGGATCAGCTTCAGCCGACCCGACGAGGTGATACGTGTGCACCTCGGTCGTCTCGGCATCGCGCAGCTCCACCTTCGAGCCAAGGGTCACCTTGTCCTTGCGCTTCGGCGCCTGAATGATAGTCGCATGCGCGAGGATCTGATTGACTTCGATGATGCGGCTCTCGACCCACGCCTGCTCGTTCTTGGCGTCGTCGTACTCGGAGTTTTCCGAGATATCGCCGAACTCTTTAGCTTCCTTGATGCGCTCGCCAACTTCACGACGACGCACCGTCTCCAGATGGATCAGTTCCTGCTCGAGGCGGGCCTGTCCTTCGGGGGTGAGGGCAACTTCCTTCTGCATGCACGCTCCCACTTGGTAGGCTCCAATGTCTGGCAGCGCCACTGGCCGCCAAAACGCTCACGCGAGTATACAACAATGCCGCCCACGCACAACCCGCAACGCGCGAAGGCGCCCAGGGGCGCCTTCGGAACGACCTGTGCGAAATGAGTTCTAGGCGCTGTCGTCCTTGTCGGACTTCTCTGCCTTCACTGACTCTTTGACGTCTTCATCGTCGTCAGCAAGCTTGCCCTCCATGCCGTCTTTCAGGGCCTTTGCCGACTTGCCGAACGTCTTTGCGAGCTTCGGCAGCTGGCTCGGGCCGAAGAGCAGAAGTACGACCGCGAGAATCGCGATGACTTCCCAGCCACCAGGCATTCCAAATGCTCCCATACCGTCCTCCTATCGAAAACACCGGCAGATTACTGCCGCCGGATACTGCTCATGCAACGAAGGTTAGCGTACCACCTAAGCACCCGCACCGCCACGGACGATGCTGTCAGACTCTACTGACCCCATCGAGACGTGACAGGTAGTACAACGTATGAAGCAACTCGTGTACCGGGTCGGTGTTGTGCAGTGTGACCGTCGGCGGCACGCGTACGATCACGGGCGTGTAGTTGAGCATGATTCGCACACCAGCGTCCGTGAAGCGGTCTGCAACCTCTTGGGCCGCCTCCGGTGGCACAGCGATGACCCCGATCCGGATGTTCTGGTCGGCAACTGTACGCGTCAGATCCTCGATATGCTGCACGATGATGTCGCCGATACGGCTGCCGACTTTGTACGGGTCCGCATCGAAAATCGCAGTCACATGGAATCCGTGCTGGCGAAGGCCGTCGTAGTTCGCAATCGCGGAGCCGAGGTTCCCGGCCCCCACAAGCGCAAGTCGGTGCACGTGATCCGCGCCCAGAATGCGCTGGACGCGATCTACCAGCGTGACGATGTCATAGCCCACTCCCCGCTTGCCGAAGGAGCCGAAATGGGTGAGGTCACGGCGAATCTGCGCCGGGTTCACGTCAGTGAGTTCGCCGAGTCGAGCCGAGGACACGGTGGATTGTCCGTCATGCCGCAGCTGGATGAGAACGCCCAGGTAGAGCGGAAGACGCTCGATGACACCTTCGGGGATGCGCTTGCCCTGCTTGTCCGACACGAGTCGCCCTCCGCCAGAGATGCCGTGGCGCAATGGTAACCATTTGTTACAAAGTCCGGCAAGCGATGAGGGCGAAGAAGCCTACTGATGATCAAGCGAGCTGACGAGCCGGATCACGTCCGCACGCGTGACGATGCCGGACAGCCGACCGTCATCGACGATCAGCACCGCACCCGCCCCGCTCGGCTCAAGTTGAGGAAGTATCCTGTCCACCGTGACCGCCGGGGTGGCCACAACAGAGGCTAAGTCCGTGTGTGCGACGTCTCCCGCCGACGTCGCAGCCCACTGCTCCCGCGGGACTTCCCGAAGCGCCTGCAGCCCGATTACCCCGACGACCCGACCTTCAGCGACCACCGGATAGCGAGAGTGACGCCCGCCGAGGAAGTAGGAGTGAGCCATCTCCTCAAGCGTTGCATCCGAGGGCACCGTAACGACCGGTGAGGACATGATGGACGCAAGGGTCACCTCGGAAAGGCGCACCTTCAGCAGCTGCTGCTGATACGCGGCACCCGCGAGTGTGGACAGGAACCAACCCATGACTGCGAACCAGATCAGGTCGAGTGACCCGTTGAGCACGCCGATGACTGCAATCGCGATGAGCCCGTAGCCGAGAAGCTGCCCCATCCGGCTTGCCCAGCGAGTCGCCTTGAGCATGTCGTGCGTGATCGCCCAGAGTATCGAGCGAAGCACCCGACCCCCGTCGAGCGGAAACCCCGGCAGCATGTTGAAGATGGCGACGGACAGGTTGATGAACGTAAGGTATTCCACGGGGATGATCAGGACCTGCCCTGCACCGGCCCCGCGCAGGAAAGCGAGCGCGCCGAAGCCGATGCCCGAAAGAACCAGGCTCATCCCGGGACCGGCAGCAGCCATCAGGAACTCGAGGCCGGGGCTCTTTGGTTCATCGTCCATCTGGGACACGCCGCCGAAGATGAAGAGCGTGATTCGCGATATCTTCAGTCCGCCGGCTCGCGCCACGAGCGAGTGTGCGAACTCGTGGATGACTATTGAAGCGAAGAACGCGGCAGTCATCACCAGTGCTATGAACACGTGCATCGTGGAGCTTTGGTCCGGCAGGGCTGCGGGGAGATAGCTGGTGCTCAGCGTAAAGGCGACGAGAAAGAACACGAGGAACCAGCTCGAGTTGACCTCGAGCGGAATCCCGAAGAACCGACCTATCGTGAACGACCGAAGCCCGAACACACCCGCCGCCTCTCAGCGGGACGACAGCTCACGGCCGCCCCGCACACCGTGGCCTAGAAGGCCGCACCCTCAAGAGCGTGCGAACACACGCAGTCACGCGCGGCCGGAAGCGCAGGGATCATCGCATGCAGCAACGCACGGACCTTGTCGTTGTTCTCGCCGAAAACGCGAACGACCTCTTCGTTCGACACGGGCTCCGCGCCTTCGGTCCCTGCATCATGATCCGTGATGAGCGAGATGTTGCAGTAGCAGATCTCCAGCTCCCGGGCGAGGTAGCACTCGGGATACTGCGTCATGTTGATGACTTCCCATCCCTGGGATGCGAACCACTTCGACTCCGAGCGTGTTGAGAAGCGCGGACCCTGGATGACCACGACCGTTCCCTGCTCGTGAACGGTGATGCCCAGAGCCTTCGCTCGCTCGATGGCAACGGTGCGCATCTCAGGACAGTACGGATCGGCCGAGGAAACATGCGTGGTGGTCGGACCGTCATAGAACGTATCTGTCCGACCCCAAGTGCGGTCGACGAATTGGTCGCATATGACGAAGTCACCCGGCTTCACATTCGGCTGCAGCGAGCCGCAGGCGTTCGGGCCGATGATGCGCGACACGCCAAGCATCTTCATTGCGTAGACATTGGCGCGGTAGTTGATCATGTGCGGGGGGTACTGATGATCCTTACCGTGCCGCGGTAGAAAGGCCACCTTGCGACCGCCGATCTCGCCGAACATCACCGGGGAGGACGGTGCCCCGTAAGGTGTATCTACCTTGAACTCGGTGGGGTCTTCGAGCAGGGAGTAGAATCCGCTTCCGCCAAAGACGCCGATCTCTGCTTGTGGGTACTGCATCGTGCTCCTCGAATCGTTCGGGCGCCTGCGACGGCGCGTGTCCGGCTCCTAGGGATTGTAGCCCATAGTCAGTCGCCTCACGCACCCCGACGAAGCTCGATCTCAGCTTCCGCCACATCCTCATTCCGACTGTCCCGTTCGGACCTCGGCGCATACAGTGGACGCCGGAACAGATTCGTGGCGTCGGTCCAGGGTTCATCGATACGTGCGGCGACGTTGGCTGCCGCAACGAATCCTGCGGCCTGCGCGTCCATGTTGTCAGCGTGGTGGAGAACGAGCGCCTCGAGCATGCTAGGACGCTTCGGAGCTCCCCACTCCAGCTCGCCGTGATGAGAGATCATGAGGTGGGACAGCGACGTCGCCAGGGCGCCGGGGAGATCATCTCCGAGCGCAGTGATGGCTTTCCACAGTCGACGCTCGCCGAGCACCACATGGCCGAGGAGTCTGCCTTCGTCGGTGTACTCGATGGATGTGCCATAGGCGAGCTCGTCGACCTTCCCGATGTCATGCAGCAGCGCACCCGACACAAGAAGGTCACGGTCTATCTCAGGATAGAGCGCCGCGAGAGCGCCACACATCGTCGCCACCGAGACCGTGTGCTCAAGCAGCCCGCCGATGTACGCGTGATGATTCGTCTGCGCTGCGGGGCACTCCTTGAATCGCGCGAAGAACGCCTTGTCGCCGAAGACGCCTCGCAGCAGCCGCGAGAGTTCAGGATTGCGCACTGAACGCACCAGTGCCCGCAATTCGGCTACGAGTTCCTGGGCATCGCGGGGACCAGAAGGCAGCATGTCCGACGCTGCGTACTCCGCGGCAGGTGTAAGGGACTCCACCGAAACGCGCAGGATACCCCTATATGTGGTGACGGTCCCTCGCACTCGCGCGATTGAGCCACTAGGCACCGCTTCAGCTGCCCTATTTGGCTGGAACATGACAGCTGCGATTCGTCCGGTACGATCAGCGATCTCAAGCGACAGGTACGCTTCTCGAGAACGGGTAGCCCGAAGCTCCTTCGATCGGAGGGCAAACGCAGAATCGACCTTCATGCCTTCCTTGAGAGAAGCGACGTATGTGGCTTTCATCCCGACCTCCGACTCGACGTCCTGCATGTGAACAGTGTCGCTCGGCGGTCTGACATGGTGCGCCCGTGCTACGTCTGCTGCTCTACCAGGACGTGGTGCCCCGGCTCGATGCCGTACCGTTCGGCTGCGCTTCCCATCCGTATCGCAAGCGTGAGCCAGCCCGACGAATCGATGAGGGCCACGGGGTCTCCCTCGGGCACGTCGGAGAAGGTAGCTCCGAACGGAGCGACGATGGCTACGTGCTCGAATCTCATCTCCAGGGTGGCACGGCGAAGTCCCATCTGGTCGAGATCGTGCGCGGAGACAGCCAGACGGACCGAGCCGAACCTGTCCACGTCGACGACCTCTGCGCTCACAATGCCGTTGGAGGTGTCAGCACGTGCGAACGGGGCACCCGCAAGAGAATCGGGCTCGACTGGCAAACCCACGACAGCGGGGTCGACGCCACACGCCAGTGCCGCGGCGGCAGGGGCAAGCACGTCTCGAGCGTGGAACGTCGCAAGAGGCGAACGGAACGTCAGAGCCTCGGGATCGATGACGAATACCTCCGAGATGCCCCCCGCTCGCCACGTAGCTGGAATCAGAACGCCATTATCCGGACCCACAAGGACAGTCCCGCCGGAGGTGACGATGCACAGGTCGCGCCGACCTCCTCCCACTCCGGGATCCACGACCACGAGATGGATGGCCTCAGGAAGCTGCCAGACGCCCGAGGCCGCCACCGCCGCTGCCTTGCGGATGTCATACGGGGGGACGTCATGCGCAAGGTCAACAACGCGAGCCTGCGGGCACGCGCGGTAGATGACCGCGTGACACATGCCGACCCACGTGTCGCCCATTCCGAAATCTGAGGTGAAGCATATGATGGCCTGCATGGAACCCCCGATCGGCGACTGTGCTCCACTGCGTGTTACTTTACTATTGAGTCAGAAAACTCAGGGAGGTCACTGTGCCGGGTACTCGAAGCAAGACAGTCCTGCTGGCAGCACTGCTGGCGCTCCTTGGTCTTATCTCCGGATGCAGCAATACCGGCGTCGAGTACATACCCACCGGCGGTGAGTACACGATGGAGTCGGCGCAGGAAGCAGCGCTGACGGCGAATATCGACGACGTCAAGGACGTTCTGACGGCGGATGCCCCGGAGATGCGGGGCAAGCGCCTGGAAGAACTGCGAACGAAGGGTCCCGGCGCATCAGCGCTTGCGGACGTCCTCACCAAGGACTTCCCGACCGAGACAGCTGCTGTCCCGGTCCTCGTTGAGTCCGCAACAGTGGACGGGAGAACGGCTTGGCTTGTCGTGGAGGCGTGGGGTGACGAGGGCGGTACCCTCGTGCATCGACGACTGTGGGTCCTCGACAAAGAGACGCTCGAGATTATCGGATCGTCTTCGTTCCGTTAGGCCACCGCCTCGACCTCAAGCAGCTGAAGTCCCTGCTCGCCGAAGAAGGATGCGACCTCCTCGCGGATTCTCTCCGCCGGCATCCCAACCGATCGCAGATCATCCACAAGCGTTGCAACCTTGATCCGGTTCCGGTAGTGGGCATCGCCACGTCGCGCTCGTTTGAAGGACTGTGAGCGGAGAACGGCACCGAAGTAGGCCCGCACCCTCCGGACTTCGTCAGGACCGAACGTCTGCGTCCGCATCCGACCAATGAGTGCGCGTTCTGTGGCTGCTGCTGCGATGCGCGCCGTCTCGGGCTCGGCTCCGTGGACTCGAACCGCGTCGCTCACCAGGTCCGCGAGCGTTGAGCGAATGCTCGTGGTATGCGTGCATGACGTCGTGGCAGATTGCATGGTTTCCTCCTCGAACGGGTGTTCGAGGAAAGATTACTACCGAGGTCTGACACGAACTGAAATGGCTACTCCACAGGGAAGATTGCTGTAATCGCTTCTCTGGCGATGGCGACATACTCAGGAGATGCGATGAGCGTCTCGTCGGATACTCGCCATATCTTCGCACCGGTCAGCGCGTAGAAGTCCTTGCTCTTGGAATTAAGGGCGTCCGTGAGCCGACTGCCCTCCAGGATGTACATCTCGCCTTCTATCCGATGATCCTTCGTGATGATCATCACGCGGATGGCATTCTTGTTCGTGTACACCATGGACGACCCTCCTGCCGGCCCCACCGCCATCAATCAAGAAGAACCTTACCGCATCGACGGCGTCGTGGAAACGGGCATCACAACCCCGATGCGAATCGTTCGGCCGCAGAACGCAACAGAGAAGCCAGGGCCAGTTCAGCCACTGTCAACACAAGCGCGGCGCCCAGAAGAATCGGGGCGCTGAGGAGCGAGGTCATCTTCCGCTCCAGAGAAGGAATGAGCGAAACCAGAACCAGGTTCACGGCCATGTACGTGCCAATCACGGCAACGGTCAGCAGGATCGGGTACAGCACACCCGTTGCAGGCAGAACCCAACGGAGGATCGCAAAGGATAGCGGTATCGTGCCGAGCCAGGCCGCTCCCCGCCAGCCGTCGAGCAAGCGCGCGCGAGACACCGTGGTCCAGAGTTGCCCGTTCAGCATCGGAACGACGATCAACGTCATCGAATACCCCGCGGCAAGCCCGGTTATGAGGCGAATGTCGTTGGTGGTCTCACGCCAACCCGCGTACGACGACACTCCATCAATCACCATCGTGCTGAAGAGGAGTGCGCCCACGGCAATGACCCAAGCTCGTGGCAGCCCGGAAGGACGTCGGCCTCGCTCCAACAGCGAAATCGCGATGAGGGCCAGGACGAACCCTGCATAGATGCCGGTGTCGCGCGCGCACACGGGGAGCTGGAAGCCCCCGGAGAACAGCGAGCGCTCCGGCAGCTGATGACACAACCCGTAGCCGACCCAATGGAACACCGTCGACAACATCGTGCCTCCAAGAACGACAACGGCAGGTCGACCATAGGTCGCACCTGCCGCGGGATTTCGATGGTCGGGATGGCGGGATTCGAACCCACGACCTCTGCGTCCCGAACGCAGCGCTCTACCAAGCTGAGCCACATCCCGACGAGCCGCTATGATACATGGTCACACCCTCGAGAGCAAAGCATTTGGCAAGGTCGTCTGGAACTTCCTGACGATAACGAGAAGGCGCCCGGCCGATTGACTCGGCCGGGCGCCCCTGCCTAACGATCACGCGTACTCGCGTGCTACCTGTTCAGTCGCACGTGACAGTACGAGCAAGACGTCGGCTTGTGGCACTTGAAGCACGGTTCCGCACCGTCCTTCTTCACAAGGTTCGGGTGGTACGTGCGCCACGCCTGGCTTGCGCTGGCACCGGGATGGTGACAGTTGTCGCAGAAGAACTGGTTGTGGCAGTTCTGGCAGGACTTCTCGGTCAGCTTCTTCGCTACGAAGTCGGCCTTGTGCGTGTCCTTGAACGTGCCGGGGTGCGGCATCGGCAAGACGTGACAGCTCTTGCAGAACTTGGCCTCTGCTCCGCCCGTTCCATGACAGTACTCACAGCTATCGGCCTGGGCCTTGAACGACGTGCTGTGGCCAGCGGCCTTCCCGAGCGCGAGGTTCCGCGTCCAGTCCTTGGCGGTGTGTGACTTAGGCAGGGCGTTGAGCTTCGTGTGGCAGCTCACGCAGAACTGCTTGTCCTCGTGGCACTTCTCGAAGCACGGAGCTGCGCCACTCGCGGCGACCGGAACCGGGTGCTGCTTCTGCCACGCGACACCGTTCTTCGCACCAGTGTGATGGCAGTCCGAGCAGAGCTCCTTGAACGTATGGCAGTTCGAGC
This sequence comes from uncultured Coriobacteriia bacterium, assembly GCA_927439865.1. Lineage (GTDB taxonomy): Bacteria > Actinomycetota > Coriobacteriia > Anaerosomatales > Anaerosomataceae > UBA2286. The sequence continues at coordinate 15,300 of CAKMKD010000127.1, read as the reverse complement.
AGAGCTTGGGCGTCTTAGCTCCTGACACGTGGTTCTTTTTGAATGTGTCGGGGTGCGGCATATCCATGCCGTGACAGCCCTTGCAGAACTTCGAACCGGTGCCACCTGAACCGTGACACACCTCGCAGCTGTCGATGGCCTTAACGGCGGCAAGCGCATGCTTGCCAGACGGCTCAGCGGCCGCGCTACCGTACTTGGTCACCGTCAGCTTGTCGCGCAGCCACTTCGCGTCTTTGTGGGACGTGGGAACCGGCTTGGTCTTGGTGTGGCAGTCCACGCAGAACTTCTGATCATGGCACGCCCCGAGGCAACCGGCCACACCGTTCGTGGTCACCGCCTTCGCGTGCTGCGTCGCCCACTTGACCTTGGGATCGTACGTCCACTTGGACGCGCTGCCGTGGTGGCAGTTGTTACAGAACAGATAGTCCGTCTTCTTCACCTGGTGGCACAGGTCGCACTTGTCCATCTTGGTCTTGGCGACCTCTGGGTGCGACTTGGTCTTGAACTCCTCAGAGTGCGGCATGCCCATGCCGTGGCAGTCGCCGCAGAACTTGTCGACGACGTGGCAGGTGCTGCAGTAGTTGATGGACTCGACCTTCGAGATCTCGAAGACGTCATGCTTTGCGGAGGAGCCGCCGTAATCGGAAGCCTTGCCCTCTGCAGCGCCCTCTTCCTCAGCCAACTCCGCGGCGTGCGTTGCCGACTCCTCTTCGCCCATAAGCTCGAAGGTGGGAAGACCAGTCGCCCGGTCGACACGAGCCTCCGCGAGCTCCGCGTGGCCCTTGGGGTAGAAATCGGCGGCCTCGTGGTTCGATGGCTTGAGCTTGAAGTCGGCGGGGTGGCACGACGAGCACTTGCCCGGCGCCTTGATACCCTTGGGCGGAGCTTCGTCAGTGAGGGTATGGCAGCGGAAACACGCTGTCATCGTCATGAAGTCCGCGTGCTTGGGCGAGATTTCGCCGGTACGCGGACTCTTGTTGATCATCTCGTAGTCGCGCTCGGGATGAGCAACACGGTTGTGGCAAACGGTGCAGTGGATCTCTTTCTCGTCATGAACCTCATGATCGATCAGGATGCCCGCACTGGGCGTGATCACGCGGTTCTCCGAGTGGCACTGCGTGCACTGCTCGGAACCCATGTGTTTCGGGTTCAGGGCCAGCTTGCTCTCGGCGTTGAGCGGTGTATGGTTTGTTTTCGTGTACAACTCATACGCACCGATCACGCCGGCCTTGGCCTTGTAGTACGCGAACGTCAGCGGATCCGCATTGACCGGCTCATGGCACGACAGGCACGAGACCATGTTGTGCGAGCCCCTGTCATACGTCCGCATGGCGTCGTCTTGAACCGAGTGGCACAGCGAGTTGCAGAACCAGTACGTCGACGTCGCAGTGAATGCGACGACGATGAACGCGGCCAATCCGAGAAGTACAGCACCACTCCAGATGATGTACCGAGGCCGTCGAACCGGGTCTTTGAACCCTGCCAATGACAGCTTTGCCATAGCCTCCCTACCTTCCCTGCCCACTCCCAGAGCCGCACCTATTCGCGCCTGACGCGCAGCACGAACGAGAGACGGCTTCTACGTCCCTTCTTGGGTGTTCGCCGTCGGCGCCCACTCCCCTGCAAGATTCCAGACATGGATACAGCAAATCGTTGCATCGCTCCTGGAGCGTGGGACTGCTCCCACGATGACCGGCGCGCGACAAGCGCGCGGAAGCGGTCCTTGAACCCGGCCAGGGAACCCCTGACCTGCGCATCTCTCCCTCTTTGCATCCCGAGTCCGACAGGCCGCTACGGGCAGCCCCTCAGCCGCCCACCGTGGTAACTCTAAATGAACCTCCATGAATGGACAATACGGCGGCGAGGTCATATCAGGGCCACGCGCAGCGATAAGCCCTCTACGCAGTCGGTGCGAGCTCAAGCACCAGCGAGATCTCTACGGGCGCATCGAGCGGCAATGCCGCCACACCTACGGCCTCACGCGCATGGAGGCCCGCCTCGCCAAAGAGCTCGACAAGCAAATCGCTCGCACCGTTCACGACCGCAGGCTGCCCGGTGAAGGATGGTGCTGATGCAACATATCCTGTCACACGTACGACGCGACACACGGTATCAAGGTCACACACCGTAGCGGCAGCGGCGAGCGCATTGAGAGCACATCGCTGAGCGCACTCTCTGGCGACATCCCCGGAAACCTCATCCCCAACCTTGCCGCGCGCGAGCAGCTCGCCTTCACGAAGCGGCAGTTGTCCGGATGTGAAGACGAGAGCACTGGTCCTAACCGCGGGCACGTACGAGCCAAGCGCTGCTGCGACATCCGGGAGCACGAGACCCAGCTCGAGCAGTCGCTCCTTCAGGCCGGACATCAGCGCACAACCATGCTGTCGGCGAGCGTATTAAGCTCGACGATGGCCGCAGATATCTGCCTCGACGCCTGGGCTGCCTGCTGCGAGACGGTGGCGACTTCCTTCATCGAAATGACCACCTGATCGGAGGCCGTCCTCTGCTGCTGCGTGGCGATAGAGATCTGCTTCGCCGCGTCGGTGGTCTCTTCGACCTGAGAGACGATGCGCTCAAGCGCGTTCTGGGTGTGCGAGGCGAGCTGAAGCCCCTCCTGCACCTTGTTCGCCGCCTTCTCGGTCTGCATGACGAGCGCTGCCGTCGACGCCTGGATCTCGCGCACCACGCGGCCGATCTCCTGTGTTGACTCTGTGACCGACTCGGCCAGCTTGCGAATCTCCTCGGCGACGACCGAGAAGCCCTTGCCCGCCTCCCCGGCTCGCGCTGCTTCGATCGCAGCGTTCAGCGCCAGAATCTTCGTCTGCTCGGCAATCTCGTCGATGATCGTGAGGACCCGTCCGATTTCCTGGCTCCGCTCGCCAAGGGCAAGGATACGATCCGAGGACTGCTGCGTGCTCAGCCGAATGTCCTCGATGCCGGCGCTCGTCTGGTGAACGGCGTCCATGCCCTCCTCGGCACTCGCAAGCGTTCGCTCGGCAACGCGTACGACGGACTCGGAGTTGTCGGCGATCTGGCTTGAGGTCTGCGCGAGTTCCTCGACCGTTGCCGAGGTCTGCGTCACCGCTGCTGCCTGCTCCGCCGCGCCCGATGCCTGCTGTTCGGTGGCGGCGAGAACCTCGGCCGTAAGTGAACGGATGTTCGTGTTCGCCGCACGAATCTGATCGAGCAGGCTGGAAGCGTTCGATAGCACGCGCTGTAATTCACCTGCTAGAGGATCAAGTCCCTTGATATCGTGCACTGCAACACCTAACGAACGCCCGGCGACCCCGAGCACCCGGGCGAGCACCTGCTCGGAGAGCCGGAATGCCGCCAGGTGACAGAGCGCGCCCATACCCAGACCCGCACCAATGCACGAGAAGAAGAACAGCCACCAGGCGACGGTGCTCTTGGGGTCCACGAACAACCGGGCGAACAGGGGGAACGCCAGACCGATTATCAGGCCAGCGCCAAGCATAAGCCGCAGCATGTTGCGACCGGTTCCCCCGAGCCTCGTTTCCTCACTCACGGCAACTCCTGTCTCGCCATGTGCACACTCGCCAAGCGACGGTGCTTTCGGTTCCATAGTATCCGACCCGTGCTCGCCCGTGCAGATGCGGCATGAATATGGAGTACCGGGTGGAATCCTCCGGGCACAGACTGTTGCAATAGATACCCCATGGGGTATACAATCGCTCGACGGTTCATCCGAAGAACAGGGAGCGATACAAAGTGCAGAGCGTGAGCATCAATAGCGCGGCCTGCGACAGGTCACCTGCTTGTCCAGCTCGACGTGTGTGCCCGAGAGATGCGATCGTGCCTCTTCCGGGCGGGGTGTACCCTGGTTCAAACGGCTACACCGTTAGAGAAGAGTTGTGCGTGGGATGCGGAATCTGCGCCAGAGTCTGCCCCGGAGGGGCTGTCAACCTTGGATAAAGGGGGCACCATGGACAAGATCGTCACCGTCGAAGTGTTCGACTTCCCGGCCGAGAGCACTTGTTACAGCGGCGGTTGAGGTCCCACGTGGTCTCCGGAGGAGATCACCGAGATCATCCGCTCCGAAATGGAGAACCGCTTCGGCGATGCCGCGCGGATTCTCTACTACGACACCAGCAGAGCAGAAACGGTGACGGAACGCACCGAGCTGGTCGAGCAGATCAGGGACCAGGGCCTCGTGTACCCGGTCACGGTCATCGACGGTGAGCCCATGTACGAAGGAGCCGTCTCGTACCCGGCCATTCTTCGGGCCGTCCAGACGAAGCTCAATAGCGCCTGCTAGCGACGCACGAGCATCCCGAACACAGACGGCCCGGGCACATGCCCGGGCCGTTCAGCTTCTCCGCCGATGTCTCTGGCGGTACAGGCCCACCAGCCCGGCGTCCCAGAACACGTCCCACCCGGAGGGAACCTCACCGAAGAGGGTGTGGTCGTAACGGGCGCGCTCTGACGGTTCGCGCAGCACCCGGTACGCAGCGTTGATGCGTTGCATGCGGACGGCGTCGCCCGAGACGCCGGTGTCCGGATGATACTTGAGCGCCAGCGCCCTGTACGCCTTCTCAATCACCTCGAGCTCGGCATCTCGCGACACCTGCAGCTCGCGGTAGTGGTCTGCGTGACTCATCAGTGCACCGTGCAGGTACTGCGCTTGGCCAGCTCCGACTCAAGGTACATCTCGATGGTGCTCGGGCAGCGCAGATTGGCAAGCAGAAGGCTATCCGTGCAGATGATCACGCGCACCTGCGAGCCCGGAGGGGCGTCTTCGGCGGTACCGGTCGGCGGATCGACGGTACCGCGCACCACCAGGGCCTTCTGCATGAATCGCTGCCATATCTTCGCGGGGTAACTCCCGCCTGTCACCTTGATGCCGTGCACGTTCGTCATCGAGACCTGTCCCTCGGGGTGACCCACCCAGACTGCCGTACATAGCCGAGCGCTATACCCGACGAACCAGGCATCCCTGTGTGCCTGCGTGGTGCCCGTCTTCCCCGCCGACCACGTGCTGATCCGGGCGGCCTGCCCTGTCCCGGTCTCGACGACATCGTGGAGCATCGCGCTTGTGGTCTTGGCAACGCGCTCGTCAATCGCGCGTACTTCGGTACGTTCGGGCGCGTAGATCGTCTCACCCGCGCCGTTTGTGACACGCACGATCCCAGACGGGTTTCGGCGGATACCACCCGAGGCGATGGTCCCGTAGGCAGACGCCATCTCAAGCGGCGAGACACCCGTCTTGAGACCGCCAAGCGCGATGGCAGGATTCGGGTCGAGCGGTGTCGTGATGCCCATCGCTGCCGCTGTCTTCACGACGTTCGCGGCACCGACCTTCATGATGAGACGGGCGTAAACGGCGTTCACTGACCAGTTGGTGGCGGCCGACAGCGTCATCGAACCGCTCGTCACCGCGTTCTCGTAGTTCTGGACGTTCCACACCCCGTCCGTGACCTCGACGGAGTACGGCGCTGCAGAGAAGACATCGGTGGGCCGAACACCCTGGCTCAGCGCCGTCGCAAGCACAAACGGCTTGAATGCCGAGCCGGGCTGGCGCCGCCCCTGTACGGCGAGATTGAACTTGTCGGTGTCGAAGTTGCGTCCGCCCACCATCGCGATTACGTCTCCGGTTGTGTGGTCGAGGCACACCAGCGCCACCGCCGGGTCACCTTTCGCTGAAAGCAGCGCACTCGCGGCCTCTTCTGCGGCGCGCTGCACCGGCGGAGAGAGCGACGTCTGCACTCGCAGGCCGCCCTGGAATACCAGCTCCGAGCCGAGCGCGTCGATGAGATCCTGCTTCACGTACTCGACGAAGTACGGCGCGATCGCTGCTTCCTCGGCGGATGGGGCAAGGGTTACCTCGACGCTCCGGGCACGCTGCTCCTCTTGCGGTGTGATGTAACCGAGCTCGAGCATCTTCTTGAGGACGACGTTGCGGCGCTCGGTCGAGAACTCTATGTTGTCCGTCGGACTGAAGCGCGTGGGCGACTGAATGATGCCGGCGAGCAGCGCGGATTCTGAAAGCGTTAGATCTGTGGCCGTCTTGCCGAAGTAACGGTGAGCCGCGCTCTCCACGCCGTATGACCCCTGGCCGAAGTAGACGAGGTTGAGGTACGTCTCGAGGAGCTTCTCTTTGTCGGCTTTCGTCTCCAGCTGATACGCCATCAGAGCCTCGCGGATCTTGCGGGTCATGGTCCGCTCACCACCGGTGAAGAGCAGCTTCACCACCTGCTGCGTGATGGTGCTCCCCCCTTGCCGGATCTCACCCTTCTCGGCGTTCACTTTGAGCGCACGCATGATCGCCTCGGTGTCGACCCCCGTGTGACTGTAGAAACGCTCGTCTTCGATCGCAACGACGGCGTCGCGCATGCTGCCGGGAATCTTGTCGAACGCGATGACGGTCCGGTCCTGCTCGCCGTGCCACTCGGCCAGCACACTGCCATCGGAGGCATACACAACGGAGGTCTCGGCCGGCCTGAAGGCTGACTGGTCGACGCCGAGGTCAGGAAGCGTCGTCGACAGGTAGTAGAGATACGCCCCGATGCCGAGGAAGAGCAGGCAAAAGCCCGCGAGCAGACCCGCGAGCACTTTCAGTATGCGGGCAAGGCGGGACGGATTCACGCGGCCTCCAGCGTCGGCATGCGGTGACGTCCGTAAAGCCGAGAACATGCGAAGAAGCTTCTCCGGTATGCTGTCTGCATGAAACATGCCGACATGCCAGGAAGCAGCTCACGCACATGGTAGCACGCGAAGGCGCCGGCAACGTGGCACGTCCCGGGGCCGTCTCGGGATGGTTCCTGGCCTGGCGCAGGCTGCTGACCACAGTCCTTCGGAAGGCACAGCGGACACCCGGACTGCTAGCCGATGCCATCGGCCGCGGTGCATCAGCCGTAGGCGACACATCTCGCAAGGCCGCCGACGTGGCGCTTGCCGCACCCGGGCGGACTGCCCGGGCTGCTGTGGCGACATCACAGCGAACGGCTGGCGAGTTCACCGACAGTCTGGGATGGATGTTCGGCGGATGGCGACGCTTCCTCGCCCGCGTCGCTAGCGCCCTTGCCGTTCGCGCACACACCGCGCGCACACACGTCAGGCGCGCACGCGCTACGGGGGAAGCAGCCGTGGTGTACGCGCGGCAACCCGGGACCCTGGCCGACATGAGCGCGTCCTCGGTCGACAGCATCGCTGCTCTCGGCGTGCGATCGCTTCTCGTCGGTGCTCTCGCAGGCATCGCTGTTGGATGGCTGACGGCCGGTGCACTCGGGGTTCCGCTTGCGCGGGCGCTCAGCATGATCATCTGGGCTGGCGCGAGGCTCGCGATCCTCCTCGCGCTCGCTCCGCGCGATCGGGCGAGCGGGCTCGCGACCTACGCCGCATGGGCCTGCGCACTCATCCCCTTCGTACTCGGAGCCACTGAAGGCCTGCGCTTCCTGGCGCTCATCGCATCCGCGTGGCTGTGCCTCGGCGCGCTCTCGGCACTTCTCGAGCCGCGACGGGCCCGTACGATGGTGCTGTGGGCATTCGGCGGTCAGGCCGCTGTCATCGCCCTTGGGTGGCTACTGCGCGGCGGCATCGCAGCGATCATCTCGGTGCTCTAGACAACTGCAAGCTCGTCGGGGTGCACGGCCTCGCCGGGCACGCGCCACTCGGCAGCAATCACGCCGAGCACCACCAGCGCCGCGCCCACCATCTGCAGTGGCGTCAGCCGGTCCCCGAGGATGGCTGCTGCCAGCGCGATCGTGAACAGCGGCTCAGTGGTCGAGACGATGGCGGCCTGCGCCGGGCCGAGCCGCCGAATACCGTTGAGGTAGAGCAAGACGGCGATGAACGTCGGCAGCAGAACAATGAGGCCGAGCAGGCCCCAGAGCGTCGACGTCCACGCCGCGACCGCGAGCGAACCCCCGGTGACGACTGTGATGAGCCCGATCGCGACCGCTGAGATGCCGAACGTATAGGTCATCAGCACGATTCTCGGCTTGGAACCCATCCAACGGTACGAAAGCATGTTGAACACCGAATACCCGAGCGCGGCACCGAAGCCAAGAAGGATACCTGTTGCCGAGGCCTGCATGTCGTCCGAGAACAGTCCCACCACGAGCGCGCAGCCCGCGAAGGTCAGCGCTATCGCGATGATCCTCGGGCGCGTGAGCCGTTCACCGAGGAAGATGGCGCTGAGCACGGCGACCATCGCGGGATACGTGTACAGCAGCACTGCGACGACAGACGCGCTCGCGAACTTGAGGGCGAAGAAGTAGCAGACCGAGGCGGCACCGTAGCCCGTGAGCGACAGCGCGGCGTACTTGCCGATGTCGCGCAGCCCGGCCTTGAGCGCGCCGGCATCGCGAATCAGCTGGTACGCGGCCATGAGCAGCGACACCAGGGCGAAACGCCACGCAAGCAGAGGGAGCGGCGACGCACCCTCCTTGTAGGCGAGCTGCGTGAACACGCCAAGCGTGCCGAAGCAGGCGGCAGATATGATGACCGCGACCAGCGAGACCCGACGCTCCACACGACCCCCCGACGGACGACATTCTGAACGGTCACGGTCGCATGACGGCGCGCGCGGGTCAAGCCGAGCGCTGCTTCTCGCATGGTAGACTTCGCCCATTGTCGACCGCGAAGGGTTCGGGAATGGCGCACAAGCGGATAGCGAGCATGGCCCCTTGGATTGCAGTCGCCTCGTGGGCGAGCGTGATCTTCTGGTTTTCGAGCCTGCCGGGGTCACAGGTTCCGGGTCGCTTCGGATCGCTCGGTCACTTCGGCGAGTATGCGATCCTCGGCGCGCTCCTACTGCTGGCGCTTGGTGCGCCGGATCGCCTGCTGCCTGCCGTGGCGCTCGCGTCCGCGTATGGAGTCACCGACGAGATACACCAGCTGTTCGTGCCGGGTCGCTGCGCAGATCCCGTTGACTGGCTCGTCGACACGCTCGGCGCTCTTGTCGGCGCAGCAGTGCTCGGGTGGCTATGGAGAGTTGTCATCGCCCGAAGGGCGAGCGAGCGAGTGTAGGGTTATCGGCCCGCGTGCTCGCCCATGCGCTTCTTCATCGCTTCGGGCATCTGCCCGCCAAGGAAGTCGAACTGCTTCCCGTAGTCCTTCATCATCTGCTCGAACGCGCTCATCATGTAACGCTTCTTGAAACCGTCCTCGAGCTCCGCGACCTCGCGCATCTTGTGCCCGTAAAACGTCATATAGCACGTCGCGAGTGCCCGGTAGACGTCATCGAGGGACATCGCATACGGCTCGATGATGGGCGTCATGAGGTTGTACTTCGAGTAGTCGGTGACTCGTATGCGGTCCTTCATCTCCTCGTGCAATGGAGTGAATGGCATAGGGGTGATCACAGGGAAGACCGCGATATCGGGGTTGAGCCGTACCGCCTCGGCGGCTGTCTGCTCGATGGACTCCCACGTCTCGTTCGGGAACCCGACCATGAACGAGGCCTCGGTCATGATGTCGTGATCGCGTAGCAGGTCGATCGCGCGCTTGTTCATGTCAACGTCGGTGCCTTTGTTCAGGCTCTCGAGCATTGCGTCTGAGCTACTCTCGGCCCCGAGGTACATGTGGATGATGCCAGCCGCCTTGTACTTGGGGAGCAGTTCTTCATCGCGGATGATGTCCTCGACACGGGTCTCCATAAGCAGCTTCACATCGAGATTCGCCTCGATGATCAAGTCGAGCTGCTGCTCCCACCGCTCACGGTCGTTGGTGGGGTACGGATCGATGAAGGTGATGAACTCGACCTCGTACTTCTCGACGAGCAGCCGCATCTCCTCGACAACGCCTCGGGGGCTGCGCGCGCGCCAATCACCACGCCAGAACTTCCTATGCGCGCAGAAGGAGCAGCCCATCATGCATCCGCGGGTGGTCAGGATCGATGCCATCCGACCCCAGGGCTCGATGTTGTAATGGTAGAGCGTCCAGTCGAGCAGGTGCCACGCGGGTTCGATGCTGTCGAGGTCTTCGATGTGCGGACGCATGGCCGTGGCGACGATAGAATCTCCGTCGCGAAACGCGACACCTTCAACGTCAGAGGCCGCGCCGGCGGGAATCGCGGCCAACAGCGCTGGCAGCGTCTGCTCCATCTCGCCCCGCAATACGTAGTCGACCGGCCAACCGGGCTCCCGCAGCATGTCCTCGTAGAGGAACGTGGGGTGCGGCCCGCCGATGATCGTGATGATGTCAGGCGAGACCTCTTTCGCGATGCCGAGGGTGCGCAGCGCCGCCGGGACTGTGGCTGTGCTGATCGCGCCTGACACCGGCAGATAATCCAGCGTGACCACATAGTCGGGGCCGTACGCCTCGATCTCGGTGCGAACATCATCGAACGTGAATCCGTTATTCATCGCATCGCAGAGGCGGACTTCATGTCCCGCATCGAGCGCCGCTCCGGCGAGGTACGCCAGCTGCAGCGGCGGCCACGTGCCTATGACCTGGACGCCCCAACATTGGTATGGCGGGGCGATACAGAGGATCTTTGACATCAACGCTCGCTCTCGGCTGTCCCGTGTGCATCGGCGACACTACCGCATCGCCGTGGTTGCAGACCTCGGGATCGTTAGTAGATACCGGACTGCGCGGCTTGCTCGGGGGCAACACCGAGCTGCCGCACCTTGATCTTGAAGTCGTGGGCGTTTGCGGCCATCGACGTCGCATCGTCCAAGGTGATCTTGCCCTGCTGGTAGAGCGACAGCAGACTCTTATCAAACGTCTGCATACCGTAGTACTCGCCTTCATCCATCGCATCTCTGATCTTGTAGGTCTGCTCGGGATCGAGGATGAACTCCCGGACCGTCCCGGTCATGACCAACACTTCAACGGCAGGCATGAGCCCCCCGTTGATGGACGGGATGAGGCGAAGCGAGACGATTCCTTTGAGCGTTGACGCCAGCATGAGGCGAACCTGCTTCTGCTGGTACGGCGGGAAGAAGTCGATGATTCGGTTGATCGTCTCGGTGGCGTCGATGGTGTGGAGCGTTGAGAAGACAAGGTTGCCGATCTCAGCAGCGGTCAGTGCCGCCGAGACGGTCTCGTGGTCGCGCATCTCGCCGATAAGGACGACATCGGGATCCTGGCGGACAACGTGGCGCAGCGCGTCGGCGTAGCTCTCCGTGTCGATGCCGATCTCCCGCTGGTTGATGATGCACTTGTCGTCCTGGTGAAGGACCTCGATCGGGTCCTCGATGGTCACGATGTGCCCGTCGCGTGTGTGGTTGATATGGTCGATCATCGCGGCGAGCGTGGTGGTCTTGCCGGACCCGGCAGTGCCAGTCACAAGCACGAGGCCGCGGGGCTCATCGGCAAGGCGGCGAACGACTGATGGAAGTCCGAGCCCCTCGATGGATGAACGCTCGGTAGAGACCCGTCGCAGCGTGAGGCCGACGCTACCGCGCTGGTGGAACACGTTGACCCGAAAGCGCCCCACACCCGAAACCGAGTAGGCGAAGTCGATCTCACGATGGTTCTCGAATGACTGCCGCTGACGTTCATCCATCATGCCGAGAGCGAGCTTCGATGTAGCATCCGGCGTCATCGTTGGCAGATCCCTCAGGACTACCAGCTTCGCATTGAGCCGAATAGCCGGAGGACTACCGACCTTGAGGTGCAGGTCGGAGCTGCCACGATCGGCCATGAGCTTGAGGAGCGAGTCGATCTCTGCCATGCGGAGCCACCATATCCGATTCGGGATTCCCAGTTGCGCTATGAGAATACCGCACTTTCCCTACGGTCGGCACGCCCCCACGTAGTCACTCCGGTTGAGACTCGAGATCTTCACGACATCGCCAGTCCTGGGCGAATGGATGTACATGCCACCGCCGACGTAGATGCCAACGTGATGAATAACGCTTCTTCCGAAGAACACCAGGTCACCGGGTTTGAGATTCGCACGCGAGACGCGCGGTCCGCTGTTGTACTGGGCGCGCGAACTGTGCGGGAGGCTCACGCCGACCTGCTGGTACACCCACATCGTGAACCCGCTGCAGTCGAACGTGTTCGGGCCCGACGCTGCCCAGACATACCTGCTGCCAAGCTTCGACTTGGCGATACTCACAATGCCTGACTTGGGTTGCGTCCCGGGATCGCCGCCTTCGTCGCGCGCGGGTGGCCGGTACGTGCGGCGCGCCGCCGCCTCGGCCTCTGCCTGCAGCTGCGAGATCTGGGACTCCAGACCGGTCAGAAGCTTCGTGCGCTCGGCAAGCTGCTTCTCGATGGATGTCTTGCGACCCGCGAGCGCGTCGCGCTCCTTCTTTGCCTGGGCCTGCGTCGCCTTGAGCTCGTCCTTGGTCTTGGAGACCTCGGCGCGCGTCTTCTTCATGTCGGCAACTGCCTCGGCGTCCTGCTCATTCATCGACTTGAGGAGATCCCAGTTCGTTGAGAACTCCTCGAAGCTGCTCGCACCGAAGAGAATCTCCAAGAAGCCGAGTGGCCCCGTCCGATACATGCCCTCAACGCGCGTGTCGAGGTGCTTCTGGAGCTTCGCCTGGTGCGCGGTAAGCTCGGCGAGCTTCTTCTCTGTGGAGCTGACCTTCGCAGTGACCTGCTTGTACGCCGAGTTCGCCTCGTTGTACTCCTCAGCCGCGATCTCGACCTTGGCATCGAGTTCCTCGACCTGCGCCTTGACCTTGATCGCCTGTGCACGCTTATCGTCGATGGGCGCGCCGAAAGCGCGGACCGGAACGGCCGCTACCAACGCAATTGTCAGGATGAGCACGACTGCTCGTATGTATCTGCTGTGCAGGGCGAACGCCTCCTACACCGGTTCTCGGAAGGGCAAAAAGCCTCGCTATGATACCACAGGTGGTGGACCCGGGGTGAGCGCCAGGCACACAGCATCGAGCAGACGGACTGCGAGGCGCTGCATCGCCTGCTCATCTTCGGCAACATCGCCGAGGTCCACGAGCGCCTCACGACACCCCTCCGCTGCGGCGAGAGCCGTCATGAGCCGGGCCTCGACGGCCTCCTGTAGGGCGCGGCCTACGCGCACCACAGGGACTCCCGGGAACGTATCTCCGGGGTGCTCGCAGCCACCCAGATGGAGCAGCACGTCGGTGTCGGTCGGCGCGTCGGTACCCACCGTGACGCGAGCGCTCGGCTCGGTGGCCATTGCGAGATTGGCGAACCGCTCGGCAACCGCCCGGCCGCGCTCATCAAGGTAGTGAAGCTGAATACGCGAGCGCGAAAGCACGTCAGCGGCTCGCGCCGGCGCGACAGCCAGTTCTATCGGCGATGTGGGATCCTTGTCCTCCCATACGTGCCTGAGACGCACCACGGCCCGCACCGTATCGGACCCGACGATACCGTCGGCAGGATACCCGGTGTTGAGCTGGAACTCGCGTACCGCGCGCTCGGTGAATGCGCCGAAAATGCCATCAGGATGCCCGCACGCGAATCCGAGCGCGTTGAGCGCACCCTGGAGCGTTGCAACATCGGCGCCGTGGAAATGCGGGAACCTGAGGTACAGGAGTCGGTCACCCAGGACGAACGTCGCATCCACGAGAGCTGCCCAGGTCTCGGGTCCCACTGCGCCGTCCTCGCCGAGCGCACGCGAGCGCTGAAAACGCTGCACCGCCTCGAGCGTTGCGCCTGAGAATACGCCGTCGACACCCGACGGGCCGAGGTCATAGCCAAGCCGCCGCAGCCGCTGCTGGATGTCTTCGACGCCGGGGCCCCTGGCCCCGCGTTCGATGGGTGCTCTCAACGGTGGTACTCCGTTCCGCCGACCCGAAGATCAGGAAGCGCCGTAGCGCTCTCTGAATCGGGCGACGTTCGTCTGCATGTGGTTCTCGTGAGCGCGGCTCCTGTTCAGGAACGCATCGAACTCGATGGCAACGCCCACGTCGTAGCGGTAGCGGTACGCCTCCGGCACGTCATCGAAGTCTAGCACGTAGGCATCGCGGAGCGCGTTCAAGACCGGTCGAACCTGCAGCAGCAGATTCCCGGTTCTTCTGGCGAGGTCCGCAACGGGGACCCACTCATCCGGATGGTGCGAGAAGAACGTGACGGCATCGCGAAGAACAGCGACGGTGTCGTGGTCGTCGGGTAGACGCGAGAGCGCGCGTGCAAGGCTCACGTCCACCTCCATTCCGCCTGCGGCGTCACCACAGGCTGCTCTCAGCTGGCGACCTTCACCTGATTCTTCCCGTACCGCTTGGCCTCGTACATGGCCTTGTCCGCAGTCTCGACGAGACGGGCCGGCGTCGTAGCGTGCGCCGGAAACGTTGACACTCCGAGCGACACGGTCTGAGTCACAGGCCGATTCCCCTCGCCGGTGAAGAATTCGAACTGAGACATACTCTTGCGGATGCGCTCGGCAACCGCAAGGGCTCCGCCAATATCTGTCTCCGGCAACGCCAGAATGAACTCCTCACCGCCGTACCGGGCCGCGACATCGATCTCGCGGAGGTTCTGGCGGATGATCGCACTCACGGCCTGCAGGACCTTATCACCCTTGGGATGTCCGTACGTGTCGTTGAACTGCTTGAAGTCGTCGATGTCCAGCATGATCACCGAGAGCGTATGGCCGAATCGGGCAGCTCGGCCAAGCTCTTCCTCGAGTCTCTGCTGGAAGTAGCCATGGTTGTAGAGCTCAGTGAGACGATCGGTGACCGACAGGCGCTCGAGTTCTTCGTGAAGCAACGCGTTCTGAAGCGCGAGCGACGACTGGTTGCCGATGACCTGCAGGCGGTCGCGCTCGGCCGGAGTGAGCTCGCGGAACGTCGAGGACGCGACGAGCAGCACGCCGATGATCGACTCACCTGAGCGCAAAGGAAGCGCGGCCTGCGATCGGATGTCGTCACTGTGAACGCACCACTCGGCAAGCTCAGAGCCGAGCGGCACATCGCTTTGCTGGGTGAACCCGTCGCGAAATGCCGCGCCGAGGATCGTCTCGGAAACGGGCACCTCGGGACGGAATGCCTCTTCCGGGCGGCCCTGGCTCGCGCGCATCCGCAGCGTCCAGTCGCTCTGCTCGAAGAGGTACACACATGAGATCTCTGCGCCGAGGATGCCGTTCGCACCGTCGACGATGAGGCTGGCGACATCTTCAACCGACGAGTAGCTGGTGAGCGCCTTGAAGAACTCGTGCGTGAAGAAAATCTCGGCGAGTCGGCTTTCGAGTTCCTCGTTGGCGGTCTCCAGGGCTTCCTTGCTTGACTGAAGCCGACGTTCGTGGCTTCGGATCTTGTCGTACGCGACCTGCAGCTCGACGAAGATCTTCTCCTGCTCCTCGCTGCGCTTCTTCGCGATGAGCAGGTCCCACACAAGTTCTGCCCCGTGCCCGGCGACGACACCGACGCTCTCCGGGCGCTGACTCTCGAGGGC
>CAKMKD010000126.1 GCA_927439865.1 uncultured Coriobacteriia bacterium | reverse complement strand
CATTCGGTGGGCATTCACCCGGCGGGACAATCGTCGGTGAATGCTGCGCGTATGCGTGCGAGGGTCGTGGTCAGACCCCGATGAAGGAGTACATGTGCCCGCGAAACAGACGGCAATAGTCTACTGCGAAAAGCAGTTCGGGCTCCCGGATGGAAAGACCGCCGCTGGCCTTGTTCGGCATTCCGAGACCTACAAGGTGGTCGGCGTGATCGACAGTTTCCTGGTCGGACGTGACGCGGGCGAGGAACTCGGCGGCAAGAACGAAGGAATCCCTATCTTCGCTAACTTGGCCGACGCCCTCGCGACACTGCCGAAGACTCCCGACTGCTACATCTACGGCAAGGCACCGCTTGACGCCCAGATCTCACTGGCAGAACGACTCCTGGTGCTTGAAGCCATGGAAGAAGGCATGGACGTTGTCAACGGACTGCACCAGTTCTTCACCGACGACCCCGAGTTCGTACAGGTGGCCGAGCACAACAGCGTGCGTATCACCGACATTCGAAAGCCGCCGAGCTTCCGGGACCTGCACGTCTTCACGGGTCACATCGCTGAGGTGAACGTGCCGGTGATCGCTCTTCTCGGCACCGACTGCGCATGCGGCAAGATGACAACCGCAATCGAGCTCAATGCAGCCCTGAACAACGTCGGCATCAAGTCCGTCCTCGTTGCGACGGGTCAGACCGGGATGATGCAGGGCGCGAAATACGGGGCGACGATCGACTCACTCACGTCACAGTTCGTAATCGGCGAGATCGAGAACGCGGTCGTTCATGCATTTGAGAAGGAGCATCCCGATATCATCCTCATCGAAGGACAGAGTGCTGTCAGCCACCCGGCATTCATGAGCTCGATCGGCATCCTCAAGGGCAGCATGCCCGATGGCGTGATCCTGCAGCATCCGCCCGCCCGGCGATTCCGCGTCGATTTCCCGGATATGGCAATGCCCAGCATCGAGAGCGAAATCCAACTTATCGAGGCGATAGCCAACACGCGCGTGGTTGCGATCGCGCTGAGTCATGAGGGCATGGAAACCGAGGAGACCGACCAGGTCATCAAGGACTACGAGGCGCGTCTCGGACTTCCGACGACGGACGTGCTAACGAACGGCAGCGATAAGCTTGTGCGTGCACTCGCCGAGGCCTTCCCGCACATCATGTTGCAGTCACGACGCAATCGGCCACAGTACACGCTCCCCAAGATCCGGAGCGTCATCGGTGCTGACCGGACCTCGAACGTGACACCGATCAGGGGGCCAGTGGGAGATTCGGCAGCCACACTCTGAAGGTAGAGCCGCGCCCGGGCTGGCTTTCGACATCGAGTGAGCCCCCGAGCATCTCCGCAAGCCGACTGGATATCGGAAGCCCCAGTCCCGTGCCGGGCGGCTTGAGTCCATCGGCGCGGTCGACCTGGTGGAAGTCGTCCATGATGAGAGACATCTCGTCGGCACGAATGCCGATTCCGGTGTCCGCTACCGTGATCAGTACGCCATCGGCGTCACTACGGCACCCCACCGCAACCTCGCCCACGTCGGTGAACTTCACAGCATTTGAGACCAGGTTGTGCAGAATCTGCTGCACCTTCGAACGATCGGAGCACAGCTCAAGTGCCGACTCGGGGCGATCGACACGCAGGCCGATGCCGCGGGCGTGAGCCGCGGGCTCCATCTCAAAGAACACATAGTCCACGAGCTCACACACGTTGAACGTGTCCGACTCGATGCTCTCTTGACCGGACTCGATTCGTGCCACATCGAGGACGTCCTCCACGAGCTCAAGCAGGTGCTTACCAGACTCGTTCACCATCGTGAGCTGTCTGCGCTGCTCCTCGGTGACCGGACCCGCCATCTCCTTGCCCATGACGTCCGAGAAGCCGATGATCGCGTTGAGCGGCGTCCGAAGCTCGTGGCTCATGCTCGCGAGGAAGCGTCCTTTTGCCTCAAGGGCCTCCAGAAGCGCCGCGTTCGTCATCTGCAGCTCGGCTGTTCGCTCGGCGACCTCTGCTTCCAATTGACCGCGAGCCTCCTGCAGGCGTCGCTCACTCACTACAAGCAGCTCGCGAGCCGCGACCTCCTCCGTGACGTCCTGGTAGGTGATCGCTTCGCCGTAGCCCGGAATCGGAATGGGCACGGCGGTCACATCAAGCCACACGACGGAGCCGTCGGGTCGCACCACACCCTCCTGGGCCCGTTCACGCGAATTGTTGGCCAGAGCCCGAGCCGAGACCCACTCTTCGGTTGGCTTTGAAGACCCGTCCTCTCGCAGGATTGTCCACTCCGCCCCCTGCGCCGCTCGCGCCTTGTGCTCCGCCGTCGACACCCCGAGAATCACAGCGGCTGCTTCGCTCGTCTCGATGATTCGCCTGCTCTCATCTGAGATGGATACCCCGATGGGCAGCGTCTCGAGTAGAACCCGGTACTTCCCGGCGGCGATTCGCTCGGCATCCTCGGCTGTCTTGGCCTCCTCGATGGATGCGGTGACGTAGATCATCGCGAACATGAACACTGCGAGAAATACCTGCAGGACGATGACCTCCATGAGGGCGTCGCTCCCCGCGACACCGATGGCGGACCAGCGAGCGTCAAGTCCAATGGACATCGCGAGCGTGATAACGAAGCCGGTCAGAGCAGCCCCAAACTGACCGAACGTCGATGCTGTGAGCAAGAGCGGCAGGAACAGCACGGGGTTCATCCCGGTCAGCGGCCCATAGGTGGCAATCAACCACCAACCGACGCTGGCGCCGACCACGAGAAGCACCACGAACGCGGTCGCCCGCATCGGGCTGCTGAGCACGGCGATGTCGCGTCGGGCCCTGCGCTCCATCTCGGCCAGAGCGAGCCCGAGCGAGCCTACGGCGAGGATCCCGAGTGCATCGCCAGACCACCATGTTGCCCACGTGCGTGACCAGGATTCAACGCCGAACGCCGCAGCCAGCACGCTGGTTCCGATGACAGCCCCAAGAGCAGGCGCGAGCGCTGCGGTAGCAATGAACCCGACGGCGCTGCGACGTGAGCCGAGGTGAGGAGGTTCACCAACCAGCCGCCTGAACATCAGCGCCCCGAAGCTTGCCTCGAGGCAGTTCGCCGCAACGAATCCCAGACTGACGGCGAGAGCGCGATCGTGAATGAGATCCGAAGTGACATTCGCGGAGGCTGCCGCAACGAGCAGTGCAGGCCACTCGCGCGGGCGGGCAAGAACGAGCAAGGTAAGCAACACACCCGCAGGAGGCCAGAATGTTGAAACCTGTTGGTTCAACGAGAGCGCATTGCCGAGTTCGGCGGCACTAAAATACGCGACGGCTACCACGATGGCCTTAAGCCACAATGGAGCCTCGGACCAGAACGCCTCACGTCGCGCTGGCATTATGCCTGCGTCCCTCCTGCCCCTGATGCGACCATAGCACCAAGCACCGCTCGTCGGGAAGGACTCCGCGCTGATTACTGGCGAACGGTATGCCAGAATGATTTACCGTGCCGGAATCGCGCTTGATTGGCCGCGACGGCAGTTCAGCGGAACTCTTGCGCGACGAGCGGCTTCGGCTTCTGGGGCTCTACGCTGCGGTCCCGCCGGTGCTCTCCGCAACCCTGAATTCCACGATCCGGCGAATAAGCTCCATCGGCATCGGGCTGTCCAACGGGAACCTCACTGACCCCTTGCCCGCTTTGTAGGGGCTGAGTTCCTCGGCAAACGCGGTGAGCCCGCTCGGTGCGGGATAGAGTCCGATGTGACGTGCATAGCCGGCGAAGTGCACGAGATGCTTCCCGTTGAGATCGAAGGTGGGAATCGCATAGCTGATGGTCTCCGTCGCATCCGGCGCGATGGCCCTGATGAGCGCGCGCACCTCTTCAAGGCGCGCGGCCACCTCGGGCGGAAACTCGGCGATGTACTCATCGATGGAACGTGCCGCTGATCTCTCCGTCATCGCCTGGACCTTCCTTCGCAACGGACGCGTCTGACGCCTGAAGGTACCGCTCGTAGTCATCCCGCACGCCGGCCGAATCAAGGTAGCCGTTCAGGCTCTCATTCTCGGCGGCGATTTCTTCAACATAGCCCGCGAGCTGCGAGAGCCGTTCGACGTACCACTTGAAGCCGACCTTGCCGACAAGGCCGACTCGTGCGGTCTCGATGAACGCCAGTGCCTCGTCCTTCGTGTAGTCGGACAACCTTGGACCCGCCTTCCATCGTGAGTGGGACTACAGCGTCGCCCGTGTCCGAGGACGTACCCGTACAAACGCCGACTGCAACCGCTCACGCTAGTTCAACTGCGTGCTGATTCCTGCACCGGGGAATGGATCGCTGCCAGCATCGGCCTGCGTCGGTCGATACCCCTCGCTCGAAGTTCCGACTACTCTCACCCGGAAGTACCATTCCTCGTCGTCGGAGTACCCGGTCACAAAGACATCCATCATCGGCTCTCCGGGAACCTTGTCGTACGCCATCGCCTCGACTCTCCCGATTCTGGCACCGAAGTCGCGCATCCCCACGACCTGCCTGAAGGCCTCGGGTGACTGCTCGGCAGCGTAGTCAGGATCGAGCATCGCGAATGCTGCATCTGCATCCTGGTCCACAAAGACGGTTTGCACGTACTTCTCGGCAACGGCTGCAGCCGCTCTGGGATCATGCTGTATCTCGGGCGCGCATCCGGCGCTCATCAGGAGCAGTGCAAGCAGCGCTGCACAGAGAACTCGTTTCACAGGTGACCTCCACGGTGTCACGGAGCTACTATCCCCTTCCACCGCGCCTTGCCGGTGCCGCGCGGGTATGTACACCCCAATGGCCCGACGCTAGGAGAGCACGATGAGGGGACTACACCATTGTGTCATCGCAATGGCTCTGTGCGCTATCGCGCTGACCGGCTGCGCGCCCGACGTCACCACGCAGCAGGAACAGACCCCGCCCGAACAGCCGGAGACAACCAGTCTCTACGCTGAAATCACTGCCGCCGAGTATGAGACGTGGACACCGGCCCCCGGGTACACCGTGCGCCAGGCGGCCAAAGGGCCACACGGCGACGAGGTGCAGATCTTTCTCGACGCCACGGCCGAGAAGGGACTCGTGGACGGCGGCACCGCATGGCCGGTCGGCAGCGTGATTGCCAAGGACATCTTCCGCGACGGAGACCTGGTGGAGATCGCGGCTATGAAGCGGCAGGCCGACGGGTGGTACTGGGGTGAGTGGGATGCCCAGGGCAAGCCGATAGCCGAAGGACTCGCAGTTGAGCCGTGCGAGGGTTGTCATGCCGATGGCACCGACGGCACACTTGGCGTGACGCTCAAGTAGCACTACGCAGGCGGAATGTCGAAGTGTAGAACATCCTCCCGGGTTCCGAGCGCGGCAAGGCGGATCTCCTCGTCACCGGCCGGCGGTTCGAAGCTGAAGAGCACCCTGATGTTCCTGCACATGGCGACCACCTGCCAGTCCAAAATGCACGTCCGACTAGTCAGTTCGCGGATACGTGAGCCGCACGCCGCAGCGAGCGCATTCGGCGTCGGCCACACGCTTTCCAGGAAGCGATGACCCCTTGCTGGACCCAATCGTCGCTCCGCATTCGGGACATTCGAAGCGGCCGATGTGACCGCGGGCGCGTTTGTAGAGGCCCTCGGCACCAATAAGCCAGAACAGCAGCAGCGCCGCGATGGGCACCACCGGGGTGCTCGGAAACTGATTACGCAACCAGAATGCGGCGAGCGGTCCGGCCACAAGGATCAGGGCAGCAGCTACCAATCCCTCCTGCCACCACGGAGCCGCGGTCCATCGCGCCTCGACCGATTCGCGCTGTTCAGGTCCAAGGTCCGGGGACATTGATGGTCCTCCTCCGCCGCAGTGAGCTCGCATACAGCAGGATACCCACGCAATCTGGTTCCAACACGACTGACCGGAGCACCCGCGTCCCCAGCGCTCACTCTGGCAGTGCCTCTGCCGTCCGCTTGATTCCCGCCATCGTCTTGTGCGAGAACAGCGCACCATGCTCGGGAAGCCGCAGTCGGACTAGTCGGTGCGACCGTGCTTGAACCTGAATGCCGACCACAGCTCATCGGCGCTGACGAGACCCAGGGGCCGCAAGCCTAGAGACTCGACAACACCCGGCACCTGGTTCAGGACAGCGATGGTACTCCCGGGCTTGATGTGCGCCTTCTCGGCAACCGACTTCTCCATCGTCGACTCCTTCTGCAAGGCGTCCCATGCTTCGGGACGAGCGTACCCAATGGCGTCTCCGAGGGACTTCGCGGCGGCGCTGACTGATGGCCGTTTCGCCGGGTATGAAGTCAGGGTAGCCGAAGTCAGGGGGGCGGATACGCCGTGAACGCCAGAACTCTTCTTGTCGTCGTTGTGGTGACGCTGGCACTGAGCAGCGCGACAGTCTCGGGGTGCACGGGTGGACCGCCGAAGGGACCCGTTTCCCCGGGCGTGGATGCTGCCGCACTCGGGGGCGCAGAGGTGGTCGGATATCTCATCAGTGCCGACGGTGCATGGGCCGTTCTGGATGCCGATCCCAGCGCATCCGGCTCCGAACCCAAGGTAATCGCTATCCTGGTGCCTGGCTCAGTGGATGAGGGCGGCATCGCAGCTCTCAGCGGGCGATACATCTGGGCCGCAGGTCCATCTTCTGACGGAAATAACGATGCGCTCACGATCAAGGTAGACGGGATCGATACAGCGGTGGAACCCGAGTAGCCAGACGAGTTGCTGAGCGGGTGCCGAGGACACCGCCATCCTGGATCTACTCGCGCCAATGCTCCGGATGATTGAGAGCATCGGCACAGGAAATCGTGCCCCGAACGCGGCCCACAACGTTGGGACGCAAGGCGCGCACCATCCAGGCCTCCTGCGGCGAGATCGGATACGGCGCCTCAAGTCCCAGGGGCGCTGCCGGCACGAAGCCGTGCCGGGGATAGTAGCCCGGATGCCCGAGAACAAAGACCAGATCAACGCCGGACTCGGCGAGGCGCTCCACTCCATCTTCGATGAGAGACCCGCCGACGCCGCATCCCTGAGAATCCGGCACGACCGCCAGCGGGGCGAGTATCGAGACCACCAGGTCTTCAGCGCCGACGACTGTCGCCGAAGTGAACATGATGTGGCCGATGGGCTCCTCGGCCTCCCATGCGAGCAGGGACAGCATGGGCCGAGCGGTCGCATCGACCAGCAGGTCAGACACGAGGTCGGCAACGTCGGATGCACCGAACGCTTCTCGCTCCACCAGCAGCACGGACGCTTCGTCGGCGGGTGACGCCTCGGCGATTCGCATATGACACCCTCCGGGATCGGCGACTACTCCTCCAGAGTACACAACCGTTCGTGCGCCTAGGGCGTTGCGATCCACTCGTCGATGAGCTGTGTGAGTTCGTCGCGTGCTTGCTGCTGGTACCGCTCCTCGGGCGTGAGGCATGTGGAGCCGACGTACACGCACGGCTTGTCAGCGCGCATGTAGGGATTGGCGACAACGAACCTGTTGTGCTGAAGCACGTCGCGACTCAGCTCAATGACGTACACGTTGTAGGTCGCCTTGCGTGCTGCCACTGCACCTCCTCCTAGCCGAGGGTCGGCTGGCGCAGGATCTTCTCCATCGCCTTCCCTCGTGCGAGCTCGTCGATCAGCTTGTCCAAGTAGCGAATCTTCTGCATGAGCGGGTCCTCGACGTCTTCGACCCGGACACCACACACCGCGCCTGTGATAAGCGAGGTCTGCGGATTCATGGACGGGGCCTGCGCAAAGAAGGTCCTGAAGTCGTTCCGCTGGTCGATCTGCTGCTGCAGCCCGTCCTGGTCATACCCCGTCAGCCAGGAGATGATCTGGTCGACCTCCTCCTTAGTGCGGTTCTTGCGTTCCGCCTTCTGGACGTAGAGCGGGTAGACCTTCGCGAACTCCATGGTGAAGATGCGATGCTCGGTCATTGTCATCCCTCTACTCAACCGCCCCGACCAGTCTGAGGATCGCTGCCGTCGTGCGTCGCTGTTGCTCGTCTCGGCTCATGGTCGCAGTACCGTCGCCCTTCTGGGGACCGTAGTCCCCGAACTGAGCATGGTTGCCGCCGTCGATGACTTCAAGCGAAGTGCCGTCAGGCAGGCGCCGCAACGACTCCTTGAAGATGTCGCCGGTCACACCGTCCTCGGTACCGTAGATGGAGAGGGCCTTCGCAGGAATCGCCGACAGGTCTGTCGAGTCCGCCGGATACGACCCCAGGAACACCACGCCATCGACAGCCGCCGGCTTCTTTTTGAGGTACTCGGCGGCCATTGCGCCACCGAGCGAATGCCCTCCGATGACCCAGGTGTCCACATCCGGATACGCCGCGAAGACATCATCCGCACCATCAATGCCGAAGACGGCGAGGTCAAGCGGCATGGGAACGATGATCGCGAGCACGCCTTCCTGGCTCAGCTGCTGCATCAGGGGTGCGTACGCTGCCGGGTCGACGAGTCCCCCCGGGTAGAAGATGAAGCCCGCGCGTGGCTCTCCGGCGGGCTCGAACACGTACCAGCCACGCTCGACGTTCGCCTGCTCGGCAAGGGCAGCGGCCTCCGGAAACGCCGAATACCGGGCCGCGCGCGTCCATGCATAGAAACCAACTGACGCGATGATCAGCAGCACAAGAAGCGACGCGCCGATCAGCTTCAACCGCTTGTTCATGAGAACCTCGCTCGCCAATAAGAGCCGTCGCACTTCAGTCTAGCCGAAGACGGCCGCGGCCATAGGCGTGCCGAATGTGGGCATCTACGATGGTAGGGGTCATGCACTGCGAACCGGAGGTGTCCGAATGGGCGACAGGCCGAGAACTGGACGCGGCTGGCGTATTGCCGGCGGGGTTGTGGCCGCAATCGTCGTGCTGGCGCTCATCGTGCCGCTCCTCTGGCCCGTTCCCCCGCTGGAGAATACGGTCGCCGCCGAGACGCTCGCCGACGCCGACTCCCTCTTCATCGAGATCGACGGCCTCTCGGTCCACTACAAGACGTGGGGAATGCCCTCGGCGAGCTCGACCGCGACAGCCGATACCGCGCTCGTGCTCTTGCACGGCTTCGGAGCTTCAACGTTCACCTGGCATGCGGTCGCCGAGGAGCTCTCTGGCACGCTGCCTGTCGTGGCCTTCGACCGTCCCGGGTTCGGCCTCACCGGACGCCCGCTAGAGTGGTCGGGCCCTGACCCATACTCTCCTGACACGCAGGCGGACCTCACGATTGCCCTCATGGACGAGCTCGGCATAGAACGAGCGGTGCTCGTGGGTCACTCGGCAGGTGGCACGGTCGCGGCGCTCGTGGCCGCCCGGTACCCCGATCGGATTGCGGGCGTGGTGCTTGAGGACCCGGCGATCTACGCGGGCGGAGCTCCCGCATTCCTGGCGCCGCTGTTCCGCACACCCCAGTTCAGACGCATCGGCCCGCTGATTGTGAGGCGCCTGGGAAGCCAGGCGGGAACGGACTTCATACAGACGGCATGGCATGACCCGTCCCGGATACCCCCGTCAACGTACGAGGGATACCGCAAGCCGCTCCGGGTCAACGACTGGGACAAGGCCCTCTGGCAACTGACCATAGCGTCGCGCCCGACCGACATACCCGACATCGTGTCCACGATCCGGGTACCCGCTCTCTTCATGACCGGAGACGATGATCGCGTCGTCCCTGCCGAGGCCACCCGGCGTGCGGCGAAACTCGTCGACGGCGCGCGGCTCGTGACGATTTCGGCTTGCGGTCACGTTCCGCACGAAGAGCAGCCCGAGGCGTTCATCGAGGCCGTCGTCAACTTCGCCGAGACGGATGCCCTCGCCCGCTGACGGGCCGCCCAAAGGTGGCTTAGACGGGCGCGTCCTCCGGCTCGATCTCAAAGGCCGTGTTCGCGACGATTCCCCCGCGCGGCACGGATTCCTTGAACGGCAGGGCGAGGACGTACTCGTTTGGCACACCCGCGTACGCCAAATCGGGGAAGGTTTCGAAGCCGAAGCGACTGTAGAAGCCCGGGTCTCCGACCAGCACGCAGCCCCTCGCGCCTCTGGAGCGCAGCTCGGCAAGACCCGCTTCCACAAGCGCAGAACCTATGTTTCTACCCTGGAGATCCGGCAGCACAGCAACCGGCCCGAGCAAGAACCAGCCGGACTCCGAGTCGCCAACAGTCGCCTTCGAGAAGGCGATGTGCCCGACCGACCGGCCTTCACTTTCGGCCACGAGCGAGACCTCAAGTGCCCCTGCGTCGCGGAGCGCGTCGACGATCAGATGCTCGGTCTGCCGACTGATTGGGTGATCGCGGAATGCGGCGACGTTAATGTCGCGGATGTCGTCGATCTCTCTCGAAACCTCAGGATGTATCTCAATATGATGCATGAACCCCCCAGACGCTGACCTAACGTACGGACTCCAGCTGCGCTGATGCCGGTACCTATTCTAGCGCCGACTCAGGACTCGGCGCATTCCCCGAAGCAGAGCGACGTACTGCACGGATTCTCGCTCCCCTACGCGATCATGCTCAGTGCCGCGAGCACCGCATATGCGAGGCATGCGACAGCCACAGCCCCTGCGAAGAGAGCCCCTGAACGGCCCTGCTCGGGCTGGAGCGACCGCGCCTTCACGACGACGGTCTTAGCCCAGTTGTCGCCTATGCGCTGCTGACGAGGTGACTTGCTCATAGTTGCAGCAGCCGGCAGGCCGAAGAAGAGGCCGTCGACAAGGAAGCCGATTGAACGCTTGAGCGCCTGCACGAAGCTGCAAGCGGCTCCGTCCTCGGACACAACACGCATGCCGAGCACCATCTTGCCCGGGGTCGAGCCGTGCATTGACTCGGCAGCGATGTAGAAGGCCATGGAGGCGATGAGGGAGATCGCGAACGTCGCGGCAGAGGCAGCATCGGTCAGCCTGGCGATCAGGGGCTGATTACCCGTGAAGCCAGCGAAGAACCCGAGAGCCGTGGCAACCACAATCGCGAGCACGTACGTGATGACCAGGTCGATTGCGCGCGCGCCGAACCTGGGCCCGAAGCCGACGTACTCGAATTGCGGATAGACCGGAGTATCCAGCCACACGGAGACGCCATCCCTTACTGCGTATGCTCTCCCGCTCGCATCGTGATACACAGTCTCCTGCATCA
>CAKMKD010000125.1 GCA_927439865.1 uncultured Coriobacteriia bacterium | reverse complement strand
AGGTGCGGCCGGTGGCGACGAATGCGCGACCGTCGTAGCTTTCGCCAGCGAGCGTGATGACCTCACGTGCGACCGCGTCTGCGGTCTCGTACCGATCAAGGCCACCGATGCGGGTGACGATGCCGGTTCCGACGAGCGGCTTGAGGGCGGCGATGACAGACTCGGAAACCGCAGCCTCTCCGCCGATGACGACCGCGTCCGCCGCTCCGAGCCGCCAGATCTCGTTAGCGGTGACTGCCGGCAGCGTGTCCTTGTAGGTCAGCAGCAGCGGTGCGCGCAGCAGACCAGCGAGTGCTGATGCCGTGACCGCGTCAGGCCAGTTCTCGCCACTCGCGATGACCACGTGATCGGTGCCCTCGAATGCGAGCACGGATGCCTCAACGGCGGTCTCATAGCGTGTGGGGCCTTCGACCCGGATCATGTCGAGCGTGTTCGGCACGGGAAGCGGCAGCCGGTAAGAACTCGCCGGAACCGTGCTCTGCACCAACGGAATCACGCGAACGAAACCGCCGGCGTAGTCGGCCATGACGATGTCGTACACCTTGTCGCCGTCAGGGTTCCCAAAGGCGAGCGCCGTGGGGCCGGAGGCGATCAGAGTGGTCTCGATTGCAGTCAGGGCACCACTGCCATCGTTCTCGAATGCGACGAGTGCGCCGCTCTCGCTGCTTGCGACGAGCAGGTCAGCGTCACCGTCGCCATCCATGTCAAGGGCTTCGATGACAGCCGCACCAGCAGCGTCACCGGTCGGGATCGTGATTGGCTCAGCGAAGCTCCCCGCACCAGTGGCGAGGAAGACCATGACGTCTGCGGTGGCGCTGCCAGAGAGGGCGATGTCGTCGACGCCGTCACCGTTGAAGTCGGCCACGGCAGCACCAGAAACCTGATCGCCCACGGCAAGCTCGGCAGCGGTCTCAAACCCGGAGCCGGTGTTCTCGACAACGAGCGCGCGCCCGGTGGCTGCTCCGACAAGCACGAGGTCGGGCAGCTCATCGCCTGCAAGGCGGCCAACAGCGAGATCGAGCACACCGTCGGCGAGCGGCACTGCGTACTCACTCACGCTGAATCCGCCGTTCTCACCGTAGAGAACGACCACGCCGCCGGACTCGGGCTCTGCTCCAACGATATCGCTCCACCCGTCCGCGTTCATGTCCGCTATCGCGATCCCGCGGACCGCGCTGCCTGTCATGTAGGTGACTGCTTCGCCGAAGGTACCATCGCCCACGCCGAGCATCACGACAACGCCCGGAACCTCGGCTAGAGATGCTGCCACGTCCATGTGGCCATCCTCGTCGAAGTCACCAACGGCTACGCTCCACGTGGGGCCGCCGACGCCGATCATCACAGGCTCGGACAGGACGGAGTCAGCGCGACCCAAAGACAGCGCCACTCCGGATGGGGATGCATCGGGGCTGGGGACAGCGCTGATGACATCGTCAATACCGTCCTCGTTGAAGTCCGCCACAGCCACATCTCGCGGCGCCGCGGAACCCTGCATCAGCATCGCGCCGCCGAAGACCGGCGCCTGCAGCCCGGATGCAGAGAGGGGCCCTATGAAAAGAGTCCCGACAACAGCAACCGTGATTAGAACTGTGAGAGCTTTTCTCTGTGCCTTCATTGCCAACACCCCTCGCCCCAGATGTCCGAACCCAACCGGTCCTCGTTGGACCGTTAAACGGTTCATCGGCGCAGATAAACGGTCACTAAAGCGGTATCGGACGAACGGTTATCGTGTCTTTGCTACCGCTTGTCGTTCCCAAGTACCGTTTATCCTCTTGTGAAGCCGTTCACACCAACGGAAGCGAAGTGCGTCATCACACGAAAAGGCCCGCCGACTCAGCGTCGGCGGGCCCTCGTGCGACATGCATTAGTGCTGGTTTATGGCGCTGCTGGCGCCGCGACCACGTTTGATGCCGACTCGCCGGCCGCGTTGTATGCGACCACACGGTACTGGTAGGTCGACCCTCCAGCGGTCGTGCCGTCCTTGGCCTGGACCTGGTTCGCCAGCGGTCGGCTGACAACATCCCAGGTGCCACTGCCGTTAGCCTCGCGCTCGATCCGGTAGCCGACTTCGTTCGCCGGATTCCCTCTCGTCAGCGCAGGACCGGTGCCTGTGGTCTGATCCCACGGCGTCCCGTCGGTCCAATCCAGGGTGATCGTGCCTCCTACCACGCCGGTCACGTTCAGCACCGGAGCTTCGGCCAGCGCGCGATCGACCTGGAAGGTCATCGGACGCATCATGTCCATTTCCTCATGACTGAGCATGTGGCAATGCCAGACGTACTCCCAGCCGAAGTTGAAGAGCTGGTTGGTCACCGGCGTCGCGAGCGGCTCGCCTGTGTACGGATCGGTCTGCGTGAAGCCCATCATTGAATCCTCGGGCTCTGTCGGATTCAGGTAGCGCACGCTGTCGGGTATTCCGAAGGTCATCTTCGGCGACACCGGGCGCATGGCGACGATAGTGTCTTCGAGCGGTGCGACGCGCACTGTATCCTTCCATCCGAGCTCGTTGTCATCCGGCAGCCTGATAAAGCCATCCCAGCCAACCCGGTTGATGACCTGAACATCGAATAGATGGAAGTGAATCGGGTGCGTGTCCACGCCGTTCTGGGTGATCTTCCAGATCTGCGTGCCGTCATCGAGCACTGGCGTGAGCGCCTCGGCCTTCGCGTCCACCATGTTCTCGGTGGATGAGTCCACAAACGACCTGAGCGAGAAGCCCGGGATGCCAGAGACGGTGAGGCCGAGGTTGGCCATCATGCGACCGTAGACCGGGTCAAATGTCTCACCCATCTCGTCCTGGATCGCCTTGGCATGCAGCGGGAACTTGACGACGGTACCCGCCATCGTGGTGAACGTCATCTCCTTGCTGTAGATGCGAGCGTAGGCGTCCGCCGGGAAGGCCGTAGCGTACGCGGAGTCATACCGGTTGTTCGGGATAAGCGGCGGGTTCTGCGACTTGGCGAACACACCCTGCTCAGTGGGGGTCGAAGCGAACTCGGCTTCCAGTGCAGCAAGATTGTACGGTGCTGCAGGCGTCTTCGCCGCGACCTTGATCTTCATCATGGTGCGGGTGTTCGGACCGAATCCTGCCCGAACCGGAGCCGCGCCACCGGTGTCCCGAAGGTCGGGTGATCCCGTGTAGTAGTCGGTGCGGGGGTCGAGCGCCGGGAACGCTGTTGGCGCATCGTTATAGAGGATCAGCGTCTTGCCCGCGTACTGCGAGAAGTCGAGGATCACGTCTGCGCGCTCGGCAGGGCCAAGCAGCATCGTGTGCAGGTCGACGTTGCCGACGTTGAAGAGCGTCGGGTCGGCCACCCACGTCACGGGCTGGTTGTCGAATACTGCCGGCTTGGGCAGGAATCCGCCCTCTGTGCCGATCTGGATCCAGCGCGGACCTGCGGTGTCGGGATCCGGCACACCACCGGCGCGTCCATCGACCGGCCACGTCTCGGGGAAGTTACTCTGCGTCGTGGCCGCCGGCACCATCTTCACTTCTGACAGCCGGCTGAGCGCCTTCATCATCGCCGTAGTGACTGCCTCGCTCACTACTGAGCTGTCACCGAATACGAACGCGTCGTAGACGTCGTCCTTGTTGGTCGCCAGCCATGCCCGTGTGGGCTCAGGCAGGAACGACGTTCCGGACAGCAGGATCGGACCGTTCAGGTGGCCCATCGCGACGCCACCGGAGAGTGCATCGACCGTCGTTCCGGCAACGCCGACGTACCTGGACGTCAGCCACCCGTCGGTTATCGCGCGATTCGCGAAGGCGACGGCCGTTGCGTAGCGGTTAAGACCAGAGATACGATCGCCCGCAGCAACACCGAGTTCGGTCGCGACACTAACGCTGACCGCAGGTGGACCGCCAACGATGTACGGCCTCGTGATGCCGAGACTCGTAATCGCAGCCTTTGTCTCGACTGGTACGGACGTGTTCCGAACCAGAAGGATCGGGTAGTGCATCGTGAATGAAGCCGGTGCCGCTACCAGGCTGTCAGTCAGATTGGCAGGATTCGAGCCGTTCACGATGAATGCGCTTGCCGGGAACGCTGCGCCAAGGACCGTCTTCATCCGCTCGGCCACGGCAACAGCCGTGGAGTAGCGGTTGAGACCCGAGGTGCGGTCGACGCTCGCGACAGTCGCGATTCCCTGCAGTGCTGTGACGACGCCTGCCGAGACTGCCGGCGTGCCACCAACGACGTGAACCTGGATGCCATCCGGCATCGCCAGAAGCGCGTCCCGGGTCTCGTTCGGAACCGAGGTTCCACGCACAAGCAGCAGCGGCGCGTCGTACACGCCCGCAAGGCCTGCCGAAGCCAGTGCGTCGACCTGGTGTGCATCTTCGCCGGAGGCGATGATCACATGCTCGACACCCGTCCAGTCGGGGAACGCTGCGATGGCGCCTTGAACGGCGGTGGCGTAGCGGTTGGACCCGGCCTCACGTGTCGGGCTGAGCCCTGCGTTGGGGTCGGCTTCGTAGAGCTGAAGGTTGAAGAAGCGATCATTGGAGCCGTTCAGGATGCGGAACCGGTATGCCTTCGGGTCGACCTGAAGCACGGGGAAGAGCGTCCCGTTCACCACAGAGGTGTCGTGGAATGCTTCCATACCCGCCGAGTTGTCCGGTGTTCCCGGCATCAGCGGGGGCTCCCACGGAGCATTGATCGGATCGTAGTAGGGGTTGGCTACAGGGCCCTGCTCTATGCCGTTTGTGGGCGGCCAGAACCAGGGACCGTAGTGCCAGCGTCCGTACGGGTTGACCCCGGAGATATCGCCCGGGTTCTGGGCGGGGACGTAGACGTGCGGAATCCACAGATCACCAGTAACTGCGGTTCCAGGATTTGATCCCCAGTTCCACGTCGGATCGGTCTCTGTGATCGTCTCGGCATCGACAAACGTCTTGTCCTGGACGACCAGCGGGATCTCGTCGACGGGGATGATGCCCCGGGCGATGAGGTCCTTCTCGGTATCGTCCCGAAGCAGGTAGCCAGCGACCTCGCCCGCGTACACGTTCAGGCGAGTGATGCCGTAGGAGTGGTCATGGTAGAAGAGCATGCGTGCGCTCTGCTGATTGGTGTAGAAGAAGGTCATCGAGCCGTCGCCCGGGTCGGGCATATCCGGCACGTTACGTACGCTCACGCCCTTGGGATACGACGTGTTCTCGCCCGCAGGGGTGATCCACTGATGCGGCGTGCCGTCACTGATCCACGGGGTCTTGCCGCCGTGGAGGTGGAGCGTCGCACGGTTCTCGGTGTAGAGCTTTGTCCCGATGGCTGCACCCTGCAGCGGACCCATGCCGGCGCCCATCTGAGTTGTGTCGACGGGAATGAAGAGGTTGCCGCCTTCACCGGTGGGAAGCGCGTTGGTGAACTTGATGCGCACCGGGCGATCTTTGTTGGCGATGATATTCACGCCAAGATAGTTAAGCGCGTCCGGCGCCACGGTGTTCGTGGTGCCATCCGCGCTCGTTCCCTTGTTCGTCTGCACGTAGCTGCGCAGTTTGGTGGGCGGCAGGTCCTCGTGCATCTTCTGCGAGAACTCGCGAAGCTCGATCTCGTAGTAGTCGGAGCCGGGATACGTCAGTGTGTCCGGGTGTCCGACCGAGAGATACTGCCCGAGGTTGTTCGCCTCGCCGGGACCGAACAGCGGAAGCGCGTTCATGAACTTGCGCACGCTGGGGCTATTAGCCCAGTTCGCCACGCCGAAGTAATCAGGAACACCACCCGGACCCGGAGGGGGAATCGCAGCGGGCTTGAGTGTCCCGTCCTCGTTCGTGACCGAGGCCTTCTTGAGAGCCAGACGCGCTGCTGCTGCCTCGCGCTCCTCCTGCGTGATGATTCGCTCTCTGCGCTGTTGAACGCGCTCGGCGCGCTCTTTCAGAATCGCCTTGCTCTCCGCAGACTGGTAGCTGGTCTCGGGGTTCGGCGCAGCAAGCACTGCGATCTGACCTTGTCCGATAACCAGAGCCACCACGAGGAGCAACACACCGACGTTCGATGTTCGTCGCCTCACTTCGCACTCCTTCCACGCTTTGCCATGACGCATTGAAGGACCCTTGAGGGTGCACAAAAGCGTGAGCCTTCTCTCATCCCCGTTCATAGGTACCAACATGGGCGGGAACTCACACACCACGACCTGCCCATTCGATGGACGGTCAACCAATTCGGCTCGGCGGTATACATCTCGAGACAGGAAAGCCCGCCGCGTAACGCGACGGGCTCGGCGAAGGCAGTGCGTGATGTAGGCTACGCTCCGGCGAGCGCTCGTTCGAGTGCCGGCTCCCAGGCCTCGCGCAGCTGCTCGAGGGTGAGTGAGGCCCGGTTCGCGATGTCGAGCCTGGCTCCTCCGACGGTGCCGATGATCGAATACGGAATCTCGCGTTCAAGCGCGATCTCCACGAGCTTCTCGGCATCTTCGGGCGTGGTCGTCACAACGATGCGGCTCTGCGTCTCCGAGAAGAGCGAGGCGTATGCGGGAAGGTCGTCATCGAGGTGGATGTCGGCGCCGAGGTCTCCGGCCATACAGCATTCGGCGAGGGTGACGGCGAGACCGCCTTCCGAGCAGTCGTGCGCAGAACGCAGTAATCCCGCGTCGATGGCGGCGAGTACCGTCGCCTGCACCGCTTGCTCCAGTTCCAGGTCGAGTGCCGGCGGCTTGCCCGAAACGACACCATGCGCGAGCTTGAGGTACTCGCTGCCACCGATCTCATTCTCGGTTTCGCCGAGCAGGAAGACCACGTCGCCCTCGGCCTTGAACGCGACGGTGCAGTGCTTCGAGACGTCCTCCATCACACCGACCATGCCAACTGTAGGCGTGGGGTAGATGGGCGAACCGAAGCTCTCGTTGTAGAAGCTCACGTTGCCCGAGATGACCGGCACGCCGAACGCGCGACACGCGTCCGAGAGACCGCGGATGGCTTCGTAAAACGTCCAGAACACCTCGGGCTTCTCGGGATTGCCGAAGTTGAGGCAGTCGGTGATGGCTGCCGGCGTGCCACCCGAGCACACCACATTGCGAGCAGCCTCGGCGAACGCGATCTGCGCGCCCACATACGGATCGAGATAGCAGTAGCGCCCGTTGCAATCCGAGGAGACGGCCACACCGCGTTCGGTCATCTCGCCTCGGCCGGTATCGCCGATGCGCAGGACCGCCGCGTCGCCACCCGGCAGAACGACGGTGTTCAGCATCACCTGGTGGTCGTACTGCTGCCAGATCCAGCGGCGTGAGCAGATGTTGGGGCTTGCAAGCAGCGCGAGCACGATGTCATCGAGCACATACTCGCAGCCGGGGTGATCGACGCCGGTAATTGGGTCGAACACCTGGACCTCGTCGAGATACGCCGGGCGAGTCATCGCCGGGTCGTAGATGGGCGCATCGTGCGCGAGCGTGGCGGCAGGCATGTCGGCGACGATCTCGTCGCCCTCTCGGACAACGAAGCGTCCGGTGTCGGTGACGGTGCCGATGACGGTCGAGCGAAGGCCCCACTTCGTGCACACGGCCTGCGCGGCCTCGAGGTTCTCGGGCACGAGCACCGCAAGCATGCGCTCCTGGCTCTCTGAGACCATGAACTCGAACGGCTTCATCGCCTCTTCGCGCGCGGGGATCTTCGTGACGTCGATGTCGAGGCCCACGCCACCGCGGCTCGCCATCTCGCTTGCCGAGGAGGTGAGCCCCGCAGCGCCAAGATCGCCGAGGCCCACGAGCAGTCCCTCCTCGAGCAGCTCGAGGCACGCCTCGATGAGCAGCTTCTCCTCGAACGGGTCGCCAACCTGCACGCTCGGGCGCTTGTCCTCGGCCTTCTCGTCGAACTCCTGGCTCGCAAGCGTGGATGCGCCGCCGATGCCGTCTCGGCCGGTGGTGGAGCCAATCAGCAGCACGAGGTTGCCGGGGCCCGACGCGACTGCGCTCGTGAGCTTCTCTTCGCGCATGAGGCCGAGCGACATCGCGTTGATGAGGCAGTTGCCCTCGTACGCTTCGTCGAAGTACACCTCGCCGCCCACTGTGGGCACGCCGAGGCAGTTGCCGTAGCCGCCGATGCCGGCGACCGCTCCCTCGAACAGGTAGCGCTGGCGCGGCTTGTCGAGCGTCCCGAACCGGAGCGAGTTGAGGCTGGCGATCGGGCGCGCGCCCATCGTGAAGATGTCGCGGATGATGCCGCCCACGCCCGTTGCGGCGCCCTGATACGGCTCAATCGCCGAGGGATGATTGTGCGATTCCATCTTGAACGCGAGTGCCCAGCCGTCGCCCACGCCGATGACGCCGGCGTTCTCGCCGGGGCCCTGGAGCACGTGCTCGCCCTCGGTGGGGAACATGCGGAGCGCCTTGCGCGAGTGCTTGTAGCTGCAGTGCTCGCTCCACATGAGCGAATACATGTAGAGCTCTGTCACGGTCGGCGTTCTGCCGAGGATCTCAACGACCTTGTCGTACTCGGCGGGCTTGAGGCCGAGCTCGACGGCGAGCTGCGGTGCGAGTTCAGGGGCAAGGTCCTCACGCATCAGGCGACTGCTCCTCAGGGGTCGTCTCGGAAATGAACGTGGCATTGCGCACTGGCTCGGGCTCGGGTGCCTCGGCGGAAATCCGCTCCACGGCACGCGCGGGGAAGACGACGCGCAGCAGGTAGGCAACCAGGGTCACAAGCACGACGACGAACATGACGCCAACAATGGTGGTCGTG
The DNA here is from genome assembly GCA_927439865.1 of uncultured Coriobacteriia bacterium. GTDB lineage: Bacteria > Actinomycetota > Coriobacteriia > Anaerosomatales > Anaerosomataceae > UBA2286. Next base: position 2,102 of record CAKMKD010000125.1, on the reverse strand, counting down.
GTGGTCGTGCGCCAGATGAGCGCGAAGACGAACGACGTGATCCACGCGACCCCGATGAACACCCACACATAGCGCATCCACGGATGCTGCCAACGATCGGCCCGCCGCGCGAGCGCGTGGATGATCATCGCAAGAGCGCCCACCACAAGTGCGTACGTGAGCACCTGGAAGAAGACCACGCCTGGTCCGGACAGAAACTCGATGTTCACTTAGACCACCTCCGCCAGCCGACGCGCGATCGACGTGAAGACGACTGCGCCGTCGGTGATTCCGACTGCCGGGTCAACGACCCGCTCAGGGTGCGGCATGAGTCCGAAGACGTTGCCGCGCTCATTGCATATGCCCGCGATGTCATCGAGCGCACCGTTCGGGGCGCTGCCGCCCTCGGCACGGCTGCCGTCCGCTTCGCAGTAGCGCAGGACGATCTGGCCGTTGCCCTGGAGCCTCTCGAGCGTCTCGGGGTCGCAGATGTAGTTGCCCTCGTTGTGGTTGATCGGAATGCGCAGGAGTGTTCCGGGGGTCGCATCCATCCACTGGCAGGAGTTCTCCTCGACGCGGAGCGTGGTCTGTGTGCAGATGAACTTGAGCCCGCGGTTGCGCAGGAGCGCGCCGGGGAGCAGGTGCGCCTCGGCGAGTATCTGGAAACCGTTGCAGATGCCGATGACCGGCCCGCCCCGCTCGGCGAAGCGGATGACCTCGGCCATCACGGGGCTGAAGCGTGCGACCGCACCGCAGCGGATGTAGTCGCCGTAGCTGAATCCACCCGGCAAGACGATCGCATCGAAGCCGGAGATGTCGGTGTCGCCGTGCCAGATGTACCCGGCCTCGTGCCCGAGCACCTCGGCCGCGTGCACAACATCCTGCTCGCAGTTGCTGCCAGGGAAGATGACAACGCCGAAGCGCATACCTACGCCTCCTCGACCGGCTCGATACGGAAGTCCTCGATGACCGGGTTGGCGAGCAGCTTGCCGCACATCTCGGCCACGCGCTCCTCGGAGGTGCCGTCGGCGACCTCGAGTTGGATGAACTTGCCGATCTTGACCGAGGAGACCTCGTCGTAGCCGAGGCTCACAAGCGCGCGCTCGGCCGTTGCACCTGGCGGGTCGAAGATGCCCTTCTTGTACGTGACGAAGATCTGGAACCGTGCCATGCGACGTTGCTCCTTCAGTCGAGTTCCACCCGTGCGGCGTCGGCGAGCTCTTGCTTGCGCTCACGCACTGCCGCATCCAACTTTCGGCGTCCGTACCATGCGACCCCCAGGCCGATGAGCCAGACGAAGATCGAGATGTAGGCGAACCAGGGTGTTGCCGCGGCGAGGTCTGCCTCGGCAACTGCGACGCTGCCGACCTGCCAGAACGACAGGATGAAGCCGAGGACCCCGAGCGCACCAAGCGCCATACCGGTCCACGCGATATACATGTAGAGGCGAACGCGCGGCGGGACGTCCTTCAGACTCACGAAGCGTCCTTTCCGGCCTTCGGCGTATCGTTGGACGCGCCCTTTCTGCCTGCGGCACGATCCTTGATCGCCTGCGTACGCAGCTTGCGAATCACAACGAGGTCGATGGCGATGGCAACGCCGACTGCGCCGAGCTCGATGATGAAACCGACGATCGCGACGACGTCGTTGTCGATCTGCTGGCCCCACCATGCGAGCCCGAATCCGGCGAGCGCGATCACGAGCAGCACGTACCAGATCTTGCGCCACTTCTTGATCTCGGGTGTGGAGGGCACCATATCCGACCAGGTGGTCTTCTTCTTTACGGGCGCCTTCTTGGCCGAGGTACTCGACGCGCTGCCCGCTTCCCGCTTCGGCTTGGCCGAGGAGGCGCTCTTGCGGGTCTTGCCCGCGTGCTCGTTCTGCTTCTGGTAGCGCTCGTTCATGGGAGAGCGTCGGCCCATGTCAGTCCCCTTCCGGGACGAAGGGTTCGTCGGTGATGAGCTCGTACGCCTCGATGTACTTCTCGGCGGTGATGGTGATGATGTCCTCGGGAAGCGGCGGCGCGGGTGGTTTCTTGTCCCAACCGCTCGCCTCGAGCCAGTCGCGCACGAACTGCTTGTCAAACGAGGGCTGACCATGACCGGGCTCGTACGTATCGGCCG
>CAKMKD010000124.1 GCA_927439865.1 uncultured Coriobacteriia bacterium | reverse complement strand
CGAGGTAGCGAGCAGGGCCGTCGTGCCGAGCGAGACGGTTGCGGCCGGCCTCAAGGCCTCCACCCGTGACGACCCGCAAAGCCAGCTCATCATCACATTCGCGTCCCCTGACGAGGCGCTCGCTTCACGCGTGGCAACGATTGCGGCAGAGCACGCGGCTGAGCGTGCTGATGTGATCGGCGGCAAGGAGATCTGGGAGCTCCAGCGGCGCGTGAATGAGACGCAGCGCGCGCTCAAAGAGGTGCTGAAGATCAACTCCGAGGCGGGCTCAAACCCCGATTCGGCGTTCAATCTGTCGGTGGCTGCCACCGAGTGGGAGATGCGGATGCGTCTGTACGAAGACACGCTCGCGTTGCGCATGCTGACGAACGCCTACTACTACAACGGCAACGTGAAGTCCGCAGACACGTCGCCCGTGCGGCGTAGGGGAGCGACGGTAGCCGGCGCCCTTGTCTTCGGATTCGTGCTTGGCCTGGTCATCGCGGTCTTCCGGGAGGCTCTGCTCTCGCGGCCGCCCAGGACAAGCCCGGTCTGACAAGCCTCGCGCCTGCTCTTGACGTGAACGCCCGTTATCTGGGAACAATAGTACTGTCCCCCCGTTCCTTCCGTATACGCCACGAGTGTCTCGTCGGCCGGAGGACCTCAATGAGCGACGTCAAGCCTCTCGTAATCGCGCAGGTCTCGGACCTGCACTGCGGCTCGCAGTACCACATCCCGAGCCTCGCTACCCGCGTCGTCGACGAGGTGAACGACCTCAAGCCCGACGTGCTTGTCGTGACCGGTGATCTTACCGACATGGGGTTCCGTCAGGAGTTCAAGGCGGCTAAGGGTCTCATTTCGCGCATGGACGTCGAACACATGATGGTGCTTCCCGGCAATCACGACGCGCGCAACGTCGGCGATATGCACTTCGAGGAGCTCTTCGGGGCGCGATCCACAGAGCTTCGACTGCCCGGTGTGCGCATTCTCGGCCTGGACTCATCGGAGCCGGATCTTGACGGCGGACGCATCGGCCGCGAGCGCTACCGGTGGATCGAGGAGCGTTTCTCGGATCCCGACGAATTCAAGATCGTGTGCCTCCACCACCATCTGCTGCCGGTGCCTGGCACCGGTCGTGAGCGCAACATCGTCTTCGATGCCGGGGACTTGTTGCGAGTGCTCACCTCGAGTGGGTGTGACATGGTGCTCTGCGGTCACAAGCACGTGCCGCACGTCTGGCGACTTGAAAGCATGGTGGTCGTGAACGCAGGAACCGCATGCTCGTATCGCCTCCGCGGCAAGACGCAGGCGTCGTACAACGTGATCGAGATCTACCCCGACCGCGTTCGCGTGGTGTTGAAGCATCCGTTCGGCGAGCCCGAGCCGGTTGCCGACTTCGAGCGGATTCCGCATCGCGAATGCATCTGGCATTCCGCATCGGGGGTCGATCACCGATGAGCACCGTCGTTGCGCTCATCGATGGCGAGCACTATCCGCCGGTGGTTCGGGCGGCGCTCGCGGCGCTCGGAGCCGAGTACGACATCGTCACCGCTGCGTTCATCGGCGGCACCGAGAAGGTGGACGCCTCGGCAGAGGATGCCTACGGCGTGCCAGTCGTTTTCGCATCTACGGCCGAGGAAGCCCTTCGCACCGCCATCGCACGCTACAGCCCGCATGCGGTCGTCGATCTCTCAGACGAGCCGATCGTGAGTTCGGCTGATCGGTTCAGGCTTGCATCCATCGCGCTTGGCGCCGGCGTTTCGTATCGCGGCGCGGACTTCCTGTTCACGCCACCGTCTCCCAAGCTTGCGCTTCGGACGCCGACGCTCGCCATCGTCGGTACCGGCAAGCGGGTGGGGAAGACGGGCTTCTCGGCGTATGTTGCGCGCACATTGAAGGCACGCGGGAACCGCGTCGTGGTGCTCGCGATGGGTCGAGGCGGGCCTGCGGAGCCGGAGCTCATCCGGGGTGACGAGGTGGCGCTCTCCACTACCGACCTGCTCGCACTCGCCGCACAAGGAAAGCACGCGTCCTCTGACAACTACGAGGATGCTGTCATGAGCCGGGTCGCCACAGTCGGGTGTCGCCGCTGCGGTGGCGGCATGGCTGGCGACACGTTCTTCAGCAACGTTCCGCAGGGCGCACGCCTTGCGGACGGGCTTGGCATGGACCTGGTCATGCTCGAGGGTTCGGGTGCCGCGATCCCGCCGGTTGCGGCGGATGCGACAGTGCTCGTCATCGGCGCTGCGCAGGGCCCTGGCTACGTTCGAGACTACTTTGGCCCGTTCCGGCTCGCCCGGGCCGACGCCGTTGTGCTCACCGGTGCCGAGGAGCCCCTCGTCACGCCCTCTGAAGTCGAGACGATGCTTGCCGCCATCGCGATGCAGCGCCCCGACCTCCCCGTCGCGAGCGTCGGCTTCCGGCCGGCTCCTCTGACATCGGTCGAGGGCAAGCGGGTCTTCTTCGCGACGACCGCCCCCGCGGTGCTCCTGCCCCGGCTCGTCGCGCACCTTGAGGCCGAGCACGGGTGTACGGTCGTTGCGGCAAGCCCGCATCTCTCAAACAGGACGTTGCTCCGGGCGGACCTTGAAGCCGCCGCGGGGACGTTCGACGTCTTGCTCAGCGAGCTCAAGGCCGCGGCAATCGATGTCGTCGCAGCCGCGGGCGTGCAGGCCGGTGTGCCCACCGTGCTGTGTGACAACGTTCCCGTCGCCCTCGGCGGCACACCGATCGATGACCTGATCGTGATGACCGCCGACCTCGCGCTCAGGCGCGGCGCCCCGGGGAGCGACTGATGCCCGCTTCGAACCCGCCGATCCTGATCAAGGATGAGAAGCATGGCTTGCCGTACAGCAAGGGACTGATGGCGCAGTCGTTCACCGCTACGGGCCTGTCACCCGCACGGGCGTATCTCGCAGCCCAGCGCATCCAGGACGAGATGCGTGAGCGCGACTTGCGCGAGGTGTCACTCGTCGATCTGCAGGCTATGGCGATCGCGGTCCTTGAAGAGCAGGCAGGACCGGAGTTCGCGAGCCGATACATGAAGCTTCGCGAGATCGCGAGCCTCGATCGGCCGCTCGTCATACTCATCGGCGGAACGACCGGTGTGGGCAAATCGACGATCGCCACCGAGATCGCGCACCGACTCGGAATCACCCGTATCGTATCGACTGATTCCATTCGTGAGGTGATGCGTGGTATCTTTACCCGGGACCTCATGCCAGCGATCTATGAGAGTTCGTTCAATGCCTGGCGCGGACTGAGGGTTCCCGTCCCCCATGGTGCGAATCCCGTCATTGTCGGCTTCAGGGAGCAGACCGCCGCCGTCATCACCGGCATCCGGTCGCTCATAGAGCGGGCATCGGTTGAAGGCGAGAGTCTCGTCATCGAGGGCGTTCACATGGTTCCGGGGTACATCGAGCCTTCCCAGTTCAAGAACGCGTCGGTTGTTCAGATGCTGGTGACGGTCGATGACGAAGAGGCGCACAGGAGCCACTTCTACATCAGGGAAGTCCAAACGGACGGTACTCGGCCGTTTGAGAAGTACCGGGCGAACTTCGGGAACATCCGGCTCCTCGGCAGGTATATCGAGGATCTGGCCGTTGAGCACGGCGTCCCGATCGTCCACAGTCACCAACTCGACCGAACGGTCGCCGAGGTGCTCGAACTAGTCGTCAATGCGGCAATCCGCGGCGATGACCGGACAACATCGCCGAAGGGGTTACCCTCGGCGGAAGGAGAGTAGTCGCGCATGAAGTTCTTCCTGGACTCGGCGAACATCGCCGAAATCGAAGAGGCCGCAAGCTGGGGCGTTCTTTCCGGAGTCACGACCAATCCCACGCTCTATGCTCGCGAAGGCGGGAAGCTCGCCGATTTCCACACTCACCTGAAGCGCATCTGTGACATCGTCGATGGACCCGTCAGCGGTGAGACGGTCGGCCTGAAGCGCGATGAGATCGTGCGCGAAGGCATCGAACTTGCCGCGATCGCCCCCAACCTGATCGTGAAGGTTCCCACGATGCCCGAGGGCCTCGCTGCCACCAAAGCGCTTTCCGACAAGGGCATCAAGGTCAATATGACGCTCTGCTTCACCGTCCCGCAGGCGATCCTCGCGGCCCGCTCGGGCGCGTCGTACATCTCGCCGTTCGTGGGTCGTTTCGATGATATCTCCGAGGACGGTATCGATCAGCTCGAGCAGGTCGTGGCCGCTCTCAACAACTACGATTTCGGCCACCAGGTCGAGGTCATCGCAGCGTCCATACGCAGCGCGAACCACGTGACGAAGGCGGCGCTCATGGGTGCCGATATCGCCACCGTACCGTTCGCGGTGCTCAAGAACCTCGTCAAGCACCCCCTGACAGACAGAGGCCTCGAATCGTTCCTGGCCGACTGGGAGAAAGTGAAGAACGCATGAGTGCTCGTCCACGCAAGCGCGGCCGCCGCGGCGGTGCCCCGCAAGCCGAGGTAGCCCCCTCGGTCACGAGAGAAGAGCTCGCCGGCAAGACCGTGCCGGAGCTGCGGCAGATGGCCGCCGAGATCGATCTCGACGTCAAAGCCCTGAAGAAGAAAGACGAGATCATCGAGGCGGTCTACGGCGCCAAGGTGAAAGCCGAGGGATTCATCGACATCCTCGGCGTTCTTGACGTGCTGCCGGAAGGGTACGGGTTCATCCGAACCTCGGGCTATCTGCCCGGCGATAACGACGTCTACTGTTCGATGTCGCAGGTGCGGCGCTTCGAGTTGCGTCGCGGCGACCTCGTCAAGGGTCAGGTCCGTCCACCCAAGGAGTCCGAGAAGTACCCGGCGCTCCTGAAAGTGAGTGCGATCAACGGACTCGATCCCGAGGCCGCCAAGCAGCGCAAGAGCTTCAAGGACCTCACGCCGGTCTATCCCGACGATCGCCTTCGTCTCGAGCACGGTCCCGGGTTCATGACGGTTCGCGTGATCGATCTGGTGGCACCGATCGGCAAGGGGCAGCGTGGACTCATCGTCTCCCCGCCGAAGGCCGGTAAGACGACCGTGCTCAAGGACATCGCGGCGGCGATCACCGCCAACAACCCCGAGGTGTACCTGATGTGCCTTCTCGTGGACGAGCGTCCCGAGGAAGTCACCGACATGGAGCGCTCTATCCATGGCGAGGTCGTGTCTTCGACCTTCGACATGCCCTCCGAGAACCACATCGCTGTGGCCGAGCTCGTCCTGGAGCGCTCGAAGCGCCTCGTGGAAAGCGGCTACGACGTGATGATCCTGCTCGACTCCATCACGCGTCTGGCGCGTGCGTACAACCTGGCAACACCCGCGAGCGGCCGTATCCTCTCCGGCGGTGTCGACTCCACCGCGCTCTATCCGCCGAAGAAGTTCTTCGGCGCGGCGCGCAACATCGAGTTCGGTGGCTCGCTCACCATTCTTGCGACCGCGCTCGTCGACACGGGATCCAAGATGGACGAGGTCATCTTCGAGGAGTTCAAGGGTACCGGCAACATGGAGCTCCGCCTGGATCGCGGTATGGCCGATCGCCGGATCTTCCCTGCTATCGACGTGGTCACCTCGGGCACTCGAAAAGAGGAGCTCATCCTCGATCCGATGGAAGCGCCGTTCGTCTGGGGCCTGCGACGCATTCTCCACGGCGTGGACTCGCCGGAGCGCGCGCTCGACATGCTCATCAAGGGACTCAAGCAGACGCAATCGAACCAGGAGTTCCTGCACAAGATGGCCCGCAAGGCCGAGGACAAGCGTACGACGAACGGCATCGACCTGTAGCAGGTAACGATGTCATTGCCCGAGGAACGCCGAGGTGTTATTCTAGCCCGGCTGTCCCGGCGCCTGGTCGGAAACCAGGCGCATTATCGGAGGTGAACCGGAAGTGCGTAACGATATCCACCCGGAGTACGTCGACTCCAAGGTCACGTGTTCTTGCGGGAACACGTTCATGACCAAGTCGACCAAGCCGGACCTGCACGTCGAACTCTGCAATATGTGCCACCCGTTCTACACCGGCCAGCAGAAGTTCGTCGACACCGGTGGTCGCGTCCAGCGGTTCTCGGACAAGTTCGGCAATGCCGCCGCCGCCGTCATGGAGCGCGAAGCTGCCGACAAGGAAGTCCGTCGCAAGGCCGCCGAGGAAGCTGCTGCCAAGCTCAAGGCCGAGCGTGACGCTCGCGTCGCCGATAAGGCATCCAAGGCCGCCAAGTACGAGGTCACCGAGGCAGTCAAGAGCGGCGATGCGTCAGCGGATGCCGTTGAGGCACCCGTCGAGGCACCTGCCGAGGAGTCCGCGGAGTAGTCGCGGATCAACCACTGTTATGATGAGGAGGCGAGCTTGCTCGCCTCCTTCGTCATAGGGCCGGGGATCGACTCGTCCGGCACAGGAAGGCGCATTCATGGACGTACGGCTTCTCTTCCATACGCCCGAACCGGAGCGCGCAGTCGCCGCTGCGGCACGTCTGTGCTACGCGCCGGTCGGAGCCGCCGAACTCGTCGAGACCATGTCAGATGAAGCGGTGCGCAAGGTTCTCAAGACGGTCATCTCGTCCGGGCACCTCTCTACGCTGGAGCATGCGAGCTACACCTACGCCATCGACGGCGTATCTCGGGCCCTGACGCACCAGCTCGTGCGTCATCGGCTTGCAAGCTACAACCAGCAGTCGCAGCGCTACGTCCGCTATGATGCCGAGCCGACGATGATCGAGCCGCCGTCGGTTGCCGCTGACGCCGCAGCGAGCGAGATCTTCGCGAATGCCGCACGGGCAGCGTTCGAGGCATACGGGCAGCTGCTCGCAGCGGGCGTGCCCGCCGAGGACGCCCGCTACGTGCTGCCCAACGCCATGGAGACGAAGATCGTCGTCACCATGAACATCCGCGAGCTGCTGCACTTCTTCGAGCTCCGCTGCTGCAAGCGTGCGCAGTGGGAGATTCGCGACCTTGCGCTCCGCATGGTGGAGCTTGCCGAGCCGACCGCTCCGTACATCTTTCTCGACGCAGGAGCCGCCTGCCGTCGTGGCCCGTGCAGTGAGGGCAAGATGACCTGCGGTGACCCCTACGAGAAGGCGCCGAAACGTGACTGATACGAAACCAGTAAAGCCGATCCGTTACACCCACATCGGCGGTCAGGCCGTCCTCGAAGGCATCATGATGCGGGGCAAGTACAACTGGGCCATCGCCGTGCGCGAGGCGGACGGTTCGATCTACACCGAAGAGCACGACCTCGTCTCGGCATCGTCGCGCCATGCCTGGCTCAAGTGGCCCATCATCCGAGGGATGTGGGGCTTCTACGAGACGATGGTGCTTGCCATGAAGGCGTTCACCGTCTCGGCGGAACACGCGGGGGAGACCGAAGAGGAGAAGCTCACCAGCAAGGAGATCGGCTTCACGATGGTGCTCGGCCTTGCGCTCGCCGTGGGGCTCTTCATCATCCTGCCGGCGATTGTCACGAACTTCATCATCGAGGATGCGACGAAGACGCCGCTTGCATGGAACATCGTCGACGGCGTGCTCCGGCTCGTCGCGTTTTTCTTGTACATCGTGGCCGTGAGTCGCATCAAGGACATCCATCGCGTGTTCCAGTACCACGGAGCCGAGCACAAGACGATCCACGCCTACGAGCACGGACTTCCGCTCAAGGCGGAGTACATCCAGAAGTACGAGACACTGCACATCCGCTGCGGCACCTCGTTCCTCCTCATGGTGATGGTCATCGCGATACTCGTGTTCTCGCTCGTGCCCGGAAAGGCGATCCTCCTCGCGTGGGGCGTCTCGGCGAAGATATGGGTGCTGCTGTTCAACATCTCGATCCGTATCCTGCTGCTGCCGCTCATCGCCGGACTCGCGTACGAGGTGTCGGTGAAGTGGGCCGGTCAGCACCCGGACAACTGGTTGGTCAAGATCCTCACATGGCCGGGCATGCAGCTTCAGCGCATGACCACCGCGCCGCCGGATGACTCGATGGTGGAGATCGCGGTCGCCGCGATGGAGCTTGTCGTGGCGCGCGAAGATGCCGAGAACGGTGTGGCTGTCGCTACGCCTGATCCCGCAATCGACTGAGCGCCGGTGTTGGCGCGCTGATTGCTCACATGCTGCCCATGACTTCACACACCACCTCCGAGACCCCCGGACCCGTCAGGGTTCAGTTCCTGCTTGCCGCCCTCATGTGGACAGCAGCGGCGGTTATGCTCGGCTCGCGTTCGATCGGATGGCTCACGCAGCTGCACTTCGGCGTTGCGCTCGCTGCCATCGCGCTCGTGCTCGGCTGGATCAAGCAGCACTACATCATGCGGCGGGTGGCGGGGGATGCCATCGTTCGCATCGCCGAGCGCGGACCAACAGCGAGTGTGCTCGGGTTCTTCGCGTTCAGGCAATGGATACTTGTAGCGGTGATGATGATCGGTGGGATCGCACTCAGGCAGTCCGGCATCGTGCCGCCTGCGGTTCTCGCAACCGTGTACGCGACCGTTGCGGTGGGCCTGTTGCTTGGCGCCGGACGCTTCTGGCAGGCGCTCGCACTCGGCGACTAGCGCCCCTTTCCGGCTCCGGAGTGGTAGAGTACGGGTTTGGAGATGAGCGCCTGTGGCGCCCTCCGACTGCACCCGACACAGAGGATTTCGCACCCCATGCGCCAGAAGCTTGAACAGATCCTTGCATCCTTCGACGACCTCACCGCACGCCTCGGCGAACCCGAGGTGCTCGCTGACCAGAAGGAATATGCGCGCCTCGCGAAGGCACAGCACGCCCAGTCGTTCTTGGCCGAGGCGATTCGCACCTATCTCGGAGTGCTCGACGGGATTGCCGATGCCGAGGAGATGCTGCGCTCAGAGCCGGAAGCCGATATGCGCGAACTCGCTCGTGATGAACTCGACGAGTTGCGCGGACAGGCCGAGAAGCTCGACGCTGAGCTGCAGGTCATGATGCTCCCCACCGACCCCAACGACGACAAGAACATCATCGTCGAGGTCCGCGCCGGCGCGGGCGGCCAGGAGGCGGCGCTTTTCGCGGCGGAGCTCTACCGCATGTACACGCGGTACGCCGAGACGCAGCGCTGGAAGGTCGAAGAGATCGACATGAGCGAGTCGGAGATCGGCGGCGTCAAGGAAGTGTCGTTCTCGATCAAGGGCAACAAGGTCTACTCCAAGATGAAATTCGAGTCAGGCGTCCATCGTGTGCAGCGGATTCCTGTGACCGAATCGGGCGGCCGCATCCACACGTCCACCGCCACGGTTGCGGTACTGCCCGAAGTGGAGGACGTCGAGGTCGACGTCCGTCAGGAAGACCTGCGCATCGACGTCTACCGCGCGAGCGGCCCCGGTGGCCAGTCGGTCAACACCACTGACTCTGCAGTGCGCATCACGCACCTGCCGACCGGCCTGGTCGTGCAGTCGCAGAACCAGAAGTCGCAGCTGCAGAACAAGGAAGCCGCGCTTCGCGTGTTGCGTGCGCGACTCTACGAGCAGGAGATCGAGAAGCAGCGTGCCGAGCAGGGCGCCGAGCGGCGCAGTCAGATCGGCAGCGGCGAGCGCTCCGAGAAGATTCGCACCTACAACTTCCCGCAGGACCGCATCACAGATCACCGCATCGGGCTCACGGTGCACAACCTGCCGGGGGTGATGATGGGCGACATCGGGGAGCTCGTCGAGGGGTTGGTGGCCGCAGACCGCGCCGAGAAGCTGGCGGCGGTGGTCTAAGTGGCCGAGCGCTCCTGGACCAGCAAGGACGCGCTCGACTGGACAGTGGAGTACCTGACGCGCAAGGGCGATGCTCACCCGCGCCGTTCTGCCGAGTGGTTACTCTCGGCAGCCACCGGGCTCTCCCGCGTCGAGCTCTACGCATATCACGACCGCCCGCTTTCCCCTGATGAGCGCGTGGCATTTCGCGGGGCGATCGAGCGACGCGCGCTTGGCGAACCGCTCCAGTACGTCACCGGCGAGATGCCCTTCCGCCATCTGGTGCTGAAGGTCGAGCGGGGAGTGTTCATTCCCCGACCCGAGACCGAGGTGCTGGTGGATGCCGCGCTCGGGGTGCTCTCGGCGCTTGAAGGACCGCTTGTCGCGGACGTGTGCACCGGCTCAGGCGCAGTTGCGGTGTCGATCGCCTATGAGCACCCGACTGCCCGAGTGATCGCAACCGACGTCAGCGAGCAGGCGGCGCAAGCCGCTCGTCGGAACGCCGTATACGCGGGGGTAGAGGACAGGGTACAAGTGTTACAGGGAAGTATTCTCGAGCCGGTGTCGCATGAGTTCCTCGGAGCGTTCGATGCTATTGTGTCGAACCCGCCGTACATCCCTTCGGCGGCGGTGCGGGAGCTTCCCGAGGAGGTCCTGGCGTACGAGCCGATGGTCGCTCTCGATGGCGGAGCCGACGGACTCGATGTGGCGCGTGTCATCGCCACTGAAGCCGTCGACTGGCTCAAACCGGGAGGACTGCTTGCGCTGGAGCTCGACGAGACCCGTGCGCAGGCGATGGCGGGGGAGCTGGAGCCCCACTACGAGTGCATTGAGGTCCGCAAGGACCTGACCGGACGGGACAGAATAGTGCTGGGCAACAAACGGGAGGCGAGGCAATCATGAGCAAGGTGATCCATATCGACCCCGATAATCCTTCGGCGGAAGCGATCAATCTCGCGGCGACAGTTCTGAGAGACGGCGGCATCGTGGTCTTTCCAACAGAAACCGTCTACGGGATCGGCGCTTCCGCTACCTCGTGCATCGGGCCGCAGGAGATCATCGACATCAAGATGCGCCCGAAGAACAAGCCGCTGCCGTGGTTGGTCGAGAGCGAAGATGCGCTCGAGATGTACGGCGTCGAGGTTCCCGAGTACGCGCACCGGCTCGCGCGGGCGTTCTGGCCCGGCGCGCTGACGATCGTCGTCAAGGCCGCTTCAGTCGTCGCCCCCGAGTTCCGCGATGATCGCGGAACCGTCGCACTGCGCTGCCCCGACCATGAAGTCGTCCAGGAGCTCATCAGAGCGTCTGGCAACGCGATCATCACTACCTCCGCGAACACCTCTGGCCTGCCTCCGGCCAGCTCGTTCGCCGAGCTTGAAGAGCGAATCATCGCCTCGGCCGACCTTACGCTCGACGGCGGCGAGACGTTGCATGGTACGGCATCCACGGTGGTCGACTGCATCGGTCCCGATCCGGTCGTCACTCGCGAAGGCGCCATTCCTGCCGAGCAGGTTCTCGCGGCGGCGACCGCGCTCGACGCCTAGTCGCTCGTGTCTTGCTACAATGCGGGAGATGACCCGAAAGGGCGTCTCCCGCATTCGCGTCTGGAGGGGTTTCCTATGCGCCTGTTCATCGGCAGCGACCACGCTGGTTTCTCACTCAAAGAGCAGGTGCGCGCGCATCTCGAGCGTGAAGGTCACGACGTCGTTGATGTGGGAACGCACGCCGAGGAGTCAGTTGATTATCCCGACTACGCCCGGCTCGTTGCTGAGGCAGTTGCGTCCGGGGACGCGGAGTACGGCGTCTTGGTCTGCGGATCCGGTCTCGGCATGGCGATCGCAGCGAATAAGGTCGAGGGCGTCCGAGCGGTTCAGCTGATGGATACCGAGATGGCCCGGATGGCCCGGATGCACAACAATGCGAACGTCGTGACGCTTGCAGGGCGCTATACCGAGCCCGACACTGCGTACGCTATCGTCGACACCTTCCTCGGCACCGCGTTCGAAGGCGGTCGTCATCAGGGCCGAGTAGACAAGATCTCCGCTCTGGAGCACAAGGCTTAGAACTGCATCGTACGTCGAGAGAGAGGTAACACCGGCATGGCATTGCGCTACATTCCCGGACAGGATCCCGAGCTGGCAGCAGCTATCGACGCGGAGCTCGCGCGTCAGCGCGGCACCATCGAACTCATCGCCAGCGAGAACTTCGTCTCAATGGCCGTTCTCGAGGCCGCCGGCACCGTGCTCACCAACAAGTACGCTGAGGGACTCCCCGGCAAGCGATACTACGGCGGCTGTGAAGTCGTCGATGTCGTCGAGAACCTTGCGCGTGACCGAGCCAAGGAGCTCTTCGGCGCCGATCATGCGAACGTCCAGCCGCACGCGGGTGCGCAGGCCAACCTCGCGGTCTACTACGCCGTGCTCAACCCGGGCGACACCGTTCTCGGCATGAACCTCGCGATGGGCGGGCATCTCACCCACGGCTCGCCGGTGAACTTCTCGGGCAAGTGGTTCAACGTCGTGCCGTACGGTCTCAACATGGAGACCGAGACGATCGACTACGACGAGGTCGAGCGCCTCGCCAAGGAGCATTCACCGAAGATGATCATCGCGGGCGCCTCGGCGTACCCGCGCGTGATCGATTTCGAGCGATTTGCGGCTATCGCGAAGAGCGTAGGCGCTGTGCTCATGGTGGATATGGCGCATATCGCCGGCCTTGTGGCCACCGGTGCGCACCCGAATCCGGTGCCGCACGCTGACTTCGTCACCTCGACCTCGCACAAGACGCTGCGCGGCCCGCGTTCGGGCTTCGTGCTCTGCAAGGAGCAGTGGGCGACCGCGCTCGATAAGGCCGTGTTCCCGGGGCTCCAGGGCGGTCCGCTCGAGCACGTCATCGCAGCGAAGGCGGTTGCATTCCGAGAGGCGATGCAGCCGGAGTTCAAGACCTACATCGACCAGGTGGTCGTGAATGCCCGCGTCATGGGTGAGGCGATGGTCGAGCGCGGACTACGACTCGTCTCGGGTGGCACGGATAACCACCTCATGCTCGTGGACCTGCGCCCCGCCGGCATCACCGGCAAAGACGCTGAGAAGCTCGTCGAGGAAGTGGGCTTCACGGTCAACAAGAATGCGATCCCGAACGATCCCGAGAGCCCGTTCGTCACGAGCGGCATCCGGGTCGGCTCGGCGGCCATGACCACGCGCGGCTTCTCGGAAGCCGATGCACACCAGGTGGGCCTCATGCTCGCCGATGCCATCTTCCATCGCGACGACGCAGGCAAGCTCGCGGAGATCTCAGCGAGCGTGAAGGATCTGCTCGACAGGCACCCGCTCTACCCCGAACTCTAAGTGCACGAGACGCCCAGAGGAGGCACGATGTCCGAGCGCCAGTGGGAGAACGTCGTGGTCATGGACCACCCGCTCATCCAGCACAAACTCTCGATCATGCGCGACGCCAAGACGGGCGCGAAGGAGTTCCGGGAGCTCGTGAAGGAGCTCGCCATGCTCATGGCGTACGAGGCCACGCGCGGGTTCCAGCTGGCCGAGACGACCGTGACGACCCCGGTTGCCGAGACCACCACCTACGTGCTTGCGGGCAAGAAGGTCGCGGTCATCCCGATCCTGCGGGCGGGCCTCGGCATGGTCGACGGCATCCTCGAGCTCATCCCGGCTGCAAAAGTCGGCCACATCGGCCTGTACCGCGACCCGGAGACGCTCATGCCGGTCGAGTACTACTGCAAGCTGCCGGAGGATATCGGCGAGCGCGACATCCTCATCGTCGACCCCATGCTCGCCACTGGCGGCTCCGCCTCGGCAGCGGTCCAGTTCCTTCGCGACCGTGGGGCTCGTGAGATCAATCTGCTGTGCCTGATCTCGGCACCCGAGGGCATCCAGGCTGTTGTGGACGCCTGCAAAGACGTTCGAATCTACACCTGCGCGGTCGACAGCCACCTGAACGATCACGGCTACATCGTGCCCGGTCTCGGCGATGCCGGCGACCGCCTCTTCGGCACCAAGTAACGATGCCGCGCCCATCGTGGGACGAGTACTTCATGGCGATCGCCACGCAGGTGGCGGGTCGCTCGACGTGCCTGCGTCGTTCGACCGGCGCGGTGCTCGTCAAAGACAAGCGAATGCTTGCCACCGGCTACAACGGCGTCCCCTCCGGGCTCGAGCACTGCGAGGTGGTCGGCTGCGTGCGTGAGCAGCGCGGCATCGCGTCGGGCTCGCATCACGAGCTCTGTCGCGGCATCCATGCCGAGCAGAACGCCGTGATCCAGGCGGCGCGCCACGGCATCGCAATCGACGGCGCGACGGTGTACTGCACGCACCAGCCCTGTGTGTTGTGCGCGAAGATCCTGCTCAATGCGGGCGTCATCGAGATCGTCTTCCGCGAGTCGTACCCCGATCCGCTCTCGGCGGAGCTCCTTGCCGAGGCAGGTATCGTCCCACGCTGCATTGGTGGCGACGTCTGATGGATCTTCTGCGCTATGCGATCGTCGCGGTCGTTGCCGGACTCACCACGCTGGCCCTCACGCCGGTCGTGCGACTCGTAGGCATCCGGTGGGGAATCGTCTCGCGCCCGGGTGGACGCCATGTACACCAGGGCGTCATCCCGCGCATCGGTGGCGTTGCGATGTTCCTGGGGTTCGCCGTCGCCGTGCTGATCGAGTATCTCGGTGAGCGGCTCTGGGGTTGGCCCCCCGTGCTCATGAACGTCGGTCGTCCGGTCGTAGGAGTGCTGCTCGGCATTGCTTTCATCTTCGTCGTGGGGATGCTCGACGACATCTTCGATCTGAAGCCCGGGCACAAGTTGCTCGGCCAGATCGCCGCCGCCGGGATTGTTATCGCGTTCGGGGTCAAGATCAGCTTCATCAGCAACCCGTTCGGCGGCGGGATCATCCTGCTTGGCGTCCTTGCATACCCGATCACCCTCTTCTGGATCGTCGGCTTCGCGAATGTCATCAACCTCATCGACGGGCTCGACGGCCTGGCAGCCGGCGTGACCGCGATCGCATCCATGAGCTTCCTCGTGCTCGCAGTCCAGAGCAACGTGCTGGTGGCCGGCGCGCTTGCAGCGGCTCTTGTCGGCGCATGTCTTGGCTTCTTGCGCTACAACTTCAACCCCGCTTCGGTGTTTATGGGCGACTCGGGCGCGCTCTTTCTCGGCTTCACGCTTGCATGCATCTCGCTCCTCGGCGTCATCAAGTCCGTCGCGGCGATCACCCTTGCCATTCCGCTACTCATCATCGGCGTGCCGATCTTCGACACGCTCTCGGCGATCATCCGGCGCAGCCGTCACGGTCAGCCCATCCAGATGGCCGACAAGGGGCACATCCACCATCGGCTGCTCGGTCGCGGCTTCAACCAGCGCCAGACGGTGCTGATCATCTACGTGTGGTCGGTCGCGCTCGCCTTCGGCGGGTATGCGACGCGGTGGGCGCCACCTTCGCTACGCCTCATCACGCTGATCGCGCTGGCGTCGTTGTCGGGCCTCATGGCGTACTGGCTTGGGCTTTTCGAAGCGGCCCACCACGACGACGAATAGCGGTCTTCAGGCCCGTTCACACATGCTTGTGATGCTCCAGACCTTGTTGTATAGTGAGCACGCTTTCCGAGGACCCCCCGGTCGGAGAGCGAATCCGATGAAGCATCCAGGCCCCGTGGCTGAGGCATGAGCCGCGCGCCGTGTCGGATGTGTACCCGGGGGAGCGGCGTGAAATCGTCGCGGGTACCTTCCGCTCGTGGAGTAAGGGGCACCGACACTGTCTGGGAACCTCGGCGATAGCGCGACTGGGCTTCATCCCATCGTCTTTGCGCTTGCTGGCGTCGGCCTCGGCGTCATGCTTCTCGTTCTCGCGCGCACGGCCTCCAAGCTTGTGACGCCTTCCGATCCGCTCCTTGGAATGATGAAGGCCCTCGCCCTTAATGGCGCCGGCATGTTCGCAGCAATCGCTGCGCTCACCGGCGTCTTTGTTATCGCAAGGGAATCGCTCGTTCCGTTCGGTGCCGGTCTCGTCGCGGGCTTCTTGCTCGCAGCGGCCGGCATGATGGTCAGACTGTCTGTCCCCGACAAGGCCTGAGCAGAAGGAGGTCGGTCAGCCCGTGGAAAACATGGGTCACATGGTCGAAGAGCTCTTGCACGAGCTCGCAGTGCTGCCGATGTTCTCGGAGCATATCGGCACGTTCACGCTAACGAACTACACGTTCTTCCTGCTCATAGCGCTCGCGCTCACGGCCGTGTTCTTCCTGGTCTCGACGCGACGCCTGAGCCTGGTGCCGAAAGGCGTCGGCAACGTTGTTGAGGCGGGCGTCTCGTTCGTCCGTGACGGGCTGTGTGTCGACATCCTCGGCTCCGAGAATGGCCGGAAGTACTTCCCGTTCATCGGGACGATCTTCTTCTTCGTGCTGTTCAACAACCTGATCGGCCTCGTGCCAGGCGCGTTGCCGGGCACCGGCACCATCGGTGTCACAGTCACCTGGGGCATCATCGTGTTCCTCGTGTACAACAGCATCGGCATCAAGAAGAACGGCCTGGTCACGTACATCAAGAGCTTCGTGCCGAGCGGCACTCCGATGCTGCTGATGCCGCTCATCTTCTTGCTCGAGATCGTGAGCCACTTCCTTCGTCCGATCACGCTTGGCATTCGTCTCTACGCCAACATGTACGCGGGCCACATCATGCTCGGCATCTTCACCATCCTGGTGACGATCTCCATCGAGCACCTCACGCCCGGCAGCGCCGTCACCGGCGTTCTTGCGTTCGTGATGCGGGTGATCATGCACGGATTCGAGGTCTTCGTTGCGGTGCTGCAGGCGTACATCTTCAGCATCCTGACGACGGTCTACATCAACGGCGCGTTGCACGCGTCGGAGCATTAGGGGACAGCCGCCGGCAATCCGGCGTGAACCTGTACGAACGAGAATGTATGGACTCATAGAGGAGGAACAGTGGAAGGTTCTCTGAGCGTTCTGGGCGCCGGACTTGCGTTCGGTATCGGTGCGATCGGGCCGGCCATCGGCATCGGCATGATCGGTGCGAAGACCATCGAGTCGATGGCTCGTCAGCCCGAGATGGCCGGCAAGCTGCAGGCCACCATGTTCATCGCGCTTGGCATGACTGAAGCCATCGCACTGCTCGGCTTCGTGCTCGCATTCGTCCTCATGGGTGCATAACTCACCCACGATTCGATAGCCGAGGAGGAAGCGCGTGGAAGCAATCATCCCAAAGGTACCTGAAGTGCTCGTCGCGCTTGCGTCGTTCGTCGTGCTCTTCATTCTGCTCTCCAAGCTTGCGTTCCCGCCGGTCACCAAGATGCTCGACGAGCGCGCGGAGAAGATCCGCGAGTCTCTCGAGAAGGCCGAAGAGACGCGTGTCGAGGCAGAGCGCCTGCTCGACGAATACCGGGTGCAGATGGCCGAGGCCCGCACTGAGGCTGCCAAGGTCATCGAACAGGGTCGCACTGTGGCCGAGAACATGAAGAACGAGATCGTCGCGAAGGCGCGCGAAGAAGCCGAGGCTGAGCGGGCCAAGGCGATCGAAGCGATCCAGACCGAGAAGGCCTCAGCGATGGCTGAGCTGCAGGCATCTGTGGCCGACCTTTCGGTGGCCGTCGCAGGCAAGATCATCGGCCAGAAGCTCTCTGCTGCTGACCATGCGGCGCTCATCGAGCGCTCCATCGCAGAGGTGGGTAGCCTGAATGAGAACTAGCGAGCTCGTAGACACCTACGCACGCGTGCTGTTCGACCTCGCCGCGCTGGCGGAGTCGGTCGACGCGGCCGACGAGGGTCTGCAGAGCGTCGTGAAGGCCGTGCGGGGCAACATCGACCTGCGCGAGGCACTCACGGGTACGTCGGTTCCCTCGGAGAAGAAGCGCGACATTCTGCGCGACATCTTCGGTGCCGACGTCGCCCCCGAGGTGCTCGCCGTGGTCACGCTCTTGGTCGACCGCGGCATGGTCGACAAGCTCGGTGCGCTCGCGGACGCCTTTACCGCGATTGCCGAGAAGGAGCGGGGCATCGTCGTCGCCGAGGTCACGACCGCAGTGCCTCTCACCGACGATCTGCGCTCCAAACTGACCGACAAACTAAGTGCCGCGCTGGGTCGCGCCGTCTCGCTCCGCGAGAGCGTCGACGAGTCCCTGCTCGGCGGCATCGTCATTCGTGTGGCAGGGCGCGTCCTGGACGGCAGCGTGACCTCGCAGCTGCGGGATTTGCGTCAGGCCCTTCTGACCGCACGCCAGGGAGGTGAGGCATAAGTGGCTGAGATCACCGCCAGCAAGATCGACGCGGTCCTCAAGGCGCAACTCGAGGAGTTCAAGTCCTCTGTGGACGTGCGTGAGGTTGGTACCGTCATGGCGTTGGGCGACGGTATCGCCCAGGTGGACGGCTTGAAGGGCGCCATGGCAGGCGAGCTCCTGGAGTTCGTTTCCGAGTCCGGCGAGATCGTCATGGGCATGGCCCTGAACCTTGACCGCGACGCGGTCGGCGCCGTCTTGATGGGCGAGACCTCGCTCATCAAGGAGAACGACACCGTCCGTACGACCGGTCGCATCGTTGAAGTCCCATCCGGCCGCGCGTTCCTCGGCCGCATCGTCAACCCGCTCGGTGAGCCGATCGACGGTAAGGGCGCTATCGAGGCCGAGGGTATTCGCCCGGTCGAGTTCCGCGCGCCGGGCGTCATCGAGCGCCAGCATGTCCATGAGCCGATGCAGACCGGTATCCTCGCGATCGACGCGATGATCCCGATTGGCCGAGGCCAGCGCGAGCTCATCATCGGTGACCGCCAGACGGGCAAGACCGCCGTCGCTACCGACGCGATCATCAACCAGAAGGGCAAGGACGTCGTCTGTATCTACGTGGCGATCGGCCAGAAGGCCTCCACCGTCGCAGGTGTCGTCCAGACCCTCGAGCAGCACGGCGCGATGGAGTACACCATCGTCGTCAACGCAAGTGCGTCCGATCCCGCTCCGCTGCAGTACATGGCGCCGCTCGCCGGTTGCGCGATGGGCGAGTTCTTCATGTACAACGGCAAGGACGGCAAGCCGGCCACCAAGGAGAATCCGGGTGGCCACGTGTTGGTCATCTACGACGACCTCTCCAAGCAGGCCGTTGCGTACCGCCAGATGTCACTGACACTGCGTCGCCCGCCGGGCCGCGAGGCGTATCCCGGTGACGTCTTCTACCTGCACAGCCGCCTTCTTGAGCGCGCGTGCAAGGTGAACGACGAGTTGGGTGCCGGTTCGCTCACGGCACTGCCGGTCATCGAGACCCAGGCCAACGACGTCTCGGCGTACAACCCGAC
>CAKMKD010000123.1 GCA_927439865.1 uncultured Coriobacteriia bacterium | reverse complement strand
CACTGCGCCGGCGTGAGCCACTCTCGGAGCTTGAGAACCGCAATCGTGGCCACGCCGACGTACGTGAGACCTAGGAAGGGATACGCAACAGACAGCGGCACGAGCGACAGTGCGATGATCCACATCGCAGCAGAGACCGCGTACAGGGTGAGTCCCACCCACACCTGCCAGTAGCTCATCACGGTCCGAATCAGTGCGATGGGACGGCTAAGCTCGCTCTTTCCGATGGGGCCGACTCGCGTCATGCCCAGTTTGAGGAGCGTCTGACCCGTGACGACAAACACCACGGACGTCACTACATATGAAAACCCGACTCCGCTCATGCTCGCCTCGGCTCTACAGTCGGTGCTGCACCAAGCCAGCCTACCAGCAGCACCCCGAGCACGATGAGCGCCACACCGCCCCAGCGCAACAGCGGCACGGACTCACCCGACAGGGCCGCCAGAAGGACAACGAGCACGTACCCGCTCGCTCCGAGTGGATATGCGATTGAAAGCTCCAGGCGTGAGAGCACCCCGAGCCACAACACCGACGACACCGCGTAGAGCCCTAGGCCCACCAGGATCTCCGGCCGCTGAATCGCATCGATCAACAGCTGACGGGCCTGAATCCCTCCCAGGTCCTGTGCGCCCATCCGCAAGAAGGCCTGACCGAATGCACCGAGGAAGACCGCGGTGAACGCAAGCGCCAGCGTTGCTACCGGGACACGTTTCCCGCCGCTTCCCGCTACCTTGGCAACAACGCGGAAGTACGCGCCGATCGTCGGTATGATCTTGATGGCCGATCCCTTGCGTTTTGCGTCATAACGAAGCACGAACGGCACTTCTGCGAACGCGGCAATCTCACGCAGCCGCTGAGCGATCTCCAGCATGCAGGCGAACCCGCGCTCGCTAACGAAGTCGTCCCCGAACTCCCGGAAGCCCTTCTGGACGGCTTCCACGCGATAGGCCCGAAACCCGCACGAATAGTCCCGAAGGCCTCGGATAGGCCGCACGAGAGCGATAAGGGCGCTCGCCCCGTACGACAGGAAGGTGCGCAGGGCAGAGAGCCCTTCGACTCCGGAGCCCGGTCTGTAGCGAGAGGCGACCACAACGTCATACCCCTCGTCGATCTTCGTCAGCATCGAAGGAGCATATTTCGGATCCTGTGTGAGGTCGGCGTCCAGAGTGACGATGACGTCATCAGGGCGCGCGCTTGCGGACGCTTCTAGGAGGCCGCGTCGTATCGTATACCCGAGGCCGCGGTTGGGCTCGTTTCGGATCACAGAGGCCGGAACGCCTGAATCGGCTTTCTGTCGAACGAGGTCGCCGGTGTCGTCGGCGCTTCCGTCATCGACGACGAGCACGTCGTAGGTAAGCCCGTGCTCCTCGGAAACCTCCACAATGCGATCCAAGAGATCCGCGATTGATGCCGACTCGTTGTACGCAGGCAGAACCCAGTGGATCACACGATCCGCCGGTCCTGACGTTCCCTGCCCCGATTCTGATCGGGCTGCTGACTCGCTCACAGTACCCCCTGTTGCTCAGGACTCTTCAGCTGCATGCAAAACGCGAAACACCGAACCCCGCAACCCTCGAAGCGTAACCTTTTCGAGCGCCCAACGCTTCTCTACCAGCCGAAGAACCTCATCCTCCGACACCGATGACGGCTGATAGATGCCGGCAAGCACGACCAGGTCACCCGGTTGTAGCCGATCGAGCCATGCGTCGGATCGGGCCAGCAGATCATCACGCCATGCTGCATAGAACTCGGTATCGCCCGACGCAGCGTCCGCGTAGGGCAAGAGGACTCCCCGGGCGACGTTATCAAGCACCACGTGATCTGCGCTGCGCAAGATGGCCGGATCGAAGCGAGGAATCGCGCTGCTCGCGGTGAGGATCGCGAACACGAACCACATCGCAACGAGCGCAACGGGCAGCCACCGACCACGGCATAGGATCGAGCCGAGAACGCCGACGCACAGCCCCACGAACGGCCAGGTCATCGCGAGATAGCGTGCGCCGAGCGCCGGACTCAGGCTCGGAATAGAAACGTACATCGCGCCGACCGCCAGGGTAAGCCATGCGAGGAAGAACAGCGCGGCTCCCCCGCGCGAGATCGAACGACCGAGTCGGGCAAACGATGGTCGGGTGAAGTGCACCGCAACGGCGCCGGCCAGAACGCCAACGAGCACCGTTGCTGCGCGAACCATCTCGGAGCCGACGCCGAGCACCGCCCATGCGCTGAAGATCCCCTTCAGGCTCGTTCGACTGACGCCAAGCCCACTCGCTAGCGCTAGGGCGAACGCCTTGGCTCGCAGGAGCATTCCATGAAGCGACTTGTCCCATCCACTCCTTGTGGTCCTGCCGAAGATGGTGAAGGAGTCGACGTTTAACGCGACAGCAAGCACAAAACCGAGGACCATCGCGGCCAGCGTGAGGACCACGCGTCGGCGGTCATGCGCGAACGACTTCAAGGCGATCCAGACGAACGCGCCGCTCATAGGCAGCACGAAGTAAATGTGGGACATCAGACCCAGGGTGCACACTCCCCCGAGCAACACGTACTCATAAATGCCCGTGGGTTTGTCGGCCTCCGCGATCACGACCGCCCGCCACGCTATCAGCACGGTGAAAAGGGCCAGCATGTCGTACTGACGAATAGTCAGTGAGGTCTCTATCGCACCCGGAAGAACCGCCCACGCTGCGGCCGACAGCGCCGCAACGATCGGACTGTCGGTGAGCCGGAGACCGAGCATGTAGATGGCAAGGGCGGTGCCGATCGAGAACACGATGTTCAGCTGCCAGCCGGCGTCTCTTGAGTTGCCGAAGAGCGACTGCCATATGTTGACCAACATGAAGTAGAGTGGCGGATGCAGGTCGCTTCGCGTCGTGCTCGTGATGACAGCAGGCAGATCGAGTCCGTCGGGTACCACATACGAGTCCCACACCTCTGATGAGGCCCAGGTCCCGATCGGAGGTGCCTCAGCGTGGACCATCTCGTCGTACGCGACGCTCATGCCCGCCGCGTGCATCATGCTGATTCCCTCATCGTGCTGGATCGGTTCATGCGCGGGCGCAAGACCGATTCGGACGCCGATTGTGAGCAGCAGCACGACGGCCATCAACAGCACGCCAGGCCACCCGCCGAGACGTTCGATCCCAGAACCGCCAGGTGCACCCTGCGTATCGGGACAATCGCGCGCGTCTAGAGCTTGCGCCGACAACGGCATTGTCTCCAATCGGGGATGGGCGGGTGGCACACGAATCCTAACCGAACGCCTCGGCCCGAAGCAACACGACCGGACGAATCCGACACCCGCGTCGATCGCGCTCAAGGACCGGCTAGCCTTCCTTCAGCCAGCGTGCGGCATCCTTTGCGTGATAGGTGATGATGAGATCCGCCCCGGCGCGCTTGAAGCCGAGAAGCGTCTCGAGCACCACGCGCTGCTCGTCGATCCACCCGTTGGCGGCGGCTGCCTTCACCATCGCGTACTCGCCGCTCACGTTGTAGGCGGCGGTGGGGTACCCGAACTCGTCTTTCACGCGGCGGATGATGTCCATGTACGCGAGCGCCGGCTTCACCATGACGATGTCGGCGCCTTCCTCGATGTCGAGTGCAGTCTCGCGAAGCGCCTCTTCCCCGTTGGCCGGGTCCATCTGGTAGCCGCGGCGATCGCCGAAGGTGGCCTTAACTCTCTTCCGGCTGGACTACTGTCAT
>CAKMKD010000122.1 GCA_927439865.1 uncultured Coriobacteriia bacterium | reverse complement strand
CCGGGAACCGCCTCACTACGTTGACGCCCTCGATCGCAACCTCCGACGGACGTCTGGGGGACGCAACAGAATCAACGGTGGTCATCATGCGCTTCTACCTCGATTCGATTGCCGTTGAGGGACGCCAGCGGGTCCAATGGTTCTGCGCTCGCCTCAGGACTGTGTCAAGTAGTAGACCCGACACGCCGACCGTGAGCATTAGTGCCAACACGTTTCCCGGATTGAACCGCACCAACACGTAGTTCACGAAGAGATAGCCGACGCCAGAGCGCAGCGTGTAGCCGATCACCAACTCGGCTCCGATGATGACAGCTATGGAGAGGCCGGCTGACAGCCTCATGCCCGTCAAGATTGCAGGAACTGCCGACGGCACGAGCACATGTCGGACTATGTCGCTCCGACGCGCGCCAAGCGTTTGGGCTGCTTGCACGCAGTCGGCTGGTACCTCGCGCAAACCATGGAGCGTGTTGGTAAAGATGGGGAAGAATGCCGCTACGACAATGATGAAGCTCGCAGCTTGGTCAGAAATGCCGAACCAGATGATCGAGAGCGGGATCCAGGCGAAGGGCGGAAGCGGGCGGAAGAGCCCGACTACGTCCTCTATCCAGTTTGCAATTCTCGGCCGCGCCAGCCCCGCCACTATGGCGACTGATAGAGCGATCATCGTCGCGATCGCGTATCCGAGGCCGACGCGACGGAGGCTGGCTAGCAGATGTCGACCCAGTTCGCCATCGGTGACAAGTGACACCAGTGCAGGCCCGACAGCGAGTGGGCCCGGAAGGCGACTCTCGTCGGAGGTGACTCCTTGCCAGAGAAGGAGCAGCGTCAGAGGCACGACTAGCGCAAGGGAGACGTTTCTAACGTTGCGCATTAGGACCGCCCTTCGCACGCCACGGTGTCACAAGCACACCCAGGCCTCCGAGCTTTCGATCAAGGGCAAGCCCAGTGAGCCCAATTACCACCATGTATGCAAGAACGTTCGGCGACGCGAAGTTCTGCTGATACCAGAGCATGCGGTATCCCAACCCACTTGATGCGCCGATCAGTTCGGCGGCGACAACGCTCATCCAACCAAATGCGATACCGATGCGGAGGCCGGCCACCACTGTGGGGAGCATGCCCGGCATGATCACGTGCCAGATCTGATGCAATCGGCTCGCGCCCAGGGTTCGCGCTGCTTCCCGGTGCCGTGGATCAAGACCCTGCGCAGCTAGGACCGTGTTCAACAGGATTGGGAAGAACGCCGCGTAGAACACGATGCTTATCGCCAGCACGTCGCCCACGCCAACGAGGATCATGATGACTGGGATCCATGCAATTGCAGGAATCGGCCGCAGAACTTCTATCGTGGGATCCAGAACGCGACGTGCAAGGGGGACCAGTCCGATCAGCATGCCCAACGGGATGGCGGTTGCCGCCGCGAGTGTAAAAGCTACGCCGACGCGATAGAGAGTTGCACCAAGTTGCTCTGGAATCTCGGCAGACAAGGTGAGGTTGACTATCGCGCTCACCACTCGCGGCGGCACGGGCAGCATAATCGAGTTGTTCGTCAGCAATGCGGCGATCCACCAAGCTGCTACCACGGTGGCCGCGGCCAGAAGAACCCGCTCCGCGCGTTTGAGGAGCCGCGCGGCCCAAGGCGAGGTTGGAGCGCGTTCCCCTCGCTTGCTCCGGTGTCGCTGCGACATTGGAGTCCCTTGCGACTCGGGAACGAGCGCTGGGGAAGGGATCACTTCAGCTCCCAGACAGGGACACCTCGACGATCGCGCGCCTCGGCGTTCGTGAATTCACTGATGTCAGGCTTTCCAACGATCTCGTATGCTCGCCGCATAATCTCCAGGTTTGGGCCCATCTGCTCAATCAGGGCCTCCCTGTCCAGCGGCTGCTGCAGGACTCCCATATCAACCATGACGCTACTGTCGATCTCCATGATGTCGAGGTCACCTTCGGTCAGCCAGGTCCACTTCCGGTAATCGTAGATGAGGTCCGACCCGAACATTTGCTCCCGATAGGTGTCCTCCGAAACCGTCTCGAAGGTCTCGCCAGGAAGGGTTGCCATCAACTCGTCTGGTGACATGCTGGTCAGTTCTGCAATTGCGTTCTGATACGCGACCAGCCAAGCGACCACCACGTCGGGGTGCTCCTCCG
>CAKMKD010000121.1 GCA_927439865.1 uncultured Coriobacteriia bacterium | reverse complement strand
CGGATCGTCTGGAACGTGCGCGAGATGCCCGCGCGCGCCACACGGTGCGGCTTCCTGCCGGTGGTGACGTAGCCATCAACCGACACCGTGCCGCTTGTTGCCGGCAGCAGGCCGGTGATGACATTGATGAGCGTGGTCTTTCCTGAGCCGTTCGGGCCGATGAGACCAAGGATGTCGCCGGTCTTCACCGTGAAACTGACGTTGTCCACGGCCTTGAGGCCCGCGAACGACTTGCAGAGGCCCGAGACCTCAAGCGTGCTGTGCTGTGATTCCTCGTGTGGTCCCATTCACCCCTCCGGGGGTTGGATCTGAATCGTGCCTGTTCAGCCCAGGGGAGAGCCCGCGAACGGACTCCCCCCTGGCGTCATTCGTACTGCGTGGTGCGTGTGCTGTTTACGGCTTCGGGAGCTTCTCGGGAATGACCCAGCCGAGGAACTTCGGCTTGCCTTCCGTGAGAGACACCATGGCCGCTGCCTTGTTCGGCTCGTGGCCGGACGCAGCGTCGGACCACTTCAGCTTGCCGGTGAACAGATCGAACTCGGTCGTCTCCATGACCTTGGCAACCTCTGCGCCGTCGGTCGAGCCGGCCTTCTCCATCGCCTGGGCGATGACCATGACGACGTCGTAGCCAGGCATGATCCAGACGGCCTCAGGAGCCTTGCTGAACTTCTTCTCGTACGCGGCCGCGAACTCGCTGTACTTGGGGTTGGCCTCGTCAGAGAGATAGCCGTGCGTGTCGAAGTAGACTTCGCTGCCGTACTGGGCGCCAAGCGCCTCGAACAGCGACGGGTCATCGTACGAGTCGCCGCCGACGACCGGCTGCGTGACGCCACTCTCGCGAAGGGTGCGGATCATGAGCGCGAGGTCGGGCATGTACGACGAGATGTAGATGAAGTCAGGCTTCTCGGGGAGCGCCTTGATACGCGCAAGCTGTGCCGAAACGTCGGCCTGGCCCTGCGTGTAGGTGTCCTCGAAGATTACCTTGCCGCCGAGCTCTTCAAAGCGAACGATGAAGTACTTCGAGAGCGACTTCGTGTAGTCGATGAAGTCGTCGGTGATGACGTACACGGTACGCCAGCCCTTCTCGTTGTACGCGTACTCGGCGGTGACTGCGCCCATCGTGGTGTTCCACATGGAGAGCGTGAACTGCTTGTCACCAAGCGCGGCCGAGCCGTAAAGCGGTGACGATGCACACGGCGAGATGCCGATGATGCCGGCCTTCTGCGCCTCTCGGCTGGCGGGACCGCCGAAGTCGAAGTCGCTCGGGGCGATGATCGCCGAGGCGCCCTTCTCCACGAGCTGCTTGGCAACGTTACCAACCGTCACCGGGTCGCTCTTGCCGTCGAGCGCTACAAGCTCGACCTGCTTGCCGAGAATGCCGCCCTTGGCGTTAAGCTCGTCAACGGCGAGCTGGGCGCCACGAAGGGCCGGCTCGTCGAGCGGGGCCTGGATGCCGGTCTGGCACAGAGCCGCGCCGATAACGATTGTGTCGCCTTCTGCGCCGCCATTCTTGGCACCATCATCCTTAGCCGCACATCCGGGTAGGACGAGCGCCATTGCCAGAATCAGGCATACTACTGCACTCAATCGCTTCATACCGTTCCGCCCTCCGTTGTCGCTTCGGACACGGACCCCCAAGAACTCGCCGTTCCCGCGGGCACGGTCCCCCTGTTAGTGCTCCAAACTCAAATCTTGACGGCTCCTTGTTGCAGGCCCGTTTCACCAACAATAACCCATGAAAATAACATCGCCTAGCAACGCGCCCTAGTACGCGCCCTTCGAGAACAGAACCGCCGGCACCGTCCTGCCGATGAGCGCGAGGTCGAATCCCACGCTCCAGTTCTCGATGTAGAACAGATCGAGTCGCACCATCTCTTCAAACGTGAGCGACGAGCGCCCCGAGACCTGCCACAGCCCCGTCATGCCGGGCGGCACTTCCATCCGGCGCCAGTGATAGTCGCTGTACTCGGCGGTTTCCCCCGGCAGCGGCGGCCGAGGCCCTACGAGCGACATCTCGCCCTTGAGCACGTTGATGAGCTGCGGGAACTCGTCTACCGAGAACTTGCGCATCCACTTGCCCACGCGCGTCACGCGCGGATCGTCCTTCATCTTGAAGAGCGGCCCGGTGGCCTCGTTCGCGTCTTTGAGCGCCTGGAGCCGGGCGTCGGCATCTACGCACATGGAGCGGAACTTGAGCATGTCGAAGTCCACGCCGCCTTGTCCAACGCGCCGCTGGCGGTAGAAGATCGGCCCCCGGTTGTCGAGCACGATGGCGAGCGCGAGGAGCACCCACACCGGCAGCCCCACGAGCACGATCGCCGAGGCGACCACGACGTCGAACACCCGCTTCGTGGCCAGGTTGCCCCGCGAGAGCGAGACCGGCTGGATGGTGACGAGCGGAACGCCCGCGATCTCACGCACGAGCACGCGGGAGGTCAGCACCTCGAAGAGCCCCGATGAGATGTGAATCGAGACATCCACACCGCGGAGCTCGCCGATCATGTGGGCCAGCACGTCGTGGTCGAATGCCGAGGACGCGATGATCACCGTGTCGATGTCGTGCTCGCCGATGATCTCCGTGAGGTCGTTCGCCGCGCCAAGCGCCGGCACCAGGTCCGCGCAGTAGTTGAGCGAAAGCATGTCGTGGCGCGATGATGCCAGGCACCCGACCGGCGCAAGCCCCTGCTCGGGATGTGCCACAAGCGTTCGGATGATACTTGCGGACTCGGCATTGGAGCCGACCACGAGGGTGCGGCGCAGAATGCGACCCCGACGGCGTTTCCACATGAGGAAGTGCCGGATTCCAAACCTGCCCAACGATACGAAGGTGACGGCGAGAGCGAACGCGAGCATCGTCCACAGACGTGAGAGGCCCGGCGTCTTGACCACGAACGTCATCAGGATGAAGCCGACGACACCCATCGCGAGCGCGCGCAGTACGCGAGAGAACTCACCGGCGCCCCAGGTGAGCCGCTCCTGCTCGTAGAGATGCTCGCCCCACAAGAAGAGCATCCACACCGCCGAAACCGCGAGAGAGATCTCGTAATACGTGATGCGCTCGGTGATGTTCTCAAAACCGGCGAAGGCGTGGAGCCGATCAAAGCGGACGTAGGTGGCGAGCAGCGTTGCGGCCACCAACGCCACGGCATCGCTGCCAACCAGCAGCGCCCCAACAAGCAGTTTGCGTCGGCCCCGGTGAACGAACCCGGACGTCGAAATAGCGTGCACGAACGACTCCCCCCGGAAGACCTACTTAGCTGCGCTGCGCGCCGTTCTCCACATACCATTTGTACGTGGACACGATACCATTCTTAAGCTTCACCTTCGGGCGCCAGCCAAGCGACAGAAGCCGTGAGATATCGAGCAGTTTGCGCGGCGTGCCGTCGGGCTTCGACGAGTCGTAGACGATCTCTCCCTCGTAGCCCACAACCTCGGCGATGAGCGCGGCCAACTCGCCGATGCTCACATCCTCCCCTACACCAACATTCACGATGTCGCCGTTGTCGTACTTGTCCATCATGAAGGTGGCCGCATCAGCCAGGTCGTCAACGTGCAGGAACTCGCGGCGTGGCGTTCCGCTCCCCCAGACAGTGACCGTGGGCGCACCCGAGAGCTTCGCCTCGTGGAACTTGCGCATGAGCGCGGGCATCACGTGCGACGACTCAAGATCGAAGTTGTCGCCGGGACCGTAGAGATTCGTGGGCATGAGCGAGATTCCGTTGAAGCCGAACTGCTCACGGTATGCGTTCACCATCGTGATGCCGGCGATCTTCGCGATCGCATACGCCTCGTTGGTTGGCTCGAGCGCCCCGGAAAGCAGGTACTGCTCCTTCATTGGCTGCGGAGCGTACTTCGGGTAGATACAGCTGCTGCCGAGGAAGACCAGCTTGCGTGCGCCGCTACGGTACGCGGCGTCGATCACGTTGGTCTGCATCTGCAGGTTCTCGCGAATGAAGTCCGCAGGGAACGTGCTGTTCGCCAGGATGCCGCCGACCTTCGCCGCAGCAAGAAAGACGAACTCGGGACGCTGCTGGTCGAAGAGGTCGTTCACGGCGGCCTGCGAGGTGAGATCCACCTCGTCGCGCGAACGCGTGATGATCGTCTCAAAGCCCTGCCGCTCAAGACGGCGCACAATAGCGCTGCCAACGAGTCCTCTATGACCCGCAACGTAGATGCGGCTTGACCTAATCATGCGAGTGCCCTTCGGTGGATGGCGTCGTGTGTACCCTCAATCTTACGCTATTCCTGGCCGATGCCCCGCAGATCGATTCTGTGGCCCGCGTCGCGGAGCGTCTTCTCCTGCGCGGCGAGCTCCATGTCGTGGTCGACCATGCGCTGCACGAGCTCCTCGAACTCGACCTTCGGCGCCCAGCCAAGCTTCTCGCGCGTGGCCGTTGCATCGCCGAGGAGGTAGTCGACCTCGGTGGGTCGGTAGTAGCGCGGGTCGATCTGCACGAACTGCTTCCAGTCCATGCCGGCCATACTGAACGCCAACTCCACGAACTGACGAACCGAGTAAGCCTCGCCCGTTGCGACGAGGTAATCGCCCGGCTCGTCTTGCTGCAGCATCAGCCACATCGCTTCAACGTAGTCGGGCGCATAGCCCCAGTCACGTCGCGACTCAAGATTGCCGAGGAAGAGCTTGTCTTGCAGCCCATGCTTGATGCGGCCGACGGCACGCGTGATCTTGCGTGTGACGAAGGTCTCGCCGCGCTCTTCGGACTCGTGGTTGAAGAGGATTCCGTTCGCGATGAACATGCCGTACGCCTCGCGGTAGTTCACGCAGTACCAGTAGGCGGCGACCTTCGCGACGGCATAGGGGCTGCGCGGGTAAAACGGCGTCTCGGGACCCTGCGGCGCCGGCGCCGCGCCATACATCTCCGAGGAGCCCGCCTGATAGACGCGCACCGCGTTGCCCGAGGTCTCCATGTAGTCGCGAATGGCGTCGAGGAGGCGTAGCGTACCGGTGGCGACAACGTCGGCCGTGTACTCCGGCATGTCAAAGGAGACCTTCACGTGCGACTGCGCGCCCAGGTTGTAGACCTCGTCCGGGTGCACCTTCTCTAGGATGCGCCGAAGGCCTGTGCCGTCGGTGAGGTCGCCGTAGTGCAAGAACATGCGCGCGCCGGACTCGTGCGGGTCGCGGTAGAGGTGATCGATGCGGTCGGTGTTGAAGGTGGATGCGCGCCGAACGATGCCGTGCACCTCGTATCCCTTGCCGAGAAGGAGATCGGCCAGGTAGGAGCCATCCTGGCCGGTGATGCCGGTGATGAGCGCAACGCGAGACATAGAGGCCTCCGGAGACGGTTTCTGATACTGCTAAGAGTAGCAGACGAGAACGGAACTCACGCCCGCAACAGCCGCTCGAAGGTCGCATACTCGAGCAGATCGGCTTCCAGCGGCCGCTCAAGGAACTGCACCGCTTCGGTCCTCGCCTTTCGCCAGTCCACGTCGCCAAGACCACCCGGATGTTCCTTTCCAGTTGTTCGATAACGGTGGCGAACGTGTTTATCTGGCACAAAGCGGCCTGACTGGGACTGATGGTCCTGATGCTCGTGCTACCGGTCGTCCGGTTTATTCGACCGAACAGAAGACTTATCAACTGGCTGATGGCCAGTACCAGTTGAACGTCGACCTGAAAGCGGTTATTTTCGATATGGACGGGGTGCTGTACGACTCCATGCCGGCACATGATAATTCGTGGCGACAAAAGATGGATGAACTCAACCTGCAACATATACCCTTTGAGTTTTACCTTCAGGAAGGACGCATCGGGAAATCGACTTATCATGTGCCGGCATGGAGTCGTACAGCACCCCGTCCATATCGAAAATAACCGCTTTCAGGTCGAATCTGCTGTAGTGATGTTGCTGCAGATACGCTTTTAGTAATTCAATCATCCGATGTCATAAAAAGACCGC
>CAKMKD010000120.1 GCA_927439865.1 uncultured Coriobacteriia bacterium | reverse complement strand
TAGCTGCCGACAAGATCGGACGCTTTCGGCCTGAAGATGAAGGCGTTGCGTGCAGACCCGTAACCGCCGAACTCCGCATTGAAGTACTCGCCTGCCGTGTTCGTATCGGCGGCATTGAACGTCCAGGTCTTCCCGTCAGACACCCGGCGGAGCGTCACTGTGTGCCCGGCCCGGGTCGTGTCCCAGTCGTACATTGTGGGGTTCAGAGTGATAGACCACGGAACAGACTGCGAAGCGAATTCCACCGGGAAGAGACCAGCCGAGGGCCATGCGACATACGCGTAGTCGACGGCGTCACCGGGTCGGGAATTGTCGAACGCGTAGTTGGTCAGCCGCGAGTTCGCGTATCCGACGCCCGTGTAGAGCATGCCAGGGTTCAGGATCCAACGACGGTGACCGACGCGATCCACGTTCGAGGTGCTGTCATCGGCGAGACAGCTCTTAACGAACGACTCCAGGTCGGAGTACCCCGAGCCGATGTTGCTACTGCTCGTGGACGCGTAGCCCCGTTGGTAGAACTCCAGGCTCATGTCCGCTGGCCGAGCAGGGGTGTGGCTGAACTCCTTCGTCAGCAGCACCGCCCCGTACTGGGCGTCCAGATTCCGCGTTGCAGTCAGTGTCACGTCGGATGGCAGACCTGCCAGGTACCGACCGAAGTTGAGCATATTCAGACCGTCATTGCGAAACGCGACGGTTGTCTCACCTGGCGCATACGGCGCGACCACACTCGGCGCGACGACGTATGGCGTACCCGTGTACGTCGGCTTGAGCGCAGCCCACTTCGATCGAATCTCCACCTCGGTTCGCATGGACGTGTCGACGATCGTGGTCGCTGCGTTTGCCGATGGAATCCAGCCCGAAGGCGCGAGCCATCCGAGTGATGCCGCAAGCAGTCCAGCCGCCACCGACAGGGCGAGCACCCGGGCCATAACTGGGGCATGCGAAGCCACAGCAGATCGCTGCTCCAGTCTTGGACCGCCCATAGTGTGACCCCCTGGAGGTCGGTGATCGCTCGTTTGGATGAAGTCGCCCGAGCAGGAACGGGCTCCTTTGCCAGCAATAGAGGAGCCAGCATGCTCTGCCTGCAATGATGATATCGGCATGGGTCTACGCAAGCCTGAAACGCCTATCACGAGCAGGACAATGCAAGTGTAACAAGCCGAGAAGCATCTTCGCTTCTCGGCTTGTAGTCTTCTTATGGCGGGAGTGACGGGGCTCGAACCCGCGACCTCTGGCTTGACAGGCCAGCGCTCTAACCAACTGAGCTACACCCCCGATTGGGTGGCTGTCGAACAAGCAGACAGCAAACGAGATTGTAGCCAGCACCGGCCCACGTGTCTATAGCGCAGATGGTTCCGAGAGGCCCTAGCTTCCGAGCGCCCGCATGATATCGGCGTACTGTTCGCCGGTTATCTCTCCGTTCGCGAGGCGCCGCTTGGCAACCACGACGGCTTCGTCGTGGCCAACGGGACCCTTGGCCCCGGGTCCGCTCGACGCAGCGCCACCGTGCCCCGATGAGGCCCGAACCGCCCAGATCACAAGCAAAACGAGCCCGATCAGCACGAGCAGACCAAAGCCCCACATGAGCAATCCGCCCAGCCAACCGCCACCCGACATTCCGTAACCGTATCCATATCCAGGTCCGCCCATCATGGCTGACTCAACTCCCTTTATATGGGTGCGCGCGTTGTCTAACGCCCGTACCACTCCTGATACCACTGCTGCATCCGGTCGATCTCTTCGCTCTGGGTCCGGATGATGTCTCTTGCAAGTCCTTGTAT
Source organism: uncultured Coriobacteriia bacterium (assembly GCA_927439865.1). GTDB lineage: Bacteria > Actinomycetota > Coriobacteriia > Anaerosomatales > Anaerosomataceae > UBA2286. The sequence continues at coordinate 707 of CAKMKD010000120.1, read as the reverse complement.
CTCCGGACGGCTCGAGCCGTTATCGACCATTCGGGCCATCATGATTCCCATCTGGTGGTGCGGAATCATCTGCTCGATGAACGCCTGATCGAACTGCACGGCATCCTCAAGTGCTGTGAGATCGCCGAAGTTGCCCATCATGCCGCCGCCCATCATGCCCCCGCGGCCCATCATGCCGTAGGAGCCAGAGCCGTTCGCAGGGACACTCTGGCCGTACCACTCCTCGTACCAGTCACGCATCTGCGCGTTCTCGGCCGATTGAGTCCTGATGACGTCCTCGGCGAGTTGCTTGATCTCGGGGTGCTCGGCTCGCGTCAGCGCCAGCTCGGCCATCGCGATGGCATCGTCGTGATGCGGAATCATCTGCTCGATGAACATCGAGTCCACGCCGCGCGCTTCGCCTTGCAAGGGTGCCCGAGGCGAACCGATGGGGCCGTCGCCGCACAGCCCGGACGGGCAGTCAGCTGATCCGATGCCGCCGGACGGCTGGAACGCCACCGTCGCGACCATTCCGAGAACACCGACGAGAATGAATGCTAGAGCAACGAATAGACCTGCTGTTATCTTCATGGTGATCACCTTCTCGTTACGTGTATACCCAGGGGGTATCACTCTGGAACGATGCTGAACGTGCACTACGCCTCCCTTCCTCGGGCGGGAACGTTCTGACAGCACCGAAAGGAGGCGGGCACCTCGTTCCTGATCGT
>CAKMKD010000119.1 GCA_927439865.1 uncultured Coriobacteriia bacterium | reverse complement strand
CGCCCAGGCGGCTCCGGCCACCATAGCGGCGACGATCAGAAGTGGAAGGACGATGTACCACGCCTGCCCCACGAGCAGAAGGCCCAGCCACGCTACGGCCAGGCCACCCATGAACAGCTGTCCTTCGGCACCGATGTTGAACAGGTTCGCCCGGAAACCGTAGGCGAGACCCAGACCTGCGAGAATGAGTGGCGTCGACTTCAGGAGGGTGTCGCCAAAGGCCTTAGGCGTTCCGAACGAACCCTGGAACAGTGCCGCATAAGCGGCGAGCGGATCGTATCCGGAAACCCACATGATGAGCGATCCGATCAGAATCGCCAGGAAGACGGATGCGAACGGCGTTCCGACTTTCTGCGCGATCTCCATCCAATCGCGTTGCGGTGAACGCTCCTCTGCTGCGGCGCTCATTCGTCTCCTCCGGTGTGCGACGTCGCGTCTGCCCCCTGCGCCGTGTCGGCATCGAGCTTGCCGCCACCGCCGCCGGTCATGTAGTAGCCGAGTGTCTCGGCATCGGCATCGGCGACAGCGATCTCCTTAACGATGCGACCCTCATAGATTACGAGAATGCGATCAGCGAGCGAGAGCACCTCTTCAAGTTCGAGGCTGACAAGCAAGACCGCCTTGCCCGCGTCGCGCTCACGAATAATCTGTCTATGGACGAACTCGATAGCACCAACGTCGAGTCCTCGGGTCGGCTGTGCAGCGACCAGAAGCTCGGGGTCCCGACCGATCTCGCGCGCGACCACGACCTTCTGCTGATTGCCTCCCGACAGGGCCTCGGCGAGGACGCGCTCTGAAGGGGTTCTGATGTCGTAGTCCGAGATACGCTGCCTGGCTACCGTGGAGATCGCCTTGGGATGCATGATGCCCCGTCCGGCGATCGGTGGCGTTCTGTGATCGCCGAGAATGATGTTCTCGGCGATGTTGAACTCGAGAACCAGGCCTCGGCGGTGCCGGTCCTCGGGAATGTGTGAGACACCGGCCTCGATCGATGCACGGGCGTTGGCGCGGGTGATGTCCTTGCCTTTGAGCTCGATGGCACCCCCGGAGGGGCGCCGCAGTCCGACGATGGATTCGACGAGCTCTCGCTGGCCGTTGCCATCGACGCCGGCGATAGCCAAGATCTCCCCCGCGCAGACGCTGAACGTGACTCCCTTGACGGCCTCAAGCCCCCGGTCATCCTCTACCCGGACATCCTTGGCCTCGAGAATGGTAGCCCCGCACGTTGAAACGCCTTTCTCGACTCGGAGCACGACATCGCGGCCGACCATCATGCGAGCGAGCCCGATCTCATCGGTCTCGCTCGGGGTCGTCTCCCCCACCAAAGCACCGTCACGCATAACGAGGATGCGGTCAGCGATTGCAACCACTTCCTCGAGTTTGTGTGTGATGAATACCGCCGAAAGACCCTCATCAACAAGCGAACGGACGACGCGGAACAGCTCCGTCACTTCCTGGGGCGTAAGCACGGCGGTTGGCTCATCGAGGATGAGCACCCGGGCACCCTGATAGAGCGCCTTGAGTATCTCGACCCGCTGCTGCATGCCGACGGAGAGATCCATGATCTTCGCGTCCGGATCCACCTTGAGGCTGTAGCGCTCGGATATCTCGCGTACCCGCTCGCGCGCGGCGCCAAAGTCGATCACGCCGAACTTGCCGGGCTCGCGTCCGAGCACGATGTTCTCGGTAACGGTCAATGGCTCCACGAGCATGAAGTGCTGGTGAACCATGCCGATCCCGAGGTCGATCGCCTGCCGCGGTGACTTGATCTTGACGGGGTTCCCGTCGACAAGCACCTCGCCGCTGTCTGCGGTGAGCAGACCGTACACGACGTTCATCAGCGTGGACTTCCCCGCCCCGTTCTCGCCGAGAAGGGCTACGATCTCCCCTCGCTCCAGATGCATGGATACACGGTCATTGGCGAGTACTCCCGGGAACACCTTCGTGATCTCGTGCAACTCGAGTAGCGGCATGCAGCCCTCCCCGTTCGCGCTCATGTCACATCAGCGAAGAAGGGGCGACCGGACGATACCGGCCGCCCCTCTCAGTCTACCGCAGTTGAACGCGTGCGAGCGCGCTCAACATCGTGCTACCTACGGGGCCGTCGGGACGGTGATCGTACCGGCGATGATGTCGGTGCGAGCCTTCTCAACTGCGTCCTTGATTGCCTGCGGGACCTTGGAATCGAAGTCGTGATACGGGGCAAGACCCACGCCCTCCTCGGCAAGGCCGAAGACCTTGATGGTTCCGCCGGGGAATGTACCGTCGACAACGGCCTTGATGGTCTCGAAGACCGCGTTATCGACGCGCTTGATCATGGAGGTCAGCATGACGTCGCCGCTGTTCGCGATGGTCTCGTACTGGTCCACGTCGACGCCGATGAAGAGGGCGCCCTTGTCCTTGCACGCCTCAACGGTGCCGAGGCCGACCTGGCCGGCAGCAGCGTAGATGACGTCGGCCTTCTGCTCGATGAGCGAGTAGCCGAGCTCCTTGCCCTTCGCCTGGTCTGTGAAGTTGCCCGCGTAAAGCGAGATGACCTTGACGTCGGGGTTGACCGACTTCGCGCCGGCGATAAAGCCAGCCTCGAACTTCTGGATCAGCGGGATATCCATGCCGCCGACGAAGCCGATCACGTTATCGGCGTTGAGCTTGCTGTCGAACGAATCCTTGGTGGCGAGGCCAGCGACGATACCTGCGAGGTAGCTGCCTTCCTCCTCCTTGAAGTTCAAGCCGACAACATTCGTGGGCACCGGGTCGAAGAACTCATCGACGCCGCCGAACTGGACGTCCGGGAACGCGGGAGCCATCTTGGAGACCGTGTCGGTCATCAGGAAGCCGACCGCGAAGATGGGCGAGAAGCCCGCTGTCGCCAGCTGGTCGATGTTCGACTCGTAGTCGGTGATCTCCTTTGACTCCAGAACCTTGATCTCAACGCCGAGTTCCTTCTCCGCGCGCTCCAGACCTGCGTAAGCGCCATCGTTGAAGGACTTGTCGCCAAGACCGCCGACGTCGGTGACCATCGCTGCCTTGATCGTGGTCTTGGGCGGCGTGGTTCCGTCACCGGTACCCGTGCCAGTGTCGGTCTTCTTTGCGCAACCGGGCACAAACGCGACGAGCAACACAAGAGCCAGTAGTACCGAAAGAACCCTGATCGTCTTTCTGTTCACGCTCGATCCGCCTCCTCGTATTCCGGAACGGTAACACCCTATTCATTCTACCCCTCACACGCCCATATCAGCACACTATTTCCAGCATTCGGCAGAGGAGCCTGACTACCGTAGACGCGCCCGCGGATGCGTCGAGAGATACTCCTCGCGGAGATGCGCCGTGTCGACGTGCGTGTAGACCTGCGTCGTCGAGATGTCCGCGTGCCCCAACATCTCCTGAAGCGCACGCAAGTCCGCGCCGCCTTCGAGCATGTGCGTCGCGAAGGAGTGCCGTAGTGAGTGCGGGTGGAGATCCAGGCCTGCGCGTCCCCCGTACGTCTTCACGATCGCGAAGACCGCCTGTCGGCTCATGCGCTGTCCTCTCTGGCTAAGGAAGACCGCCGAGGGGTCCTGCCGAACGCTGGCCTTCTTCGCCCGCAGGTAGGGCCGTCCGTGAGCAAGATACTCGCGCACGGCACGCTCGGCCGCGCCGCTTACCGGCACGAGGCGTTCCTTGCTACCTTTGCCGAAGACCCTGATGAACCCTCCGTCAAGGTCGATGCTCTCGACATCAAGACCCGTCGCCTCACTCGCCCGGAGGCCGCACCCGTAGAGCACCTCCAGGAGCGTCCTGTCCCGATAACCGACCGGACCCTCCGGGAATGGCTGGCTCAACAGGCGGTCGGCGTCTTCAATCGAGATTGCGTCAGGAAGCCGTTCGGGCACCTTCGGCAGGGGTATTCGCGCAGTCGGCTGCTCGTCCGCGAGTCCCTCGCGCACGCAAAATCGGTGAAACGACTTGATAGCCGCGACCTTGCGTTCGATGGAGCTTGGCGCCAGTCCCTTAGCCCGGAGTGCCGTGATGTGAGCGGTCACATCCTCGCGCGTGACCGCGTTTGCCGAGCGCACCCCTCGCGACTCGAGAGACTGAGCGTACTCGCCGAGGTCATGGCGATACGCCGAAATCGTGTGCGGGGATGAGCCCCGCTCCACAGACAGGTACACCAGGAAGTCATTGATGCTCGCGATCATGTGTTGATTATAGAGCGAGGGCGACCCGTAGGCCGCCCTCGACACCAGCAACTGATACAACCGCCGACTAGAGAAGCTTCTCCAGCGGGGTGTAGTTCATGCCGTGTGCGTCTGCGACGGGCTTGTACGTGATCTTCCCGTCGAGGACATTCACGCCCTTGGCCAGCGACGGGTCGTCAAGGACGGCCTGCTTCCAGCCCTTGTCGGCGATTGCCAGACCGTAGCGCAGGGTGGCGTTCGTGAGCGCAAGCGTAGAGGTGTTCGGCACGGCGCCCGGCATGTTCGCAACACCGTAGTGGAGCACGCCCTCGACGAAGTACGTGGGATCCGCATGCGTGGTCGCGTGTGTCGACTCGATGCAACCGCCCTGGTCAACTGAGACGTCCACGACAACAGACCCGCGCTTCATCTTCGGCAGCATGTCTTTTGTGACGAGGTACGGCGTCTTCGCGCCGGGAAGCAGAACTGCGCCTATCACGAGATCGGCGGCGTAGACCGCTTCCTCGATGTTGTGCTTGCTCGAGTAGATGGTCCGGATGCGATTGCCCCAGATATCGTCGAGATAGCGCAGCCTGTCCAGGCTGACGTCCATGATCGTGACGTCCGCGCCCATGCCCATCGCGACGTACGCCGCGTTGGTGCCGACGACGCCGCCGCCGAGAACGACGACCTTGGCCGGATGTGTGCCGGGGACGCCGCCCATCAGGGTGCCTCGGCCACCGAACGGCTTCTGCAGATACGTGGCTCCGACCTGAGCGGCCATGCGGCCGGCAACCTCAGACATCGGGGCGAGCAACGGAAGCGAGCGGTTGGGGAGCTCGACGGTCTCGTAGGCGATACAAACAGCCTTGGAGCCGACGAGGCCCATGGTCTGCTCGTAGTCGGGGGCGAGATGCAGGTACGTGTAGAGGATCTGGCCGGGGCGCAGCTTGGCGATCTCGACAGCCTGCGGCTCCTTGACCTTGACGATCATGTCGGCCTGCGCGAAGACCTCATCGGCGGTGGCGACCATGGTGGCGCCTGCCTCGATGTACTCGGCGTCTGCGAACGACGAACCCTCGCCGGCCATGGTCTGGACAAGAACGCTGTGGCCGTGCGCGACGAACTCCGCAACGCCCGCAGGTGTCATTCCGACTCGAAACTCGTTGTTCTTGATCTCCTTGGGGACTCCGACGATCACGAGCACACTCCCTTTCCGGATTGGCGACTCTTCGTTTGAGACGCGCCCGCAAGACCGGCGTCAAGCGGTACGCGCCGAGGCAAACCTGAACAAGTTTACTACGAGCGGCGGCGGTTCACACAAGCAACCCCAAGCCGCCTCGGGTGTTGCGCGCGTCACCCCGTTCTCCGAATCAAAGTGACGGCACGGCAACGCCGCGACAACGCCGCAGCCACAGCGGTCAGGGTGGTGCGGTCATTGCGTTCACGGTGGGTGAGAAGCGCGACCCGACGCATTCGTGGAGGCGACCCCGTACCGCATGGCGCTACCGAGACCGGCACATACCATTCACCTCGCACGCACCGTCGTCAGGACCGCGAGTACCACGCTCGTACGTCCGACCGGGCGCCCGTTCTGGATAGCCGGCGTGCGTGTGCTTCTCGCCCTCTACGCTCCCCTTCTGCTCGGCGTGGCCGTGAACCGACCCCTGCTCTTCGTGCCCGTGGGTATCGGCGCACTGGTCGGTGCGCTGGTGGATCCCGGGTGCGCGACATCACGCCGCGCATGGACCATCGGGGTCACAACCGTGCTTGCCGCGGTGGCATTCAGCCTCGGCGACCTATTGGGCCAGATGCCGCTAACAGCGATACCGTTCGCGGTGGTCGTCGTGTTCGCCTGCGGGCTCGCTCCCGAGTTCGGTACAGCCGGCATCCGAGGTTCGCTCTATGTCGGTACATGCACGCTGCTCGGAATCGCATCTTCAGGCGTGGATCCCGGATTCGTCACTGCACCGGGCCTCCTGCTGGGCGGGCTGTGGGCGCTGGTGCTCGCCGTGGGACCGTTCCGCCAGAGTGGCGTCGCGCACTGCGGTGTCGCGAGCCGCACGAACTTCTTCGTGGCGAATCTGCGTTCACATCTGCGCCTGGAGAGCGCGATCTCGCGCCACTCAGCACGGATGGCGGTCACCGTGGGGCTCGCCCTGGCGCTCTCGTTCGCGCTTCAGCGCCCGATGGTCATCTGGATCGCAGGATCGGCGCTCGCGGTGCTCCA
>CAKMKD010000118.1 GCA_927439865.1 uncultured Coriobacteriia bacterium | reverse complement strand
TGCAAAGAGGCTCCATGAGAACGTCGATACGCCCTCTGAGCTGCGCCTTTATCCTGCGCCCCGGATTTGGTGCCCGATTTGGTGCCCAAATACCTGGTGACTGTTGGTACTCGTTGGTACCTATTGGGACTCGCCGCAGCTCTGCTGTACCAACGAGTCCCAACGAGTCCCAATAGTCACAAGCACTTTCAGGATTCGAATTCCCTTGGGGGCACCAGATTTGACCAGGTCACAGGCCTGAGTTGGCCCGATTTCGAGTGTGAAATCGGGCCACAAATGTCTTCGGGCCGAGAGCGGGCGCAGGATAAAGGCGCAGCTCAGAGGGCGTATCGACGTTCTCATGGAGCCTCTTTGCAGTCCCTGTTGCTGATAACCGGCCCTGGGTGGTCCCCCGTGGCGGGAGATGCACACGTCCTCGAAGCCACTCGACGACCGAGCGTCTCACGCCAACCCCCTCACCGTCGCTTCACGCAGATCACCGTGATGTCGTCGGTCTGGCCCTCGGACTCAGCCAACGCTGTCACCGTGTCGACCACGGCCTGCGGTTCTTGTCTCGCCACCCTTTCGAAGCTCGATTCCAGAAGACCGGGTCGGTGCATCAAGGCCGGGCTCTCCGTGACCCCGTCAGAACAGATGAGCAGCACGTCTCCAGAAGCGATTGGCAGTCTCGCCGGAATGGGCTGTAGCGATGGTTCGATGCCGAGTGGGATCGTCCCCGCATCAGACAGCTCGACCGTTCGGCCTGTGGCTGCTTTGAAGAAGAGTGGACGCACATGGCCCGCATCAACGAACCACACTTCCTCGTCGTCGAGGATGGCGAAGAACATCGTGACGAACATTTCGACCGGCATGGTGGCGTACATCCGCCGGTTCACCGACTGCACGAGGGCGTCGAGCCCATCGAAGACCTGGAGTGCGTCGCCAATCGCCTCATCGAGCAGTGCCGCGAATAACGCTGCGGACATACCCTTTCCCGAGATGTCGCCGGCGAACAGGAAGAACCTCCCATTCGCTTCGTCGAACCTGTAGTAGTCTCCGCCAACCTCTCTCACGAAGTGAAGGGCGCTTGCGACTTCAAACCGATCATCAGTGGGGGACGGAGTCAGTTTGCGCATTTGGACGTCTCGCGCGATCGCGAGATCAACATCACGCCGAGCTTCGAGCGCCCGGATGGTTCGAAGCTGGAATTTGAGGCGATCGATTACGATCACGACGAAGAGGAATATGACGAAGTCAGTCGAGATGTCCGCCAGCAGAGTGGCGGAGTGGCGAAAAGAGTGTGTGCCGGCCACCTCGGCCAAGGCAAGAGCCCCGGTCAACAGGCCTCCGACAAGGCCGAAGACATAGGTTGCGATGACGATCGGAACGACGTAGAGCAGGGTTAGGTGGAAGAGGTCGGTCGTGCGGTCAAGCAGGGCGATGGCGATGAGCAGTGCCGCAATGCCGAGGGCCGATACAACGCGACGAGCTCTCCCCCCATCGTGCGCTGTCGTGCGACGTGCCGACATGCTGGCCTCCAGTGCAACAACTCTGAGCTGCGGGCGGCGAGAAGTCCCGAACGATCACCAGGGATATTCCCGTACGCCTCCGTGTCATCCCCGGGCACGGGACCGCAATGGAAGGTTCCCGTATTCGCGTTCGCGACTGCCTCGAGCAGACCGGCGCCGAGAGAATGGCATCGGTGACAGCCGTGCGAGTATCGGAAACATGACTATTTGAGTCATGTATATCCTGTGAATTCAGCCAACGTGGCATGCGCATTGCGTTAAGGCGTGTGGAAACTGCGAGATCGAGGAGCTCATGACCCAGGAACGCACATTCAGCAGATTGACGTCAGTTGTCGTGGTTCTAGCCCTTGTGGCTGTCACGACTCTGGTTGTCTGTGGTGCGGCTTTCGGGGCTCCCACGACGGGAAGCACGATGCCGGGCCCGAGCGCGTGCCTGGCGGGTTCTCATGACTCGCTCGGGACGGCCGCAGTATCGGCCGAGTCGCCCAAAATCACTGTGGCTCTGTCCGCGGTTCTTCCCACGAGAGTCCTTGTCGGCATTCCGCAGGGATTCGGCAGTCAGAATGCGGCGATCTCAGCCGAACTGCCTCCTCCACCAGACCCCCGGCACGGGCGAATCAGGGTCTAGGTCGTCCTTTCGCGAAGCATGAGTTCTCGACGTGTCGTCGGGTGGCTCACGCCGGTCATGTGCTCCGCGACTGCGAGAGAGTTGCGTAGAGCAGCACCACTGACATGACGTTTGCGCCTGCGTAAGTATGGCGCGGTGAAAGGAACAGACATGAACGCAGTTCACATACAAACCGACGGCATGCACTGCGATGCTTGCCCTCCTCGTATCGAGGCGAAGGTCGAAAGCCTCCCAGGGGTC
>CAKMKD010000117.1 GCA_927439865.1 uncultured Coriobacteriia bacterium | reverse complement strand
TACTCGAAGAGCGTCCGGATCGCCCGGAGGAAGCGTGTGGCGTGTTCGGCGTGTATGGACCCGGTGAAGACGTTGCCCGGCTCACGTACTTCGGCTTGCATGCCCTGCAGCATCGCGGTCAGGAATCTGCAGGTATCGCCGTTGCGGACGGTCACACACTCACGGTTGTGAAGAGTCTCGGCCTGGTTCCCACGGCGTTCAAAGAGAGCGACCTGGCGACGCTCCAGGGTCACCTCGCCATCGGCCACACGCGGTACTCCACGACCGGTTCCAGCAGCGCGTGGGAGAACGCTCAGCCGATGGTCTCGTCCATCGGGACGACCACCATCGCCCTCGCTCACAACGGTAACCTCGTGAACACCGTCGAGCTCCGCGACGCGATGAAGGTGCACGGCATCCGCTTCCGCTCCACCACCGACTCGGAAGTCATCACAACGCTCATCGATCACTTCACGCAGGAGCATGGCTCCATTCGCGGCGGCATCCGCGAGACCATGCGACTCGTTCGCGGCGCATACTCGGTCGTCCTCATGTCCGAGGAAGCCATCTACGCGTTTCGCGATCCGTACGGCGTTCGGCCGCTTTCCCTCGGCAAGCTTGGCGAGACCTGGGTGATCGCGTCCGAGACGTGCGGCCTCGACATCGTCGGCGCCCAGTACGTGCGCGATATCGCGCCGGGCGAGATGGTGAAGATCGGCGTCGACGGGCTTGAGAGCGAGCAGGCCGTCCCTGCCGAGAAGCCCAGCCTCTGCATCTTCGAGTTCATTTACTTCGCGCGTCCCGATAGCGTGCTCAACGACTGCAACCTTTACGAGGCGCGGATGCGCATGGGCGCCGCAGTGGCGCGGGCCTCGGCAGTAGAGGCCGATATGGTCATCGGCGTGCCCGACTCGGGCGTGCCTGCGGCCGTCGGCTACGCCAAGGAGAGCGGCATTCCGTTCGGCGAAGGCCTCGTGAAGAACCGCTACGTGGGCCGCACCTTCATCTCGCCGAGTCAGTCGCTTCGGCAGCAGGGCATCCGCCTGAAGCTCAACCCGCTGCGTCATGTCATCGGCGGCAAGCGGCTCATCGTCGTCGACGACTCGATCGTTCGCGGCAACACCTCGCGCAAGCTCGTGGCGCTGCTGCGTGAGGCGGGCGCGACCGAGGTGCACATGCGCATCACGTCACCGCCCGTGAAGTGGCCGTGCTTCTACGGCATCGACACCGACACCCAAGAGCAGCTCATCGCCGCGAGCAAGACGGTGGAAGAGGTCCGGGAGTTCATCGGCGCTGATTCGCTCGCGTACCTCTCGGTGCCGGACATGATCGAGTCGACCGGAGGAACTGCTGCCGAGTACTGCGCGGCATGCTTCACCGGTGAGTACCCGGTGGAAATTCCCGAGTCAGTCAAGCGAGGCAAGCTCAGCCTGGAACCCGTCGGGTGAGCGTTGCGGCAGGTGCGACGACCGTCGCAGAGGCACTGTGGCAGGGCGCGCTGCTCGGCATCCAGTACAACCCCGTCTTCGGCATCATTGGCGCGGTGATCGCTGCTGCGCTCCTCGGCTATCCCAGGTCACCACGCGAGCGGCGGTTCTGGGCGGGCGCGGTGATCGCGGTCGCGTGGCTTGTCGGCGACGGGCTGATGATCCTCGGCAGAACGCGCGAGGTCTTCGATGGCGTGAGCGCGTTCTCGCAGGTGACACCCGCGTGGGTCGCGTACATGTTGGTGGCGGCGTGGGCGCTCGTGTCGCTCGCGGTCGGGTACATCCTGCCTGCGTGGGCGGGCATCGTCGTCGGCAGACGCGTGACGCACGGCACCGGCTGGCTTGCCGCTATGGCGATCGCGGTGGCGGCATCGCTCGGCATCTCGACGCTCGTGGCTGCGATCGGCGGGCTGGGATGACCACCTCGCGTCCCGCGCCTCGCTGCTAGAATGGCAGTGCACGCCGCCTAGGAGGAGGGGCCCGCATGACCGAGACGCCGAAGACACCCATCTCGTACCGCGACGCCGGTGTCGACATCGACGAAGGCGCCCGCGCGGTCGAAGGCATCCGCGAGGCCGTGCGCTCCACGTACCGGCCCGAAGTCATCGGCGATATCGGCGGCTTCGGCGGGATGTTCTCGGCAGCGGCGTTCAAGGAGATGGCCGAGCCGGTCATGGTCTCAGGCACCGACGGCGTGGGCACCAAGCTCAAGCTCGCGCAGCTCCTCGGCAAGCACGACACGGTGGGCATCGACCTCGTCGCGATGTGCGTGAACGACATCCTCGTCACCGGCGCCGAGCCGCTCTTCTTCCTCGACTACATCGCGGTCGGCAAGCTCGACGCCACGCTCACCGCGCAGATCGTCTCGGGCATTGCCGAGGGGTGCCGCCAATCCGGCTGCTCGCTCATCGGCGGAGAGATGGCCGAGCACCCCGGCGTGATGGACCCGGACGACTACGACCTCTCCGGCTTCTGCGTGGGTGTGGTGGACCGGCCGAAAGCGATCGACGGCTCCGGCATCGTGCCGGGCGACGTCATTCTCGGCCTGGGCTCAAGCGGCGCGCACAGCAACGGCTTCTCGCTCATCCGTCGCGCGCTTGTCGAAGGCCGGGAAGCCGACCTCTCGCTGCCGAGAGTCGACCTCGGTGGTCGCACGCTCGGTGAGGCGCTGCTCGAGCCGACGCGGCTCTACGTGCGCTCCGTCCTCGACCTGCTGCACTCGGGCGCGACGGTGAAGGGGATGGCGCACATCACCGGCGGCGGCATCACCGAGAACCTCAACCGAGCGCTGCCTGCGAACTGCGACGCGCGCGTCTTCCGCTCGGCATGGAAGCGCCCATCGGTGTTCGACCTCATCCAGGCGGCAGCGTCGCTCTCCGATGATGAGATGTACCGGACGTTCAACATGGGCGTCGGTTTCGCGATCGTGCTCGATCCTGCCGAGGCACCCGCTGCGGCAGTCACGCTTCGCGCCGCCGGCGAGAGCGTGACCGAGATAGGCGAGATCGTGAGCGGCAGCGGGGAGGTCGTGTATGGATAACATCACAGGTCCCGGCGACGAGCTCTTCGCCCGCCGGGGCGACGCCGACCGACTCCGGGTGGGCGTGCTCATCTCGGGCAGCGGAACGAACCTCCAGGCGCTCATCGACGCCATCGACGCGCACGAACTCGATGCGATGGTGGCCGTCGTGATCTCCAACAAGCCAGACGCGTTCTGCCTCGAGCGCGCTCGCAAGGCCGGCATCCCGGCCGTGTACGTCGATCGCGCAGCGTACACGACCATCTCGGCGTACAACCATGCGCTGACCGAGGCGCTCAAGATGCACGCGGTCGAGCTCGTCGTGATGGCGGGGTACATGCGCCTGCTCGGGCAAGAAGTCCTCTCGGCGTACCCGCACTGCGTGATGAACCTGCATCCGACGCTGCTGCCGGCGTTCGCGGGCGCTTCCGGTATCAAAGACGCCTTCGAGCACGGCGTGAAAGTGACGGGTGTGACCGTGCACTTCGCCGACGAGGTGTTCG
>CAKMKD010000116.1 GCA_927439865.1 uncultured Coriobacteriia bacterium | reverse complement strand
GGTACGGCTGAATCGTCAGCGGCGAAGGGAGCACTCCGTGGCAGGCACAGAGCGAATCCGTGTTGATACTGGGATGGGCATCATCTGGTTCATCGGATGGCTGTTCACGATCGCGTTCGCGAAGCTGAGCTTCTGGACCGGATTTCTCGGCCTGTTCATCTGGCCGTACTACCTGGGAGTTGCCGTCAGGTAGCGGGTTCGTCCTGCGGCAAGATGCCGCCCAGAACGACATCGATGGCACCCGCCATGTCGATCTCCCCCGACGAGCCCATGGCGCGCGCAAGGCGATCGAGTGTGACAGCCGTGAACGGAACCGCAAAGAGCGCCACCGCCGCACTTGCCACATCGACGCCAGGGCGAATCCTGCCGAGCCGCTGCTCCGCTTCGAGGTAGAGCGCAAGTGGCGTGAGCGGACCCATGCTTGATCCCGATGTCAACGCAGCAGCAAGATCGGCATCAGTTGAGGCGGCGGCACGCATCGGCGCGACGTCCCGCTCCACGTCTTTGATCGCTTCGATCAGGAACAGAAGGTTCTCTCGCACGCTCTTGGTGCCTGCAAGCTCGGGCAGCCTGATAACTGCGTCGAAGTTGGCTGCGTTGCGTTCCGTGAACACGGCGGCGAAGAGCTCGCGCTTGTCGGCGAAATGCCGGTAGATGGTGCCCTCCGACACCCCGGCTGCCTTCGCGATCTCCTTGGTGGTCGCTCCCGCATAGCCCAGCTCCGAGAAGACAGCCGTGGCCGAATCAAGAAGTAGCTGTCTCGTGGCCTCGCCGCGCTCGGTCATCGGTCCGCCTCTGTCAGTAGGTGATCTCTCGGAAGTGCATCACGACTATCGCGATCAGGATACCGCCAACAAGGTAGGCCGCTCCAAGCTGGAGTGCCGATTCGAACGAGATGCCCGGCGTGCCACCAGCAGCCAGAGCGGTGAGCGTTGCGCCGAGAAGCCAGTCAGATGCATCGCTGACGACGGCCACAATCATGTTTTCGAAAACCACCAGGTAGCCGATGCCAACGGCTACCGCGACACCCGAACTCTGCGTGAGGAGCGCGATCACCAGTCCGAGCACTCCCCAGACAGACGCCGAAAGGGCCAGGTTCCGGAAGCTCTCGAGGAGGGTCGGCGCGACGTCGGTCCAGGCAGCGGTCGAGACGTCGAACACCAGAGCACACACCTGCGCGGTGGCGTACGCGGCAAGGGTTGCAGCCAGCGTGCCAACGAGCGTGTAGAGCGTGAGGGCAAGCACCTTGCCGACAATCAGCCGCCAACGACGCGGCTCTGCTTGTGCGAGGAGTCTGATCAAGCCGGTCGAGTAGTCTGAAGCCGTCGCAATCGCCCAGAACGACAGCGTGATTATGCCGATGAGGTTCGCAGCCAGCATGAGTCCCGCCGCGTAGCCGTCCGGCGCTGCAAGCGCGGCCTCCGTCGGGATGTACTGCCCGGGACCGGCGCCCGACTTCCCGGCTGCGGCAAACCCGATGACGGTCGAAATCGCTCCGAAGGCCGCCATTCCACCAATGCCACCGGCAATGAACGATGGGCGGATCAGCCGGATGAGCTCGGACTTGAGGACTCTAAGCATCTGCGGCCTCCCTGTCAGTCGATGAGCGCTCGGCGCGCTGCCGAGAGCGCGTCGTCGCGTTGTCGCCATCAGTCGAGCCCGTCATGCGAAGAAAGGTCTCTTCGAGCGTTTCCTCATGCGCTGCCAGCTTCCGAAGCGTGATGCCCTCCTGCGCTGCGATGCGGTTGAGGTCCGGCGCTGTCGCGGCGGGCGCCTCAACAACAAGGTCACCTTTGTCTCGGCGGACGACATAGCCTCTGACTCCGTACAACTCAGCCAGCCGCGACAGGTCTTCTTCATGTTCGGGCACCAGTTCGACATGCGCGGCGGTGCGCGCCATCAACTCCGCGAGGGGTCCGGAAAAGAGCATCTCGCCGAAGCGGATGATCACGACCTGATTACATGCGGCTTCTATCTCGGCGAGCAGGTGCGAGGACACCAGGAGTGTGCGCCCCTGGTTGCCGAGCTCAATGAGAAGCGTGCGTACCTCGACGATGCCAGCCGGGTCAAGGCCGTTGGTGGGCTCATCGAGGATGAGCAGCTCGGGGTCTGGAAGTAGTGCTGCGGCGATTGCCAGGCGCTGCTTCATGCCGAGGGAATACGTGCTCACGAGGTCCCGATCGCGCCCAACGAGCCCTACCGTCTCGATCACCGCGTCGACCCGAGTGGTAGGCAGTCCGCGGAGCGCAGCCAGTGAGCGCAGGTTCGATCGCGCCGAGAGGGACAGCACGAACGAAGGACTCTCGATCAGCGCACCGACTCGATGAGCATATCGTGCGGGGTGCGAGATCGTAGAACCTAGCACCTCGCCAGTACCGGCCGTTGGGGTCAACAGGCCAAGCAGCATCCTAATGGTCGTGGACTTCCCCGAACCGTTCGGGCCGACGAACCCGACCACGCCCCCACTTGGCACGATCAGATCGAGCGCGTTCACAGCTGTCAGGTCGCGGAAGTGTTTGGTGAGTCCGTGCGTGACGATGGCGTCCATGTACCCTCCTGGGCGGGATGTGAGTGCACGCTCACATTGGCTGCTCACAATGTAAGTGCGCGCTCACATGCCGTCAAGAGCCTCACCGATTACCGCGCCTCTCCAGACTCCTCCACCTCGTTCGCTGCCACCGCAGGCGCCACCCGGGGCTTGGGTTTAGCATACTTGTTCCTCAACGCCGCCCCGCTCTCGGGGTACTTCTTCTTCAGCGCCGCCGCCATCTCAGGGGTTATGCCGAGGCTCCGCTTGATCGCATCAGTGTTGCCTTTCGGCATGAGTGGATACACGATAGCATATGATGAAGAAAAAGTCATGCTTGATGCACTGCACAAGGCTATAGCCAATAAAGAATG
>CAKMKD010000115.1 GCA_927439865.1 uncultured Coriobacteriia bacterium | reverse complement strand
TGTTCTGCCCGGACACGTTGTTGACACCGGGCACCCGTGAGATCGGTGGCAGACCGCCGATGCCGCCATGCGGACGTCTGTGATTGTAATTGAAGACCCAGCCAGGGAGCGCCGCCAGGCGCTCCTTGTTGTCTTGGTAGGGTTTCCGGTATGCCCAACCGTTCAGCATCAGCCTGATGAAGCGTTCGGCCTTGCCGTTGGTCTGAGGTCGGTAGGGTCGCGTGTGCGACCGTATGACGCAATGCTCATCCAGCACCGCGAGCTGGGCGTGGGAGGAGTACGACATCGCGTTGTCGGTGAGCAGGCGCCTGATTGTGATGCCGTGGTCGGCGTAGTAGGCGATCGCTCGGGCGGTGAAGCCGGCGACGGTGTCGGCGCGCTCATCCGTGTGAACCTCGACATAGGCCAGACGTGAATGATCATCGATGGCGACATGCACGAAGTCGAAACCGCCGCCCACATTGCGCTTCTTCTCGGCGCGGCCCCCGAATCGCCAGCCGCCGCCCTCGCCGAGGCGTCCGAGCTTCTTGACGTCGATGTGGAGCAGATCGCCGGGCGCGGCGTGCTCGTAGCGCATCGCAGGGGCCCTGGGCTCACGATCCAGGTCACGGAGCCGGCTTTGGCCGTTTCTGGCCAGCACCCCGTAGATCGTCGAAGGAGCAAGGCCCGTGTGCCACGATATCGTCAGTGGCCCCTCACCGATCCTGCGGCGGCGCCAGATGCGCCGAAGATCTCTAGCCGATACGCGCTCACGGATGCGCACGGGCCTGCTTGAGCGGTCGCACAGACCCTGGTCGCCGTCGGCTGTGAATCGTCCGATCCATTTGTAGGCGGTCTGCCTCGAGACGCCCGCGGCCTGAGCGGCAGCGGCCACCGTCCAGCCCAGTTGGATCACGCGAGTGACGAGCAGTCGCCGTCCTGCGACGGTGAGAAGCGCGTTAGGATGTGACACGAGGGTCCTCCTTGTTCAGTTGTGGCTTCGACACCTACAACCGAACGGGAAGACCCTCGTCTATGTCAACAACGTGTCCGGGCAGAACATCTAGCAGCTCGATTCCGCAAATATCGAATGCCTTTGAAAGACGAGAACAAAGCGACCGATCAGCTTGGGAAAAGCTACTGTCCCCAGATGGGTGATTGTGCACGACAACGACGGATGCCGCGTTTGCCACGATCGCAGGCTTCAGGCACTCGCGAGGATGAACCAGACTGGCGTTCAACGATCCTGTGGAGATGTGCACCCGGGCTATCAAATTGTTCTTCGTTGAGAGAAGTAGGATCTCGAACCTTTCGCGATCGGCAGCACGGAGATCGGCGCAGACTCGAGCAACGTCTTCCGGTGTCGAGATTGTGACGGTCTCGGTCTCATAGGCCACGGAGTCATCCCGTACGAGCGCGACATGGTAGTGCGGAACTCTGGCGTCGACGAAAGGTTGGTACACCTTCAGGGCTGGATTACGCATGAGTGCCTCCTCTTCAGAGAAATGGAAGAAGCCCCGACCGGTTTCCCGATCGAGGCTTCATGTGGTGGGTGCTTTGCGGTTTGGATTCTGTTTGGGAATCCGTTAGGACATGTTGATACGGTGGTCAGCGGGTCGGCGTCTCAATCCTCAGGAGCCGGCCCTCTTCTTACTCTCCCGATTGCGCTATCACTCGTGACAGGTCTGCTATGGCATCACCTCCCGCAAGCGGACTCATGATGTGACCGTATTCATCGAGCGTTGTGGCCACGGATGCATGCCGGGCGAATCGACTCACAACCAGGGGATGAGCTCCGCTGGCAATGAGGGCGGCGATGCTCCCATGCCGAAGCTGGTGATACGTGAAGTGCTCCACACCAGCCTTCTGACAGGCTCGCCGCAACACCCTGTTGGGAACACCGTCACCGAGAGGCGCACCCGATTTGTCGCAGAAGACGTAGCCATCAATCGCATCGGGCGCATGCTCCCGGCGCTCAAGGAACAGAGGCACAAGCTCCTCAGCCATAGCCAGGGATGCACGACTCGCCGATGACTTCACCGTGTACTCGACTCCGCCACGCATGGAACGGACGAACGCAATCTGCCGGTTCTCGATAGAGACCGATGACCAACGAAGCGCCAGACTCTCGCCTTTTCGGCTCGCACTGTAGATCGGCAAGGCTAGCGCCAAAGCCCATGCACGAGGACAGGCATCCAGAATCGCCTTCATCTCAGCAGGTGTCGGGAAACGCTGCTCATGGCGGAAGTGCCTGGGAGCCGTGACCTTCATTGCAGCATTGGCGTCGACAAGGTCGAACTGAGTCGCTGACTTGAGCACAGCGCGAAGAACGGCGAGATGGTTCCTGATTGATCGCGGCGCATATCCGCTCTTCACCTTGTCGGCCATATAGCCCTGAATCTCCTGAGCAGAGATACCGGCAATGGGCCGATTGCCGAAAACGGGCAACAAATGCAGCCGAAGAAGCGAGGAATACTCATTTACTGCCGTCTGTTTTAGCCTCAACGGTGCAACCTGCGTGGTCCAGCGCTCGGCAAACTCACTGAATAATACGTGCTCGGACAAGACGATCACCTCCAGAAACAGAACAGGCGCCACGGAATCCGTGACGCTCACGAATGGAAGCAGCCCGTCCAGAAAGCCGATGACTTGACCCGGTGCTCAAATGGGACGAGACACCGAGTCGATCTACATCGGCCAACGCATCACACCCTCAGTCCACTCTCGTCGGGCCAAAATATTTGAGCAGTGATTACTCCCTGCAGGTGGCCCTCCTCGATACGTAGACCTCGGAAGTGATGACTTGTAGGACAGGTAATGGCTCTCACGCAGACGCACGCGCCAGTTCCTCCGGAGTGCCGATCTCGAAGATGAGATCATCCACTCCCATGGAGAGCGATGTCGCCAGATCATCGAGCGCGTAGAACCCGGCGGTTCCCTTTCGGCAGATGACCGACGCCCAACCTTCGCAACGACCGAACATCGGACCCACAGCTGCCAGAGGCAACCGCTTGCGGTAGAAGAACGCCTTGAAGCGCTCACCGTCGACCGACACGGTGTTCGCACTACGCTGACGTCCTGTCGCAGTCACCGGAAACCAAGCAGGCGACCTGTGATCAGTGAACCTCCGGCGCAATTCCTGTACGCCTTCAAATGCAGCATCGTCAGCCAGTACTGCGGCCAACCAGGCAACGGCCTCATCTGACGGCTTGGATTCCAGAAGCATCTGCACGATCTCTCGATCCGGCAACTTTCTGACCTCGTTCGGACTCATATCTTCCTCCTCCTCCTAGAAAGCACGAAAGCCGAGACCAAAATAGGATCCCGGCACAGAAATGGGGGATCGCCCTACCTGGGCGACCCCTTGAACTCGAACGGCCCTCAAACTGCACTACAGCGCGTCAGACGACCATTCTCCACGTGCTATTCGGTTGTCACGAATGATGAGCAACACCTCCTTTCCGGATTACATGACGGACAATCGCCGCAACGTCGGCGTACCTTCTTGCCAGGCAAGTCTGAAGCACACAAGAAGCCCGTCCTCGAAATCGATCGAGAACGAGCTCCATTGGACAATCCCCCATCGGGGGTACCAGGCACAATCTGAGGCCATCGGCTTACTTCGTTCCAATTACCTGCGTACGTGATTAGAAAAATTTTGAATCCCCAAAACCACTCTTCGTTTCCACAACCCGTCGCTGGCGCTCCGGGCTACGCCATTCATTCTTCCGAAAACTCAATCCTCAGCAGCAAGCTCGTCTTCGACAAACAAGACACCCTCGGTCAGCGTCCCAACAGGGAAGAGTCGGGAGCGAGATCGGTACTCGGTCGAACCTGTCACATCACCTCGATCGGCTTTGTACTTCAGAAACGCATCCATCAACTGCCCGAAACTGGCGGGCTGATAGCGCTCGTAGCTTTCCTGATCGACGAAGACGTAATCGAACAGAACGTCGCTCTGAATCCGGTTCACGTCCTCGCACCACAAGCGAAGCCGCTCCATCTTCAGCGGAACATCCAAGTCCTCGAGCCCCTTGGTCTCCACGATCACGACTCGCCTATCGGCCGTCTTCACAATGAAGTCCGGGTAGTAGTTGGAGATGTCCCCGTCGGCATTGACGTAATCGAGTTTGAAATTCACTGCAAAGTAGTTCTTAGCGTACGAGACGACGTCGATGGCCTTCTCGAGAAATGCTGCGAACTGCAGTTCGAAGTGGCTGTCGCCGATGATGCGATTAAACACACTCTTGGTCGCAACCACGTAGCCCTGGTCCTTTGCGACGAACGGCCGTGTGTTCCGGAGCTTGAGTGTGTCACGGATCTCAGCGTCACCCTTGTCGAGCACGGTGAGCGCGTTGATTGCACCTTTGAACGATTCGATCAGAGTCTTGGTTGCAGCGACTTCGGACAGGTTCCGTATCGTATTCGCATCCTCTAGGTCGACCTCACGATCGAAGAGCCCGGAGCGGATGAATCCCTTCACTTTGCCAAAGAGAACGTCGTAGCCGCTAATCAACCGCAACTCACGCATGATTGACTGCACGAAGTACCCGACAACACTGCGGTAATCGATCATCCCAGTGGTATCCAAGATCGTTGTGTGAGTCACTTCCCCGGTGGTGATGTCCTTGAAGACAATTTCTCGCTTTTCTTCGTCTGTGAACTGCCTGTAGGCGACTCTTCTGTCGGCAGGAAGCTCCACAGCTAGGTCGACCAGGTTCTTGTATTCTCTGTAGACCCGAGGAGACAGCACGGGAAGGCCGATGTCTAAGACGTCGATATCCTTCTTGGGATCCTCGTGATCGATCTCAATGACAAGCGGCGCCTTCGCGCTGGTTCCCACACCCATAGGCTTGCGCTCCAGCACCACACCTTCTGCTTGAATCGACTCAACGAAGTCCATGAACGCATCGGTACCAACCACGCTCACGTATTCCTCGACATCGGTGCCGACGTACATCTTGCGAAGCCCTCGACCGAGCGTCTGCTCCGGGAGGATGTTGCTCTGAGCCGAATACGCACGCAAACCGACGATCGTGGTCACGTTCCGAACATCCCAGCCTTCTTTGAGCATGAGCACGGAGACGATTACCTTTGCCGGCGAGTCTGCGTTGTCAATCTCATTGGCCCTCTTCCGCAGCAACTCGAGTTCTTCCTTGGCTTTGCCGCTCGCGGCCTCTGATATCTCACCGTTGTTCTTGGTGTGAATGACGAGAACCGAGTCCTCATCCTGAAAGTCCGAATAGTGTCCTCGGAGATAGTCGGCCACCTCGTCGCAGTTGCGGGTGTCGTCCGTCATCACGAAGAGGATTGCCTTCTTGCCCATCTTCTCGTGTTCATCGAATGCCTTGCGCCACTCGATCACACCCAGGTCAAGGTAGTCGGCGTACTTCTCCGTGAACTTGGCTGACTGGCGTTCAGCGAGCTTGGCCCTACTGGGTGCATCCGGCAGAACTGGATGCTTCACCACGTTCTGTGAGATCGCCTCGACGAGCGGGTAGTCGCACACGGTCTGCACGAAGATGGCTCCGTTGTTGTGCTTGGGAGTAGCCGTCACATCGACCTGAAGCGAGAGTTCGCTTCCCTTCTGCAAAAGCCGATTGTGAATGTCCTGGATGGACTTGAACCAGGCGAGTCTAGAGTCATGAATATGGTGTGCTTCGTCGTTAAGCACCATGAGCTCCTCGACGTCGCGAACGATCATCCCAAGGTCTACCTTGGAGTCGATCGTTGCTCCGGTCGGTCGCTTGCCGAGGAAGAAATCCATCGTGTTCGTGTCGTCAGGAGACGGCGGTATGTCCTCACCCGTATACACTCGGTGGATGTTGGTGAGGAAGATGTTGCCCGTGGGCCTCGTGAGGCGAACGTCATCCTGTAGGTGAAGGGTAAGCTGGAAGTCGCTCCTCCAGTCACGACCGTCGTGCCCGTTGTCAGGAATAATCGGATCCTCGCTGAAGATCCGAAGTCCTTGGAAATCCCGATAGATACGGTCAAGAACGATGATGTTCGGAGTGATCACGAGGAAGTTCCTAGATAGGCCTGAACCCTCCTCGTACAGCTTGTGGAAGAAGCTCCATGCGAGAGTGAGTGCAAGGACCTTGGTCTTGCCACTACCTGTCGCCATCTTGATTACCAGCCGGCGCCAATCTTCGTCGAACATGCTGGCTGAGACCGAGCCTGTGCTGTCGAATCGCATCAAGTCGAACTTGTCCTTCACCCCAACGACGTCGTAGAGATACACGATCGTCTCCAGCGCCTCACGCTGAGCGAAGAAGTACTGGAACTCACCCATCGTGCCATCGGACAGCTGAACGAGGTGCGGAGAGCCGAACCACCACTGCAGAAGGCTTCGGCTCGTGTCGGTCGCTCCCACATAGCCACTATCCCGAAACTCCTTCACCTTCCGCCGGAGCTGTGGAACCAGCGGAGGTGTTAGTTTGTCCATCGTGGTCTCCCGCATGGCCTCGTCAGCCGGGAACCATCGGATTTCAGGGTTCAGAATTGCATGCGGCGAACCGGGAAAATCAGGGTGAAGTCCCACTACTTGCCACCCCCTACGTTGACCTCGACTATGGCCATCGTGTCGTTGCCGAAGATGTCGACCACCTTGATGGCGACCTTCCTCCTGCCGGGCAAGCACTCATGGAACACGCTCTTGAGTTCGAGCGACCTGTCGCGTTTCGTCCGGAAGCTCTGCCACTCGTTCTCAAATATGTAGTCACCAGTCCACTTCTCTTCCCACTCACCCGTATCAACGTCCTGCACACGGATGATCTCGGACTTGTTCTCGAAGTCGAAATCGACGGCCCAGTAGTCGATCCAGTCCGTCCACTCCTTGGTTAACACCTCCCGAGTGACAATTCCGTCCTTGTCCTTGCTCACCTTGATGATCTGGCCCCGCTCGACTACGACCTTGCTTCCTTTGTTCTTCACGGTTTCCTCAGCTCTTGCGACCGAGTCCTGAGAGTAGAACACCGAGAAGTCCGTAAGTTCGACTGCCACCGTGTTTCCCACGATGTGAGGCTTCACCTCGATGTAGGCCACATCATGGAAGACGACCTGGTTCTTCTCGATGGCCCGCTTGTCGAAGACGTCGGCAGGGATGTACTTCGGGGAGAGATCGATACCCTTGCTACGTGCATCATCCAGAACGTTGGGGAACAGTCCCATCTCGAACTCGAAGCCGAGGATGTCAGCTTTCGTGATGTGCTGCTTACGACACTCCAAGATGATCTCTTCTACGAACAATCTCGTCACAGGCAAGTTGATGGGGCCAATAGCCACCATCCTGCCTGCCTTCTTCCCGTGGAATGCGCTCGACCCCGAAGTTGGCTCGGCCTTGTACGCACGCAGGATGAGATTGGAGAACTCCTGTTCGCGAGCCTCCATCTGGACACGTTGCTCTTCCTCGCGAAGGTTTGGATTGACTCCAACGAAGTGCTGTCGCTCGTAGCGTCCGAGGTTCAACACCTCGAAGGCCCGGTAGTCGCTGCCCGCTTCACGCTTCTGACGCTGAACGCCGATCATCCGCTTTCGAGTCGTGTGCACTGCGAACTTGCCTAAGTCCGACACGATCCACTTGCGGCCGAGCTTCTCGGCTACTGAGGCAGCAGTCCCGGAACCACAGAAGAAGTCAGCGACCAAGTCGCCCTCGTTCGAGGATGCAAGGATGATCCGCTCCAGCAGAGACTCTGGCTTCTGTGTGGCGTACTTGGTGTCCTCAAGCGCCTGTGAGTTGACTTCGCTGATGTCTACCCACATGTCGCTGATGGCCTCACCCTTAGTCTCATCGAGAAAACGGATCAGGCCGACCTTGCCAGATGGGTAATCGTAGATGCGGCCGTCGTCTCGGAACTTGTCGATAGACTTCGCGGAGTAGTCGCCGATGTTGTCGATCCTGTAGCGGCGCCCTTCATCGTTTACCTTGTTGAACTTGGATTCAACGTACCTCGGGTCATAGCCCTTGTACTGAGGGTTCCACGTGTAGGAGTCACCCTTGGCGTAGTAGAGAATCACATCGGATGACCGGGCATACTGCCGAGATATGGCCTTCGCGCCCCTTGGAGGCTGACGCTTCCATCGGATCTCGTTGCGATAGTGCTCGGATCCGAACACCTCATCCATCACCAAGCGCATCAGGGCGTTGAGCCGCCAATCGCAGTGAACATAGATGCTCCCGTCAATCGCGAGAAGCCCATGAATAAGCTGCAAGCGCTCATGAATCATCGCAACGAAAGAATCGGCTCCTTTGCCCCATGTGTCCCGATAAGCAATCTCCTCCAAGATCCCGGGCTTCTTCGTGAGCGTTTCCTCGCCGACCTCAATGTCCATTGAGAAATCGGCTCCGACGTCAAACGGTGGGTCAATATAGACGAGCTTGAGGCCACCCTGTGCTTCAATCTCCTGGCGCATCGGGCCATTCTTCAGAGAGGATAGAACCAGCTTGTTATCGCCCCAAATCAACTTGTTCGTCCAACCCCTGAGTTGCCGACCACGATCATCCAACGAGAACAAGTCCAGCTGAAGCACGGCGTCCTCGGACTTTTCTGCCCTCGGCTCATCGACTTGCTCGATAGTCTGAAATGGGAGTACGACGTTCGTCACATCGCCAGTCTTCCCGTTCCACACGAGCTCAACTTCACGCTTCTCATCGAACAGCAAGAACCGGTACTTGTCCGGCAGCGGCTTGCCGGCCTCGAGGAAGCGAATGACGTCTTGCTGCTCTTGATCAGTCAATCGAGCCATGAATCCTCCGAGGTCAGAAGCGAGCGCAACTCCCGTGCTGCGATTCCAACCATCATAGCCAATCTGGCCCGACACATCCTGAACGCCCGTTGAGTGAACCTCGATCACCTTTGTCGGCTCACTGGGATTCCTTCCTCTTGCCTGGCGAAGCTTCCATTGTCAGGCCGTTGTCACGTATGTCTCCCGTAAATGGGCGTTTGATGGGCCGTTAGCTCAGCTGGTAGAGCCTCAGCAAACGGATCCCTCGCGTTTGCGTAGCGCAGCCGTAGGCGAGCAGGGGACTCCGCATAACCGCAGCTAGACAACAGAAAAGCCGGCCCCCTTTCGGGAACCGACTTCAGAAGTATCGATGGTGGGCCGTATAGGGATCGAACCTATGACCTTGGGATTAAGAGTCCCCTGCTCTACCAGCTGAGCTAACGGCCCATCAAACGCTAGGACATTCTACAACCTGCCGAATGAAATGCAAGCCATCTGCCTTCGCGGACGGAACCCCGTTTCCGGGGTCCCGGATAGTACCTGGGGTGGGTGACGGGGCTCGAACCCGCGACCTTCGGAGCCACAGTCCGACGCTCTAACCAACTGAGCTACACCCACCATGTGTGGCAATGGCACGCCCGGAGGGATTCGAACCCCCGACCTAGAGATTAGAAGTCTCCCGCTCTATCCAGCTGAGCTACGGGCGCGTATATCGGAGACGACCACCGGGACTGCCGAGTGCGAACAGTACCTTTGGGCCGACGCATTGTCAATGGAGCGGCGGACGGGACTCGAACCCGCAACAATCAGCTTGGAAGGCTGATGCTCTACCAATTGAACTACCGCCGCAAATCTGGTCGGGCTGACAGGATTTGAACCTGCGACCCTCTGCTCCCAAAGCAGATGCGCTACCAAGCTGCGCTACAGCCCGACGATGCACCCGGAGGTGCGGGCCTCATCGGACAACCCGCCCCGAGGGCGACCAACAGTATATTCGCCGAGCGATGGAAGCGCTACCCGCGATCCGCAGCAGCAACCGCGTGTCTCAGCGCACGCAGCGCCGCCCCACGGTGGCTGATGGCGTTCTTCTCGGCGAGAGAGAGCTCGGCCATGGTGCGACCGGGAGTTGCTTGCGGCAGGAAGAGCGGGTCGTAGCCAAAGCCACCGCTACCGACCGGCTCGAGGCCGATGCTGCCCTCGCACGCACCTTCAGCAAGAAGCACTGCACCATCCGGCTCAACGAGGGCGACAACTGACCGGAACCGGGCCGTGCGCCTCGAAGCAGGCACGTCCACGAGGTTCTTGAGCAGCAGCAGGTTGTTGCTGTCGTCGGTGGCGTCCTCGCCCGAGTACCTCGCCGAGCGAACCCCCGGCGCTCCGTCGAGCGCGTCGACCTCAAGTCCGCTGTCATCGGCGAGCGCCGTCATCCCAAGCGCTTCA
>CAKMKD010000114.1 GCA_927439865.1 uncultured Coriobacteriia bacterium | reverse complement strand
ATGGCCAAGCACGTTGTTACCCTCATTCCGGGAGATGGTATCGGACCTGAGATAACCACCGCGATGCGTCGGGTGGTCGAGGCGACCGGCGTGGATATCGAGTGGGAGATCGCCGACGCCGGCGAGCATGTGATGGCCGAGTACGGCACGCCACTGCCGGAGCACGTCATCGAGGCATGTCGCCGCAATAGAGTCGCCATCAAAGGCCCGGTCACCACGCCTGTGGGCACCGGCTTCCGCAGCGTGAACGTCGCGCTCCGCAAGGAGCTCGACCTGTACGTGAACCTCCGTCCGGCCTTCTCGATCCCCGGGACCGGCGCGCGCTACGAGGACATCGACATCGTCATCGTCCGTGAGAACACCGAGGACCTCTACGCCGGCATCGAGTTCGAAGAGGGCGCCCCCGAGACCGCCGAGCTCATCAAGTTCTGCGCCGAGAAGGGCGCCGGCGTGATCCGTCCCGACTCGGGCATCTCGCTCAAGCCGATCTCGATCACCGGCTCCGAGCGCATCGTGCGCTACGCGTTCGAGTACGCGCTCGCCAACGGCCGCAAGAAAGTCACCGCCGTGCACAAGGCAAACATCCTCAAGTACTCCGACGGCCTGTACCTGGACGTTGCCCGCAGGGTCGCAGCCGAGTACGAGGGCCGGGTCGAGTTCGAAGACCGCATCGTCGACATGACGTGCATGGGCCTCGTGCTCTACCCCGAGCAGTTCGACGTTGTCGTGCTCCCGAATCTCTACGGTGACATCGTGAGCGATCTCGCCGCCGGCCTCATCGGCGGTCTCGGCATGGCGCCGGGTGCGAACATCGGCACCGAGTGCGCGGTCTTCGAGCCTGTGCACGGCAGCGCGCCCAAGTACACGGGCAAGGATATGGCGAACCCGACCGCCGAGATCCTCACAGCGGTCCTGATGCTCAAGCACCTCGGCGAGTTCGAAGCGGCCGAGAAGATCCTCTCGGGCGTCAAGACGGTGCTGGCCGAAGGCACGAATGTCACCTACGACATCAAGCGCACCAACACCGGGTCGACCGACGGCGCCGTTGGAACGCAGGCGTACGCCGACGCGATCATCGCCACGTTCTAGTACACGCGGAGGCGAGCATGGAGCACCGTGCTCCACAGCCAACGGATTCAGTGCAGTGGGCCCGGATTGAGCGGCGGCGCAAGGCGCTCATCTGGGGCGGGGCGGTGCTGTGCGCGGTTGTAGCGCTTGTCGCGTTCGGATGGCTGCTATTTGGGCGTGCGAACGCGCCGACGGGGACAGCCCCGTACATCCCGATTCCCGGGACCGACGCGACAATCGGTGCAGTCCCCGCCGAGACGTCCGCCAGTGCAGGAGCGACCGCCTCGCCCTCGGGTGCGAGCACGTCTTCGGCCGGGGAGACGCCCGGTCAACCTGGCGTGAGCGCTGCATGCATGATCGCCTACCGGCGAGCAGGCAAGCTCTGCATCGCGCGACCTGACGGTTCGGGTGAGGTCGTGGTGGTCTCCTCGGCAGAAGGCGCATTCGCGCTCTCGCCCGATGCGCGGACGCTCGCGTACGTGGATGCGACAGCGCGTGTGCTCGTGCTCTTAGATGTTGCATCAGGCAAGAGGGCTGAGGTCGGACCGGCGTCGCTCGATAGACCCGCGTGGTCGCCAGACTCGGTTTGGTGCGCATACACCGGTGCGGGATCGCAGTCGGGCGTTCGGCGCGTCTCTGCGGATGGGAGCGGGGGCACGGCGCTCTTCGCCGGGACATCCCCGTCGGTTTCGGCAGATGGTGTCGCAGTGGCCGGCGTGAGGACGAACGCTGATGGCTCCTCGGCGGTCGTGGTGTATCGCGCCGGCAAGGCGGCTGTGCTCGCGGTCGGCGCTTACGTGGTCGATGTCGCTGCCGGATCCGACCGGGTCTACTACGCGGTTGCGGCAGACGATCTTGCCGAAGCTGAGATTCGGGCGATGAGCTTCTCGGGCGGCGGCCGCGTCGTACTCAAGAGCGGTCCGCAGGCTGGCGCGCGCGCCTCCTTCCACGACCTGTGCCTGAGCTCGGACGGCGCTCGCCTTGCATATGCCGAGGTGGGTGATGACGGCTACTCGCGCCTGTTCGCGCTCAACGCCGCGGATGGGGGAGCGCTTGTGCCGCTTTCGGTGCGCCGAGATGACTATCCGCTGTGCTGGGGTTGCGACGGTCGGCTGTACTTCATTGAGGGTAATGCCTGGCAGGGTGAGGCCACCAAGCTGATGGGCGTACGGGGCGACGGGACCGGCAGGGTGGTTGTGGTGGAGGGCGCGGGGCGGTAAGAACCTCCGTTCGGCCCATCAGGCTTCCTCATGTTGCGTCAAATCCGTTGACTCCACCGACGTACTCGCTAATAATTCACATACTGGTGTCCGAAGCATTTCGCTCTGAGGGCGGACACCACCTGATCTGAAGCGATGAGCCGTCGTCTGAATCTGGGCACCTGGGCGACGGGGAGCAAGTGGTGCAACCGGCTGATCTTGATCGGCCGGTTTTGTTGTCTTAGGGGACATCTCACATCGCCGGCTGAGCATCTCGGGGGACCTTGTAGCACGGCCGATGACAGGGTAGGTGCGAGACTCATGTTCAAGCGCATTCCAGCGTTGTGGTTCGTTGCGTGCATTCTGCTTTTCCTTGCTGCAGCGCCAGCAGTCGGTGCGACCGTGCCGGCCCCGCCATACCAGACCAACAGCGCTTGTATCGAGTGCCATGACGTGAAAAGCGTCGTGCCAACCACCAGCAGGGTGGCGTTCGACGTTCCGCCTACTGTCAGTCTTGAGAAGTGCAAAGCATGTCATGCCGCGCTGCCCGACTTGGTTCCCAGCGGGGGCGCGCTTGAGGCTTCGCATTACCACGGCGTCGATTGTCGCAACTGCCACAACGGCGAAGACGGATTCTTCTTCCCGGTTCCCGTGGGACGACCACTCGCGCCGGCGGATCTGGTGCAGACAAATTACGGATTCTTCGTCGCAACCACCTCGCTGTCGGCCACGCCTGCAACGCTCCACAGCATTCACTCGGGCAACGGGTGGATCGAACAGCTCTTTGCCGACGGGGTCACCGGTGCCGGTGACGGTTCGCCGTACATGAGCAGCAAGCTCGGAGTCCCATGCGCATCCTGTCACGCTGCGGCAGCCTGCGACGCGTGCCACGAGGCTCCGATCACCCATGGCGAGCACGGCTCTACGACTTACCCGCCTGTAACGATCAAGCAGGCGAACGGATCATCGGTGCTCAATACGCCATCCAGTTGCATCAACCCTGCATGTCATGCCCTTGCGGTTGCGGGAACACCGGCATTCACGCCGTCGTGCGAGGGTTGTCATCTCGCCAATGTGGAGACTCATGGCTATGACGGCATCGACCATGTGGCCGATGACGGTGCGCTCGGAACGCTACGCTGCTCTTCATGTCACGCGCTCGATCTCGAGGTCGAGCATCAGGGTGCGGGTGTCGGTGGCTGCTTCACGTGTCATCCGGCCCCCCGCGACTCAATCGAAACATGGGATCGGTCGTGCGCAACTGGTGAATGCCATTCGGCTGCATCATCCGCGCCGATGCACGCGAACCTTCCCGCGGCACACGCTCTTCCCGCAGTCGCCGATGCGTGCGTGTCATGTCACCCGACCACCGATCTAGCGTCTTTGCACACGAGTGCCATGAGCGCAGACGGGGAGTCATGCCTGGTGTGCCACACGGGTGCAGTCCCCACGAACGACTGCACGACATGCCACTTCACGTTTGCTGACCATTACGATTCGGCCGCGCACACAAGCGTCTGGACTCTGAGCACGTGCGGCGGATCCGGGTGTCACGCAACGAACGATCTCATGCCTGAGCACGAGCGAGCAGCTGCTGTGAAGGGTGAGACGTTCGAGTGCAGCACATGTCATCAGAATACGGGACCCGATGCGGCTCGCTATGACGCGGCGATCGCAGCAGGCACGACGGCGTGCGATGCGTGCCATGATGGAATCGCCGAGTCGAGCGGCCATCGTGCAGTGCACTGGGCCGAGCCCGCGCTCATGGACGGCGCCGGACTGCCGGGGTACGCGTACTACACAGGGTCCGCGAGTGGCACGCGAACATCTGACTGTCAGCTGTGCCATGTCGGCAATCTGGTCGACGAGCATATGGGCTTGGCGGGGGTCCGCGCCGCTCGGGCGGATGCAACCGGCGCCCCCCTGGACTGTTCAACGTGCCACGAGTCGGCTCGTATCGAAGTGCTGTCCGCGATAGCAGGCGGCGTATCGGCGTGCGATGCCTGTCATCCGGTGCACGGTCCCCTGTGGTCGGTCCACAAGAGCGGCTACACGCCATCGGGGGATGAGGGTTGCTCTGGTTGTCACATATCGAACCTCGAAGGAGAGCACAACGGTCTCGTAACGACACTCCCCAGCGGGCGCGTGCTCACCGGGTGCGCCCTCTGCCATGACAATACCGAGGGTGATCGCGGGGCGCAGGTCCAGTCGGCAATCGACGTCACGAACGACACGAGGTGCGCGGCCTGTCACACGGACTATCACGCCGGCGCCTCCGGAAGCCACACCGCAGTCACCTCCGAGAGCGTGACGGGCTGCGGTGCGTGTCACGCCGAGGGTAACCCTGCAAGCCTCGACGTCACTGCAGTGCACGCGAATGCTGCACCCGGACCGTGCTCGGTGTGTCACGCGAATCCGACGAGAGTGCCGGACCTGTCCACCAGGACCGCCGAGTGCGCGGCGTGTCATGCCGTGAGTGGCGATGACTACCATAGCGCGATGTCCGCGAAGCACACGTTCAGCGCCATGCCGATAAGCTGTGTCGGAGCCGGCTGCCACGCCTCAAAGTCACTACCTGAGGCGCATGCACCGTACCTCAGCCGGTACCCCGGCTACCAGGACACGTGCGCGCTCTGTCACAGGAACACCGTTGTCGGGCGGATCGACTGGGCCCAGGCTTCAGCCGACTGCGCCACGTGCCATGAAGTGCACGGCGATATCGACGTCATCCATGAGGCGCCCTCCAGCACAGAGTGCGTGGCGTGCCACGAGTCTGCTGATGTGCGCGTGGTTCACGGCGCGACGCCAGGGGATTCCTGCAGCGTATGCCACAACGCGTCTGTCACTGTGGCGGGCAAGACCGCACAGTGCGTTGACTGTCACGAGTTGTCGCCGGCTGGCACGAAGCACTATAGCTCCGAGAGCCATCTGGCATCAGCCGAGACTGGCTGCAAGAAGTGCCACTCGCTTGACATGAAGGCCGAGCATGAGAAGCCCGCCGTTGCTGTGACCTGTGTCCAATGCCACGAGACCAAGGTCGATGGCTTCGCTAATGCATGGGACAAGTCGTGTGCAGCCTGTCACCCGACAAAGCACGGTCAAATGCGGGAGAAGCACGTGTCGACCCGTTCGGAGTGCTCTGGTGTTGGCTGCCACGTGATCGGAGATGCGTCCGATATCCACAAGGGAGTTGCCGGGGGCGGATGCGACGTGTGTCATGCCGCCGGTGCTCGGCTTACTACCGACTGCATGGCGTGTCACGAAGCAGTCGGATCGAATCACCATGAGCAGCACAACGGTGCGGCAGCGAATCCTGGCGGCTGCAACGGTTGTCACAAGATGTACCTGGATGATGAGCATGCATCGCTCGGCTACACCTGCGGGACCTGCCACGACTCCACACGTAGTGAAGTCACTGCGGCGATAACCACAGGCAACCGTACGTGTGTGGCGTGTCATCCCACGATGCACGAGGCGCAGGCCGCCGAGTTTGATCCGGCGAACGGATCAATGCACCGAACGCGATCTGATCTGCCGGGTATGCGATCGAGTTTCAAGGTCGGCAACTCGACCTACACCTGGTCGTTGCCCGCGGCATCGTCGTTCTTGAAGACCGGCTGGACGACGTCGAGTATCGTGACGTGTGATCGCTGCCATACATTCGCCGCAAACCCGTCAGGACCGCACGGATCATCTGTTCGCGTAAACATCGATCCGGCCTACCCGGTCGATTGGAAGACGGCATACCTCACGAACTCCGCCAGCGGCATGAGTTCGACCTCGATCATCTGCGCCAAGTGCCACGACCTGAATGGCGCGAACGGCACATGGAGCAATGAGGTGCATCGCGAGGGTGATCACCAGGGGTCGAGTGACGGTAAGTGCACGCTGTGCCACGTCAAGATTCCGCATGGGTGGGGCCGGCCGCGACTGCTCGGGTATACAACCGACCCGGCTCCCTACGCGTCCACGGGTCTTCTCAAGCTCAAGGTACGTAGTTACACGCCGACGAACTGGAGTGAGTCGGACTGCCAGACTTCATGCGGAGAGCATGATTCTTCAGTGACGCCCTTCTGGCCAGCGGCGCCGACTGTGACGGGGGTTATTGCAGGCGTGGTGAAGGACGCCGCAAACGGCACGGGACTGTCGGGTGTGACGGTCACAGCGGCTGGGATCGCAGCAGTCACAGCAAATGACGGTACCTACTCTGTCGCGGGCGTTCCTACCGGAGCCACGACGGTCTCGTTCGCCAAAACGGGATACACCGGCTTGACGCAAAACGTGACCGTTGTGAAGGGCACCAACAAGCTGGATGTGTCGCTTGCCGCCTCGAGGAACCTGGCGCTCGGTATGCCGTTCAGCGCCTCGCGCTACGACGGGTCTACGTATGCACCTTCTAAGGCCGGCGACGGCGTAGAGAGCACGTACTGGTGGTCCAGTAGGTACGGCGGCAGTACAACGGTTGAATGGCTGCGTGTTGACCTGACGGCTTCTAAGACGGTCAGTAGGGCCGAGATCGTCTGGTACGGTACGTACAACGCCAGCGAATTCCGCGTGTACACGTCTACAGACGGCAGCTCGTGGTCGCAGGTCTACACGACAACGAGCGGTGTCGCAGGCACGACCAGCGTGAGTTTCAGTGCCCGGGCCGTACGGTACGTCAAGGTGGAATGTCGCCGGACAGGATCCGGTCGAAGCAACGGCTACGGCATCTCCGAACTGCGGGTCTTCGAGAAGTAGCATCCCACCCACCGGAATCGGGAGGATCGATTCCGGTGGGTGGACGTTCTTGCCCGCGCTCACGTGCTCGGCTATACTCCGAGCCTGATCTTCACATATGGAAATGGCGTTGACAGGGAAACTAGAGGTCAATCCCAGCAGCAGAGAGTCGGGGACGGTGGAAACCCGGCGCGGGACGCTTCGAAACTCACCCTCGAGCCACCCGGAAGAACGGACCGGCACGCGGTTGCGAACGACCTTCGCAGCGGCCGGGACAAGTAGGTCGGGTCGGTGGCATCCGTTACCTGCCGCATGAGAGGGTGAGCGTCTGAGGACGCTCACCAAACGGGGTGGTACCGCGGGAGCGTTCGTTCTCGTCCCTGGCAGGGGCGAAGCGTGCTCTACGCGGTTCTTTCGTACTCGGCCACCGTTGTTCTCGCGTTGCATGCGGCACTGGCGAATCCGCCGTCCCCTGAAGAAGGTGGGCGCATGGAGCTTCGCAGCGATCGCATGAAGAAGGGCCCCAACAGGGCCCCGCACCGGAGCCTGCTCAAGGCAGACGGACTCACCGATGAAGAGATCTCGCGGCCGCTTATCGCTGTCGTCAACTCGGCGAACGAGATCATCCCCGGACACCTCCAACTCGGCGCGATAGCCGACGCCGTCAAGGCGGGTATCCGTATCGCCGGTGGCACACCGCTCGAGTTCTCGACCATCGGGGTCTGCGACGGCATCGCTATGGGTCACGCCGGAATGCGGTACTCACTCGCATCACGCGAGATCATCGCGGATTCTGTTGAGATCGTGGTTCAGAGCCACGCGTTCGACGCGATGGTCATGATCCCGAACTGCGACAAGATCATCCCCGGCATGCTGATGGCTGCCGCGCGGCTCGACATCCCCACGGTCGTCATCTCGGGCGGTCCGATGCTTGCCGGCAAGTGGAAGGGCCGCGACGTCGACCTCGACACCGTCTTCTCAACCGTCGGGGCAGTACGGGCGGGCACCGTGACCGAAGAAGAGATGTGTGAGCTCGAGAACGCTGCGTGCCCAACATGTGGCAGCTGTGCGGGTCTCTTCACCGCCAACTCGATGAACTGCCTGACCGAGGCGATCGGCATGGGGCTTCCCGGCAACGGCACGATCCCCGCGGTCTACTCGGAGCGTCTCCGACTTGCCAAGCACGCCGGCATGCGGGTCATGGAGCTTCTCAAGAAGGGCATCACGGCCCGCGACATCATGACGCCAGCAGCTATCCGCAACGCCATGACGCTCGATATGGCGTTCGGCGGATCCAGCAACACCGTGCTGCACCTGACCGCCATTGCACACGAGGCTGGCGCCGACATCACGCTCGATGATTGGGCCGAGGTAAGCGCCCGCACGCCGAACCTGGTGCGGGTTTCGCCGGCAAGTGACTTCCACATGGAAGACCTCTACTTCGCCGGGGGCATCCAGGCGATCCTCGCGGAGCTCGCGAAGCGGGATCTGATCGACGAGCACGCTCTCACGGTGAGCGGCGAGAAGGTGCACCACAACCTGAAGGGCCTTCCCGGTGCCGACGGCCGCATCATCCGGTCGATCGATGAGCCGTACTACGCCGAGGGCGGTCTGCGTGTGCTCAAGGGCAACCTCGCGCCGCGCGGCGCTGTGGTGAAGCAGTCAGCGGTGCCTGCCGAGATGCGGCTTCACACGGGACCGGCGCGGGTGTTCGACTCCGAGGAGAGCGCCGTCGATGCGATTCTCGGCGGCACGATCGTGAAGGGTGACATCATCGTCATCCGTTACGAGGGTCCAAAGGGCGGCCCCGGAATGCGCGAGATGCTCGCGCCCACCTCGGCGGTCAAGGGCATGGGACTTGCCGGCAGCGTTGCACTCATCACCGACGGCCGCTTCTCGGGTGCTACCTCGGGCGCGTCGATCGGGCACGTGAGCCCGGAGGCGGCCGAGGGCGGACCGATAGCGCTGGTGGAGGAGGGCGACACCATCGAGATCGACATCGATGCAGGGACGCTCACAGTCGATGTCACCGATGAGCGTCTGGCGATGCGCCGACGCGACTGGGTCGCGCCCGCTCCCAGAATCACCGAGGGGTATCTCGCGCGGTACGCGCGGTTCGTTTCAGGTGCCGACGAAGGTGCGGTGCTCTCGTGAAGCAGACAATCGGAACACAACGGTCACAGGAGGTGACGAGATGAGGATCTCTGGCGCGCAAGCGCTTGTGCGGTCCCTTCAAAACGAGGGGGTCGAGGTCGTTTTCGGGTATCCCGGCGGGGTAGCGCTGCCAATCTTCGACGCGCTTTTCGACGTGGAGAGCCCGCGGACGATCCTCGTCCGGCACGAGCAGGCCGCGGTGCATGCGGCTGACGGATACGCTCGGGTAACGGGCAGGCCGGCGGCGGCCATCGTTACGAGCGGTCCCGGTGCGACCAACACGGTCACCGGCATCGCGAACGCGTTCATGGACTCGATCCCGATGGTGGTGTTCACGGCGCAGGTCGCCACACACGTCATCGGCACCGACGCGTTCCAGGAATCGGACATGACGGGTATCACCATCCCGATCACGAAGCACAACTACCTGGTGAAGACCGCCGAGGAACTCCCCGCTGTCATCAAGGAGGCGTACCACATCGCCTCGACCGGCAGGCCCGGCCCGGTGCTCATCGACATTCCGGTCGACGTGAGCAAGGGCGAGATCGACTACCACTATCCCGAGTCGGTGAACCTGCCCGGCTACAAGCCCACATACAAGGGCCACACGAAGCAGATCAAGCAGGCGGCGACTCTGATCGCGAAGGCTCGCAAACCGCTGCTCTACGCGGGTGGCGGCGTGCTGGCCTCGGGCGCATGGAAAGAGCTCAAGGAGCTCGCCGAGCTCATGCAGCTCCCGGTTGTCACGACGCTGATGGGCAAGGGCGCGTTTCCCGAGGACCATCACCTGTTCGTGGGCATGCCGGGCATGCATGGCGCGAAGTACACCAACTACACCATCACCGAGACGGATCTGCTCATCGGCGTGGGTGTTCGTTTCGACGACCGGGTGACCGGCAAGCTTTCAAGCTTCGCCAGCAAGTCGAAGGTCATCCACATCGACATCGACCCCGCCGAGATCGGCAAGAACAAGGCCGCAGACGTACCGATCGTGGGCGATGCCAAGAACGTGCTTGCAGCGATCGTGGCCGAGCTTCGCAAGATGGGCGCCGAGCCGCACACCGACGCGTGGATGCGCGTCATCGACGACTGGCGCTCGCGCTACCCGTTCCACTACCACAAGCCCGACGGCGTGCTCATGCCCGAGTACGTGGTGGAGCGGATCCGCGAGCTCACCAAGGACCGACCGACGGTCATCACGACCGAGGTGGGCCAAAACCAGATGTGGTCGTGCCAGTACACGCACATCATGGAGCCGCCCTTTGGACCCTCGTAACGGATGACGATGATGTCACCCTT
>CAKMKD010000113.1 GCA_927439865.1 uncultured Coriobacteriia bacterium | reverse complement strand
AAGCGCTCGCGCATGCGGTCGTTCGTGAGCATGTTGCCGAGGGCGCGAACGACCACGCGCACAAAGCGTTCAGCAACCTGTTCGTTGAGACGGAGGCGGTCGAGGATCTCGACACGCTCCTGTTCTCACGGCGGCCCCGCTCGTCACACGAAGATCGGCCGTGGGGACTTCACGTGCTCGCGTGCGAAGGCGGCGGGCACTGCAACTGGGAGTATGAGACAGGGCGCGAGGCGTTTCTCGGCAGACTGCATACGCCGGCGAACGCACATGCTATCTGGGGAAACGAGCCGCTCAGCGGTACCGTAGGCGCAGTGATCGACCCGATCTGCTCGATCAGGCAGAAAGTAGAGATCGGTCCGGGCGAGTCCGCGCGTCTCGCGTTCACCACCGGTGCTGCCGAGACCCGCGAAGGCGCGCTCACCCTCGCCGAGCGGTACCACGACATCCGCGCGGCGCAACGGGCGCTCGACCTGGCGTGGTCCTCGAGTCAGATCGAGCTGCGCGACCTCGGCATCACGCCGGAGGAGGCGGTCGTCTTCCAGCGGCTCGCATCGCGCCTGCTGCTGACCGACCCCCGTTCGCGACTCAAGGTGCTCACGAAGGTGGAGAACCGTCTGCCCATCTCGGGACTGTGGTCCATCGGCATCTCGGGAGACTATCCGATTCTGCTCGTGAAGATCGAGCGCCTTGAAGAGACGCCGCTGGTTCGTCAGGCGATGCTCGCCCACCAGTACTGGCGCTCGAAGGGCTTCGAGTGCGACCTCGTCATCCTCAACACCAAACCGAGCGCGTACGCCTCGGAGCTCGACGGGCGGCTGCGCATGCTGCTCAGGACGGGTCACGCGCTGCAGCTGCACGACAAGCCCGGCGGCGTGCACCTTCGCGTTGCCGACCAGGTGCCGGCCGACGTCCGGAACCTGCTCGACAGCATGGCGCGCGCGGTCCTCACCGGTGATGGCGGTCCTATCGGCCTGCACCTCAATCTGCGTGCTGTCCACGAGGCCGAGCCGGACATGCTCATCGCGGACACGCCGATCGTGAACGACCCCGAGCCGGAATTCCTGCGGCCGGTCCTCGAGCACGATAACGGGTACGGCGGCTTCGATCCCGAGACCGGCGAGTACGTGATCGTCCTCGAGGGAGGCGACACGACGCCCGCGCCGTGGGTGAACGTCGTCGCGAACCCTCGCTTCGGCGCGCTCGTCTCGGAGGCCGGCATCGGCTGCACCTGGGCCGAGAACAGCCACGAGAACCGCATCACCACCTGGAACAACGACCCTGTAAGCGACGGCACCGGCGAGGCGTTCTACGTGCGCGACGAGGCGACGGGCGAGGTCTGGAGCCCGACGCTGCAACCGGTTCGCGACGAAGCGCCACACGTTATCCGCCACGGACGCGGCTACACCCGCTTCGAGCACGCCTGTCACGGCGTGCGTCACGAGATCGACTGGTTTGTGGCCGCGGATGACCCGGTGCGCCTCGTGCGGGTAGGCCTTACGAACACCTCTGGTCGTCGCAGGCACCTCTCGGTGACGCACTTCATCGAGTGGGCCATCGGCGATTCGCGCAGCAAGGCGCAGCAGCGCGTGGTGACCTGGTGGGATGCCGATGCGCGAATGCTCATGGCGCACAACTGGTTCAACGTCGACTTCCCGGGGCGCCCGGCTTTCCTGGCGTGCGACTGCGGCGTGGACTCGTTCACCGCGAGCCGCACCGAGTTCCTCGGCCGCAACGGGGATCCGCGAGATCCCGCCGCCATGCGCCGCCGTACCCTCGGCGGCAGCACGGGGCGCTTCCTCGACAACTGCGGCGCGATCATGCGCAAGCTCGTGCTCGAGCCGGATGAGTCAACGTCCATCACGTTCTTCCTCGGCCAGACCGAAACCGTTGAAGAGGCTCATGCGTTGGTGGAGCGGCTCCGCGTGAGCGGCGCTGTCGATGCCGAGCTCGCCGAGGTCCGCGCGCGGTGGAGCGGCACGCTCAACACCATCGAGGCCTCCACTCCCGATGCGGAGCTCGACCGGATGGTGAACGGCGCGGCGCTCTACCAGGCGCTCGCGTGCCGGTTCTGGGGGCGCACCGCAACGTACCAGTCGAGCGGCGCGTTCGGCTTCCGCGACCAGCTGCAGGACTGCCTCGCGCTCATCTACTCGCGCGCCGACCTCGTGCGCGAGCACATCATCGAGGCCGCGAGGCACCAGTTCCCCGAAGGCGACGTGCTGCACTGGTGGCAGCCGATCTCCGGACGCGGCGTGCGCACGCTCTTCGCAGATGACCGCCTCTGGCTGCCGTTCGTGACTGCCGAGTACATTCGCGCTACCGGTGACACCTCGGTGCTCGATGTCGAAGTCCCCTACCTCGAGGGCCCACCGGTTCCCGAGGGACGCGAAGACCTGTACCTGCAGGTGCAGCCCTCCGTGCAGCTCGCGAGCGTCTACCAACACTGCCGGGCTGCAATCGACGTCAGCATGCCCACCGGCGCGCACGACCTGCCGCTCATGGGCGGCGGCGACTGGAACGACGGCATGAACCGCGTTGGCATCGGCGGTACCGGCGAGAGCGTGTGGATGGCGTGGTTCCTCGACGTCGTGCTGCGCTCATTCGCTCCCCTTGCCGAGTCGCGCGGCGATGCCGAAGCCGCCACTCGCATGCGCGATCACGCTGCTGCGCTCATCGCCGCAGTGGAGCGCGAGGCGTGGGACGGCGCGTGGTACCGTCGCGCGTTCTTCGACGACGGCACGCCGCTTGGCACGGGCGCCGCCGAGGAGTGCCGCATCGACGCGATCGCACAGGCATGGGCGATGGTCTCGGGCCAGGGCAGCACACAGCGGGCGCAGCGGGCGATCCAGAGCGTGGAGGAGAAGCTCGTGCGCTGGGACGATGGTCTCGTCGCGCTGCTGACGCCGCCATTCGACCACATGGAGCACGATCCCGGCTACATCAAGGGGTACGTGCCCGGCGTTAGGGAGAACGGCGGCCAGTACACGCACGCCGCGATCTGGGTGGCGCTCGCCTACGCGCTCATGGGCGACGGCGACGAGGCCGTGGCGCTGCTTGACCTCATTAACCCGATCAACCACGCGCTCGACCGCGAAGCGGCCGATCAGTACCGCGTCGAGCCGTACGTGGTCGCCGCCGACGTCTATGCCGTGGAACCGCACGTTGGACGCGGCGGCTGGACGTGGTACACCGGCTCGGCGAGCTGGTACTACCGCGTTGCGGTGCAGAATATTCTCGGCCTGTATCTGGAAGCCGAGAATGGCGAGCGGTACCTTCGCATCGACCCGTGCGTGCCGAAATCATGGACGTCGTGGACGGTCACGTTCCGCGAGGGCGACGCCACCTACAGCATCGAGGTGCAGAACCCCCGCGGCGTCAATCGCGGTGTTTCGCGCGTGCTCGTGGACGGCGTCGAGCGGGCAGACCTGCGCGTGCCGCTTGGCGGGAGTGCGGGAGCGTACGCAGTACGCGTTGAGATGCTCGGCGGATAGCGCCCGGAGCGATTCGTGATGGTACCCTAGTGCACGGTCCGCACGTGAGAGGAGTCGGTGTGACACAGATTCGAGCGGCTGTCATCGGCGCAGGCAACATGGGACGTCATCACGTGCGGATTCTCGAGCGGTTCGAAGACGTCGACCTCGTCGGGGTCGTGGACCCGGGCATCGACCCGGCAACGTCCTCGCTCCCCATCGACGCGGCCCGCCACTTCTCCTCGATCGACGAGCTGCCCGAGATCGACTTCGCGGTGATCGCCACCCCGACGCAGATGCACACCGACCTCGCGTGCACGCTCGCCGGGCGCGGCGTGAACCTCCTCATCGAGAAGCCGCTCGCCGAGACTCCGACGGATGCCATCCGCATCGTTGAGGCAGCCGAGAAGGCCGGCGTGTTGCTCGCAGTCGGCCACGTCGAGCGCTTCAACCCGGCAGTCCGCATGCTCGCCCAGATGACTACCGACCCGCGCCTCGTGCAGTTCGAGCGCCTCTCTCCGTATACTCCGCGAATCCGCGACAGCGTGGTCTTCGACCTGATGGTGCACGACCTCGACCTCGCGTGCTGGATCTGCGGCGGCACGCCCGTGCGCGTGCAGGCCTCGGGAGCGAAGATCTTCTCGGACAGCGTCGATGTGGCGGCCGCGGTGCTCGAGTTCGCGAACGGCCGCATCGCCTCGCTTGAGACGTCGCGCGCCACGCAGGACAAGGTGCGCCGCATCGCGATCTCTGAGCCCGAGCGCTACCTGGTGGCCGACTCGATTCGGCAGGACCTCAGCATGAGGCGCCAGACCACCGTCGAGTTCGAGAAGTCAGAGCCGCCGATCTACCGACAGGCCAGCGTGGTGGAGATTCCCTACGTCGATCGCAGCGGCGAGCCGCTTGCGGCCGAGCTCCGCGACGTCA
Source organism: uncultured Coriobacteriia bacterium (assembly GCA_927439865.1). Classification (GTDB taxonomy): domain Bacteria; phylum Actinomycetota; class Coriobacteriia; order Anaerosomatales; family Anaerosomataceae; genus UBA2286. The sequence continues at coordinate 41,372 of CAKMKD010000113.1, read as the reverse complement.
TCGACGCGATCCGCACCTCGGGCACGCCGACCGTGACTGGCCGAGACGGGCTGCGCGCAGTCGAGCTGGCATTCGCGGTAGAAGCGGCGATCCGGGGCGAAGCAGCTCAGTAGCGGATCCGCATGAGCGAGCCCTCGACGATATTCGAGACCACAGTGGTGCTCCCGTAGACCGTCACGGGCACGCCGTCGTACCCGAGATCCTGCACCACACCCCGCGCGCTTGCCGAGAGGCTCGTCGGAGTTGTCAGCAGCACGACGCCGCCGTATCGGCCGGCGAGCACGCCGCCACCGAGCGCGTCGGGGAAGTTCAGCCCCGTCGCGACACCGAAGTAGTCGCCCTCCGCGAGACCTCGCGCCACGCCCTCGCGTGCCACACGGGCGGCGGTAACGTAACGGTCCTCACCGTCCCAGCGCGCTATCGAAACACCCGGCATCGCGTCCACTGCCGAGGCAACCGCTGCCGAGACCGCCGCATCGCTTCCGGCGATGATGACCTCTGTCGCGTTCAGGCTGGTAAGCGCGCCGCGAGTCGCAGCAGGAAGCGCCGTCGGCCTCGTCAGCAGCACGGGCACTCCGCCTGCAGCCGAGAGCGGCGAGACGGCGAGCGCATCGGCGTACACGTCACCACGAACCAGGAACGCTCGCGGTGTCGACGCGAGTCCCCGCACGGCCGCCAACTCCGTGGCAACCGCAACTGCGGTAGCGTACCGATCCGCCCCGGCGATCCGTTGCACGCCCAGTCCTGCTGTCACGAGCGATTGCACCACTGTCGCGTCGACTGCCGTCTCTCCGCCGACGATCACGACCTTGGTCGCACCAAGCCGCTCGATCTCGACAAGCAGGCCGGGCGGTAGCGTCGAGCGACGCGTCAGCAAGAGCGGGCTGCTGTACGCCCCCGCCAGAGAGCCACCCGTAAGCGCGTCGGGGAAGTCCTCACCGCTGGCAAGCACCGTCGTGGTCACCGTCCCGCTAGCGAACCCGGCGACCGACTGTGCGATCGCGGTCTCGTAGCGGTCAGCGCCCCGGATTCGAGACACGCTCGGCGCCGGCGCAACGAGCGCTTCAAGTGCGCCCTGCATCTGCAAGAGCCCGTACCCGTACCGTGCATCCCAGCCCACAGGCCCAAGATCCTTCGCCGAGGAGAGGAGCGCCGTCTCTACCTCGGCAGCCGTGGCCGCAGGCACGTGCGAGCGAAGCAGTGCGGCCGTTGCAGCTACGAACGGCGAGGCCATCGATGTTCCCGAGAGATACGCGGACCCGTGCGCCCCCGAGCTGGTGTACGTCGAAAGCACGCCTGTGCCTGCCGCCGTGCCACCCCCGGGCGCCGTGATGTCCACCGCCGCGCCATAGTTCGAATACGAAGCGAGCGCATCCGTCGGATCAGTCGCGCTCACGCAGATGACGTGGTTGCATGCTCCCGGGTAGTAGACGTCGGTATTGCCCTCATTGCCCGCCGCGCCCACGAGGATGACGCCCTTCGCGTACGCGTAGTCAACGGCCTCCTGCATGAGGGCAACGCCACTCGCGCCGAGGTCTGACGCGGTCGAGCCGAGACTCATGTTGACCACGTCAACGCCGATATCTGCGGCGTAGTAGAGTCCGTCGATGAAGTCAGCGTTCGACCCCGTGAATCGACCGATGACCTTGATCGGCACGATCGTCACACCGGGCGCAGTGCCGGCAACGCCGGTCGCGTTGTCGCTGGCTGCTGCAATGATGCCCGAGACATGCGTGCCGTGCCCGTTGAGGTCGTTCGCCTCATCGTCGTCACTCACGAAATCGTAGTCACGCGTGAGGTCGAGTGCCGGGATCAGCTCGGGGTGCGTGAGGTCGACGCCTGTGTCGATGACTCCCACCGACACGAAGGACTTCCCGCGCTCGATGTCCCATGCCTCGGCCGCCTGTATGCGCGAGTACCCCCACTGCGCAGGGAATCTCGGGTCGTTCGGGGTCCAGAGCGGTCGCATGACCTGACGGTCCTCGGCGGCAATCCGCACGCCCGGTAGCTCCGAAAGCGACGCCCTCAGCGCCTCAGCGTCCACACCCTCGGGAATCGACACGACCGCGCCGCGGTTGCCGTACATCGTGCGCTGAACCGCAAGTCCCCGACGGGTCAACGCCGCTCGCACGCTCTCCGCCGAGCCGCTCTCCCAGCGCACGATCACGCCGGTGGCCGCAGCATGCGCGCCAACGCGGGCCTCGGGACGCGCAAAGGCCGGTGCCGACAGCGCGAAAAGCAGCACTATCGTCACCATCATGGCGAGGGCGCGGTCAAGGGGGCGGCGCATGCAGTGCTCCTCGGTATCAAGCAGCGGGCGGAGTGTTCCTAGAGTGCCACGTTGCACACTTCGCGCCAAGTGCTGCTATTTGCCGATCCACTGCTTGTGCATGAACCGCATGAACGCCATGTCGCCAACGAGCTTGCGAGCGCGGACAAGCACGCGCGCATACGCCGCTATCGGGTAGCGAAGCCGGTCCGAGGTGTCGCTGATCGCGCGCCACGTTTCCTCTGCGGCTTGCTCGGGCGTCGATCGCTTGGTGACGCCGTCGCTAAACGTATTCATGGCCGAGACGTACGGCGCGTATGGTCCGGTCGGCTCGGCGCGTTCGTCCATCGCCTTGTAGATGGGGGTGGCAACGTACCCGGGCTCGATCGCTTTGACCCGGATGCCGAACGGTTTCAGCTCGTGCCAGAGGCCTTCCGAGTAACCCTCCATCGCGTGCTTCGTGGAGTTGTAGCTCGAGAAGAACGGGAACACGAGCCGACCGCCGAGCGACGTCACATTCGCCACCACGCCGCTGCCGCGCTCCCGCATGGCCGGGAGGAACGCCTGCACGAGCGCTATCGGCGAGAAGACGTTCACCTGGTAGAGGTCGCGGATGCGCGCCTGGGGCGTCTCCTCGACCGGGCCGTACAGCACGTATCCGGCGTTGTTCACGATGACATCCGGGCAGCCCTGCTCGGCCAGTACCTTCATCGCAAGGGCAGCAGGCGCGTCGGGATCACCGGCCTCGAATGCATACAGCACGGCGGCGTCGGGAAGCCCGTACTCAGTCGGCGGCTTGACGGTTCGCACCGTGCCGATGACGGTCCATCCGGGCTTATCAGCCACTAACCTGACCAGCGCGTTTCCGATACCGGATGAGACTCCCGTGATCAAGATGATTGGCACGTGCACCCCTTTCGTGGGCGGTCCGGAACGGTCATGCTAGAAGCAGTCATCGGGTATATCCCCTGTGACGATGGTTGCGGCCATGCATATCGAAGGGGGCTGCATGAGAATCGCGGTCATTGGCTCGGGCATCTCCGGTATCTCTGCGGCCTGGTTGCTCTCGACCGAGCATGAGGTCGACGTCATCGAGGCCGAGAATACCCTGGGCGGCCACACGCATACAGTGAACATCACCGTAGACGACACCGCCGCGACCGCCGACACCGGCTTCATGGTCTTCAACCACCGCACCTATCCTAACCTGGTGAAGCTCTTCGAGCACTTCGAAATCCCCGAGCAAGACGCGGACATGTCTTTCTCGGTACAGCACTTCAAGGACGGCGTTGAGTGGAAGGGCGATCTCGGCGGTCTCTTTGCGCAGCCTGGCAACGTGCTGCGCCCGGCGTTCTGGGGGATGCTCGGCGACGTCGTCCGGATGTCGCGCAACGCCGAGCGCCTGCTCGCCGACCCCACGGTTGACGACCTCACCCTCGGCGAACTGCTGCAGCGCGAGAAGTACGGCCACGAGTTTCTCGAATGGTACCTGGTGCCGATGGGTGCGGCGATCTGGTCGATGCCCACCGGCGCAATGCTCCAGTTCCCCGCCAAGACGTTCCTGCGCTTCTGCGACAACCACGGCCTGCTGCACATCACCGGCAAGCCCGAGTGGAAGAGCGTCCCGGGCGGTGCCACGCGCTACACCCGCGCTCTTGCCGAGAAAGTGAGTGGCCGAGTGATGACCGGCTCGGCCGTCACGTGCGTTCAGCGCTTCGCTGACCGCGTCGAGGTGCGGCTCGCAAGCGGCGAGCAGCTCAGCTACGACGGCGTCGTGCTCGCTGCGCACGCTGACCAGTCGCTCGCCATGCTCGCCGACCCCTCAGATGCCGAGAAGCGCCTGCTCGAATCGTTCCCGTACGAGGAGAACGACGTCATCCTGCACACCGACCGGCGCTTCCTTCCCGACTCGCCGCGCGCCTGGGCGGCATGGAACTACGCGTCCGATGGCCACGGGAATGCCCCCGTTGCGGTCACGTACAACCTGAACGTCCTGCAACGAGTCCCGGTGCCCACACCGGTGCTCGTCACCTTGAACCCGCTTCGCGAGTGCGATGCGTCGGCGATCATCGAGCGGCGGATGTTCGCACATCCCCAGTTCGGGCGCGACGCAGTTCCGGCACAAGCCGGTATCCCCGCGCTTCAGGGCGCGAATCGCACGTGGTTTGCCGGCGCCTGGCAGCGCTATGGCTTCCACGAGGACGGCCTCATCTCGGGACTCCGCGTTGCCGAGTCGTTCGGCATCGCACCGCCGTGGGGTTCTGTGCTCGATCCCGAGGAGCACTGAGATGGAGAGCCGCATCTTCGAGGGGCATGTCGCGCACGAGCGGGTACGTCCGGCGAAGAACCGCTTCCGCTACCCCGTCTACCTGCTCTTTCTCGATCTTGCCGAGCTGGAAGAGCTTGATCGCTCAGTGCGTCGATTCCGCTACAACAAGCCGGGCTGTATCTCCTTCTACGATCGCGATCACGGCCCCCGGGATAGCTCCGCGCTTCGCCCGTGGATCGACGCACTCCTCTCGAAGGCGGGCATCGACCTCGGCGGCGGCGCCGTCCGGATGCTGAGCTTCCCTCGAAGCATGGGCTTTCGGTTCTTCCCGGCCTCGTTCTGGTACTGCTATTCCGCCGATAGATCGCTTCGTGCGGTTCTCGCCGAGGTACATAACACGTTCGGCGGGCAGCACAACTACCTCCTGCATCGAGGTGGCGAGCCGATGGAGTTCTCGGAGGATCTGTTCGCGTACAAGGTCTTCCACGTCTCGCCATTCATCCCGATGGGCGGGAAGTACCGCTTCCGGTTCACCGCGCCGAAAGACGCTCTCTCAGTGAGCATCCATGAGGATGTGGAGGGAGAGCCGCTGCTCGTCGCGGGTGTCTCAGGCCGCGCTCGTGCCCTCGACGATGCAGCGCTCAAACAGCTCGCCTGGCGCTACGGGAACATGCCGCTACGCGCGTGGCTGCTCATCCACTTCCAGGCAATTCGTCTCGCGCTCAAGCGGGTACCCTTCTATGGCGATCCCGGAGAACCCGAGGAGGCGACGACGCTTGACCCCCAAGGCTCACTCCGCAACGCCTGAGACAAGCCGCTCGGGACTCGATGCGTTCACGCGCGGGCTCATGGTCGCGCTTGACCGGATCCCCCTGGGCGAACTCACGGTGAAGTGGCCCGACGGCCGCATCTTCGCGTTCCGAGGTGAGCACCCTGGCACCTCGGCAGTCCTCATCGTGCGCGACCCTGCGTGCGTGCGTCGCGCTATCCTCGGCGGCTCGATCGGCCTTGCCGAAGGATACATGGCCGCCGAGTGGGACACACCAGATCTCACCGCGTTTCTCGACTTCGCGGCTGCTAACCTCACGGCTGTGAGCGGTCCGGCGTGGCTCAAGACGCCGATGACGCCAATCCACCGCATCCGCCACTCCCTGCGCGCGAACACGAAGTCGGGCAGTCGGCGTAACATCGAGCATCACTACGACCTCGGCAACTCGTTTTACGAGCTCTGGCTCGACCCCGACATGACGTACTCCTGCGGGCTCTTCGACGGCAGCGACTGCGACCTCAGCACCGCGCAGCGCGCCAAGTGGGACCGGCTCCTCGGCCTCCTCGACATCAAGCCCGGCGACACGCTGCTGGAGATAGGCTGCGGCTGGGGCGGCTTTGCGATTCACGCCGCGAAGACGACCGGCGCGCGGGTCACAGGACTCACGATCTCCCGCGAGCAGCTCGAGTGGGCGAAGCGCCGGATTGCCGAGGAGGGCCTCTCGGACCAGATCGAGATCCGGCTTCAGGATTACCGCGATATCACCGAGACCTTCGACCACGTGGCGTCCATCGAGATGTTCGAGGCGGTGGGCGAAAGATTCTGGCCGACGTTCTTCCGCTCGGTGCGCGACCGACTTGCCGAGGGTGGCCGGGCCGCCATGCAGACGATCACCATTGAAGCCGACCGCTTCGAGGAGTACCGCGCTAATCCCGACTTCATCCAACGCTTCATCTTCCCGGGCGGCATGCTTCCCAGCCCCGAGCGGTTCGCACGCGTGGCCGGCGACGCAGGCCTGACGGTGGACGAGCCGTACTTCTTCGGGCAGGACTACGCGATGACGCTGCATGCGTGGGAGGAGCGCTTCTCCGACGCCGTGCAACGGGTGCGGGCGCTCGGCTTCGATGAGCGTTTCGAGCGAATGTGGCGCTTCTACCTGTCCTACTGCCAGGTGGGATTCCGCCAGCGCTCCATCGACGTCATGCAGGTCGTTCTCCAGCGCGCGTAAGCTGCTCCGGACGTTCCGTTGCCGAGTGGGTATGTACACCTATGTCGCGCAACGCGACCGCTCCGAATGGAGGCACGCCCGGGATGCTGACTGTGACCTCGACGGCGTTTGCTGACGGAACCACGATTCCGGTCAAGTACTGCGCACACGGGGTTGACGGCGCCTTGAACATCTCGCTTCCACTCTCGTGGAGCGCTCCCCCGGAAGACACGCGATCGGTTCTCGTCACCGTGTATGCGCTCGATACCGACGCCCCATCGCTTCCGGGTCAGCCCGATGCAGCGGAGATCGACCGTGCCGTAGCCGGCCATACGCTGGCAATGGGCACCATCACAGGCGTCTTCGGACGCTAGCGCTCCTGCGCTCCAACAGAAAGGACGCATCATGGACGTACTGTCACTTCCCGACCTCAAGGAACTCTCCCGACACGACAGCGGACACCTCGTGTCGTTGTACATGAAGACGCAGCGCTTTGGGCCGGATAGCCAGGCCGGGAACGTCACCCGCATGAAGCAACTGCTCAAGTCGGCCGCAACACAACTCGCCGAGCTGGGCGCCCGCACTGCCGAGATCGACTCGATCCTCAACCCCGTACGCCAGCTCGCTGACGACCGAACCTTCTGGCTGCGTGCCGAGGATGGCCTCGCCATCTTCGCCGACGGCGGCGTGCGCGTCTTCCGGCTGGCGGAAGCGCCGCCTGAGCTCGCCGTTGTCGGGCCGCGCTATCACCTGCGACCGCTGCTGACACTCCTCGGCAGCGACCGTCACTACTACGTGCTGGCGCTCTCGCAGAAGCATGCCCGGCTCCTTCGGGGATCGGCAGCGGAGCTTGTGGAGGTCGACCTGGGCGATGCACCCACGAGCCTTGCCGAGGCGCTCAAGTGGGATGATTTCGAGAGGCAGTCGCTGCAGTTCCATACCGGTACCAGCAATGGGCAGGGCGGGCGACGGGCGGCGATGTTCCACGGCGGCGCAGAGGCGGACCCCAAAGACCAGATCCTCCGCTACTTCCGCGAGATCGACCGAGCGCTCGTCGAGCACGTGCGTGACGGAGCACCGCTGATCCTCGCGGGCGTCGACTACGTTCTCCCCCTCTATCGCGAGGTGAACTCCTACCCGGCGCTTGCCGACGAGGCGGTCTCCGGCAGCCCCGACACCTTCAACGGGGAAACCCTCCACGAGCGCTCGCTCGCGATCGCGGCGACCACGTTCTCGGCGGGCCAGAGACAGGCGGCCGAGCGCATCGACGAGCTCTGGGCGACTCCCCGGGCGACGTCCGATCCGGAGACGATTGTTCCTGCGGCCACGGGCGGGCGCGTCGAGGCGCTGTTCGTGAGCACCAAAGCCGAGCTCTGGGGTGTGGCTGATGAAGTCGCGGACACTGTTGAGATCCACGCCTCGCGCCAGCCCGCCGATGAGGACCTTCTCGACCGCGCGGCCCTCAGCACGATTATGGCCGGCGGAAGCGTCTTCTCGGTGCCTCCCGCCGAGATGCCACGGGATGCTGCGGCCGTGGCCTTACTGCGGTACTAGATCCCGCCACCCGTTCTCTTCCAGACGCTCCGCCTCGGCGGGGCGTCTGCCTTTGCTGCGTTGACTTCTCCAACGTTCAGTATATTCTGAACGTTGGGAACACACCGAACACACGGAAGGGGGCTCCATGTCTGAGAACACACAATTGCGGCGCTCGGCTCTGTTCGAGCGCATGACGACGATGATGGAAACGCTCGGCTTCCCGCATCTCACCGCGCGCATCTACTCGGCACTGATGCTTGCCGAAGGCGAAGGCCTCTCGACCAGCCAGATCATCGACGAGCTGGGAATCAGCAAAGCCTCGGTAAGCACATCCACACAGCTCCTGCTGGCGATGGGACTCGCCGAGAAATATCGCGTGCGGGGATCGCGTGAGACGCACTTCAGGCTGCTCAAGGGCGTGTGGGGCCCGATTCTCGCCAAGAAGTTCGAAGCGATGACGCTGATCACCCACACTGCACGCGAAGCATTGGAGATGGCCGAAACACAGAAGGCGAAGGAACGCCTCCAAGAGATGTACGACATCTACTCGTTCTTCGAGGAGGAGTACCAGATGGTTATGACGCACTGGAGAGAGAGGGGCATGCGATGACGGACGCCGCCATCAAGGTAGAGGACATCACCTACTCGTACGGCGACCTTCAGGCCGTGAAGGGCATTTCCTTCGAGGTGCAGCCCGGTGAGATCCTCGGCTTTCTCGGGCCGAACGGAGCCGGCAAGTCGACCACCATCAAAATGCTCACGGGGCAGATTGCGCCGAAAAGCGGCCTCGCGCAGATCCTCGGCAAGGACATCACGCTCGACGATCCGGACATCCAGGCTCGCATCGGTGTGTGCTTCGAGGAGAAGAACCTCTACCTTTCCATGTCCGGGAAGGAGAATCTCGACTTCTACGCCTCGCTCTACGGCATCAAGGATGCGGGCTCCGTCGAGATTCTGCGCCGAGTCGGCCTGGCCGACCGCGCCAAGGATCGCGTAAAGACGTACTCCAAAGGCATGCGTCAGCGGATGATGATCTCCCGTGCGTTCATCAACAGCCCCGACGTGCTCTTCCTCGACGAGCCAACCGACGGCCTCGACCCGGTCACCTCGGCGTCAATCCGCAACACGATCAAGGAAGAGGCCGGCCGAGGCGCGGCGGTCCTGCTCACAACACACGACATGTTCGAAGCTGATGAGCTCTCGAACCGCGTAGCGTTCCTGAACGACGGTGTGATCGTCGCGCTCGACACGCCCGAGAACCTGAAGCTCAAGTACGGCAAGCGATCCGTGAAGATCCGCCTCCGCGATGGCGCTGGCGTCCGTGAGGAGACAGTGGCTCTTGACGCGCCCGAGTCCGGCGAGCTGATCAAGGCTGCCGTCGGCTCCGGCGAGGTGCTGACGATCCACACCGAGGAAGCCACCCTTGAGGACATCTTCATCAAGATGACGGGCAGGGGGTTGGCGGGATGAGCCGAACCGTCTCCCGCGCATCGATCGTCTCCGCAATCGTCAAGAAGGATCTCGTGGAGTTCTCGCGCGACCCGCTCTACCTGTTCCTCTCAATCCTCGGCCTGGTGTTCTTCATCGGGTTCTTCTGGATAGCGCCGAACACGGTAAACGAGACGCTCGTCCTCGGCGTGCACCAGACCGGGATGGACGCCCTCTTCGAGGAGTTCGAGCAGGGCGCCACCGAAGCCGAGGGGCTCAAGCTCGTGCAGTTCGCCTCGGAAGACGAGCTCAAGAAGGTAGTCTCCGGTGACGTTGAGTACTGGGAGTCCGAGGATGGCACGCAGCGCTTCTTCCGCGACAAGGCTGCCGGTGACAAGAGGCCGGAGGATGCGAAGAGGGTGGCCGTGGCCATCGGAATCGGATTCCCGGAAGGGTTCCTCGAGAAGACCGCGGCGAAGGAGAAGACGACCGTGACGGTCTACTCGGACGCTGACGTGCCCGCTGAGATTCAAGGTGCCATGAAGAGCTTCGTGCGTGAGATCGCGTACGCCCTCGCCGGCAACGAGCTGCCTGTCACAGAACCAGCTCAGGAGAACATCATCCTGGGAACCGACCGGGCCGGCGACCAGGTCTCGCTGCGCGAAAAGATGCGGCCGATGCTCGCGCTCTTCGTGCTGATGATCGAAGTCATCTCGATGGCGTCGCTCGTCTCGAGCGAGGTGCTCACCCGCACGGTCACGGCGGTTCTTGTGACTCCGGCCAAAGCCGGTGACTTCCTGATGGCCAAGACCATCTACGGCACGATGCTGGCCATGTCTCAGGCGCTCATCGTGCTCGTGGCGATCGGAGCATTCACCGCCGAGAACTGGGCGCTGCTGTTGCTCACGATGCTGGTCGGCTCGGTCATGTTTACCGGCGTGGCGATGATCGTCGGCGCCGCAGGCAAGGACTTCATCGGCACGCTGTTCTACTCGATGCTGTTCCTGCTACCGCTGATGATTCCTGCGTTCTCGATCCTGCTGCCCGGTACCGCCTCCACATGGATCCGCTTTCTCCCAACGTACGGCATGACGCAGGTCCTCACGGGTATCACTGCCTACGGACTCGGTCTGGCAGACGTCTGGAAGAACCTGCTCGTGGCCAGCGCCTGGGTGATCGTCATCTACCTCGCAGGCCTCTTCACGCTCAAGCGGAAGGTGGAGTCGCTATGAGTCTCACACGCATGTTCAAGATCTTCCGAAAGGACCTGGCGCTCGGACCTCGCTCCCCTATCTTCATGTGGGCGATCATCCTCCCGTTCGCGCTTACGTTCATTCTGCAAGTCGCGTTCGGTTCGCTCTTCTCGGCCAAGCCACGGCTGGCGATCGTGGATCAGGGTGCCTCCGAGATTACCGCGTCTATCAAGCAGATGGACGGCATCGAGCTGACATTGCTGGATTCCGCTGACGAAATGCGAGCAGGTGTCGAGGCGAACGATTTCGACGCGGGGCTGGTGCTTTCGTCGGGATTCGACGCTGCGGTCAAGAGCGGCGACAAGCCGCTGCTCGACCTCTACATCGGCGGTGAGAGCCTTGCGTCGAACCGGATCATCCTGAGCGTCACCACGCTCGATCTCGTGCGGCAGGTCGAGGACAGCGCGCCGCCTGTAGATGTGCGCGTCGAGAACTTCGGTAACGAGGGGCTCCCGATCTCGGTCCGACTCGTGCCGGTAATCATGATGTACGCGCTCTTCATAGCAGGAGCGTTCGTACCGGCATCGAGCCTCGTCGAGGAGAAGGAGAACGGGACCCTTTCGGCGCTGCTCGTTTCCCCCGTCAAGGCAAGCGAGGTGCTCCTTGCCAAGGGGCTCCTCGGCACCACGCTCGCATTCGTGATGGCGTTCATGACGCTCTTCCTCAACGACGCCCTGGGCGGCCAGCCGTTCCTGCTGGTCGTGGTGGTGCTGGCGGCGGCCGCGTTCTCGTCGGTGCTCGGCGTCGCCATTGGCGCGGCGTCCCGCGATAGCGCCTCGATGTTCACGCTCGTGAAGGGCAGCGGTATCTTCCTGTTCGCTCCAGTGGCGTTCTACCTGTTTCCCGAGTGGCCACAGTGGATCGCGAAACTCTTCCCCACCTACTGGACGATCGACCCAATCTGGCAGGTCGCGGTTCTGGGCAAGGGCTTCGACGCTGTGTGGCTCGACCTGCTCGTCGCCCTGGCAATCGCGCTGGCCTTGATTCCTCTCATCCGGCTGCTCTCGATTCGGATGCAGCGCAAGCTCGTCGCCGAGTAATCAAGAAGGGAGTCTCAATGGAATGGTACTGGTGGGTCCTCATCGTCGTAGCAGTGGTGGGCATTGGCTATTTGAAGCTGAAGGTGTGGGGTAAGATCGCCGCATCAATGAAGGCAAAGCGCGAAGCCCAGGCGGAGCTCGACGACGAGTAGCCGCACACATCGCCGAACGCACGAGGGTCCGTCGCGTCGCTGGCGGGCCCTCGTGTTCGTTAGCGCTACAGCGAGCTGCGGGAGATACGATGGTAGTACGACATCGCCTCCTGGAACGGATAATCGACCATGCGCCTGAAGTGGCTCGCTAATCTCCTGAAGACCCTCGCAGTTATTGCGGTGGTCCTGGTGTTCGCGTTCATCGGCATGCGCGCGGCTGTCGGCACCACCGGCTCAGGGTTCCCTTTGATCGACGTCTTCTTCATGGAGGGTGACTGGTTCGTGCCGTCGCGCGTGGCGCTCAAGGACCCCGCGACCGTCTACATTGAGGGATTCGCGCCCGGCCTAACGTGGACCGCCGCCGAGGGTAGCCGAGAGTGGCTGGTGTCCGGCTCCACGCTCGTGCTCACCGAGGCGAACGAGAACGTCTACCCGGTGCCTGCCGACGGGCGGGTCATCGTCGAGCAGACGTTCGGAGCCGGCGCATCGAGTCAGGCAGCCGGGTGGCGCGTGGTGAAGATCCAGCAGTACGACCTGAAGCAGCCAAAGGCCTCGGCGTTCTTGATCGTCGACCTCACGAAGCAAGTCTGGCTCAAGCGCACGGGCGTATTCACCTGGCAGCAGGTGCCAATGGAGTAGCCTTCCGCCGGGCGCTACTTCAGACGTGCGGGCAGCACGAGCGTGAAGGTAGAGCCTTCGCCAAGCGTGCTCGCTACCTCGATTCGGGCACCAAGCGCCTCGGCAAGACGCCGAGAAACGGCCAGTCCGAGACCCGTACCGTCGACTACCACTCCCTGTTCCCTCACCTGATAGAACTCATCGAAGATGCGCACGAGGTCCCCGGACGGTATTCCCGGTCCGGTGTCTTCCACAGCAATCCGCACGGCTAATACGGTCGGAATGACCGAGAGTCTTACGTGACCTTCAGTGGTGAACTTGACCGCGTTGCCCATGAGGTTCAAGAGGATCTGACCCACGTGGACATCGTCCGTCTCGATCAACGGTGTTCTGACGTCGCAGTCGCAGTGCATCTCGAGGCCCTTGTCCTCAGCCATTGGCCTGACAGAATCGAACATGCGACGCGCGACGTCTGAGACATCCACCTCATGGACTGAAGGCTTGATGGCGCCGGACTCGATCTTCGCAAGGTCAAGCACCTCGTTCACAAGCCCGAGCAGGTGGCGGCCTGAGTTGTTGATCATTCCGACCTGCTTCTCTTGCTCAGCGTTGAGCTCTCCGGCAAGCCCCTTCGCAAGGATGTCCGAGAAGCCGATGATCGAGTTAAGCGGCGTCCGCAGCTCATGGCTCATGGACGCGAGGAAGTCGCTCTTTGCCCGCGTTGCATCCTCAAGGGTGATGTTCGTGTCGTTGAGCTCGGCGTTTGCCGTGAGGAGCTCCTCGTTCGTGGCAGCCAGCTCCTCAGTTCTTTCCTGAACACGGCGCTCCAGACTGGTGTTCAGCGCGATGATTTCGTTCTCGATGAGCCGGCGCTCGGTGACGTCCTGTATCACGCCGAACATCGTGAGCGGATGTCCGTCTTCGTGATAGTCGACGGTGCCGAGTCCGTGCACCCACCGCTCCGCACTGTCAGTTGCGCGAACGATGCGGTACTCGGCATTGAACGGTTGCCGCCCGCTAAGCACTTCTTCCTGGAAGTACGCGACCATTCGGGGACGATCAGCAGGGTGGATGGTAGCACGCCACTCTTCAAGACCGCCCCCTCCGGTTGTGCCAAGCACTTCGTAGAGCATCGGGGAGCCACTCCAGCGGTCTGCTTCGATGTCGAACACGTAGTGGCCGAGCCCCGCGATTCGCTGTGACTCGTTGAGCCACCGCTCACGATCCTTGAGATCCTCTTCCGCGGCAACGCGATCCGAAATGTCGAGTATGGTCGTCATGAAGTACTCTGGCTCGCCGTCGTCGGTTCGACGAAGCGCCGTGCTCACGTCTGCCCAGATGATGCCGCCGTCTTTGCGGATATACCGCTTCACGAAGCGCGCCGACGATGCTTCACCCCTCAGTACTGAGGCGACGATCGTCGCCGAGGCCTCGACGTCGTCGGGGTGCGTCAACTGCTGCCACATGGTGCCGGCGACAAGTTCGTCGCGCGTGTACCCCAGCATCTCGCAGAATGCCCGGTTCACCTCGATCTCGCCATTCGGCCGAGTCAGCGACTTAGCCACCGTGGAGTTGTCGAAGAGGTACCGGAACTTCTCCTCGCTTGCATGCACCAGCGCCTCGGCGCGCTTGCTCTCTGTGATGTCCTTGATGAACACAGACAGCAGGGTTGATCCCGATGAGCCATGACGCGAGCTCACCTCGATGTCGATGAGCGTGCCATCCTTACGCCTGTGCTGAGACTCGAAACGCGCACTGCCTCTTTCGGCCATTCGTCTGATGTGCGCTTCTACCTCGTCGGCTGTCTCGACCGCCTCGAGATCGCTCACCCGCATCGATAGCAGCTCTTCGATAGAGTATCCGCTCATCTGGGAGTACGCCTCGTTGACCTCCAGGAGCTGGCCATCGGCGTCTACAAGCAAGAATCCATCAGTGGCTGCCTCAAGAATCGTGCGGTGGCGGCTCTCGCTCTCCTTCAGGGCTACCTCGGCTGCGTATCGCTCCGAGATGTCCCTGGCCATAGCGGTGGCGCCGATGATCGTGCCTTCCTCGTTGATGATGGGATTGAAGTAGCTCTCAAAGTAGCTCTTCTGGATTTCTCCAAACTCGCGCACGTTCGAGTGCGACTCCCCGGTAAAGGCTCTGTTGTAGTTCTCCAGCGAGGGAGCCATGTCTTCCTCGGCTGTGATGAGATCTAGGATGCAGAGGCCCAGAGCGGGTTCTGTTCCGTACGCCGCTCTCATGGCGTCTGTGTGCGCCTGGTTGAAGAACAGGTAGCGGTACTCCCGGTCAATGGAGAAGAGCAGCGTGCCTCGCTGGCTCTCTATGCTCGCCCTGAGCAAGAGCTGCGATTGGCGGAGGCTCTCCTCGTTTGCCACAAGGTTCTTCTCGAACCGGCGGCGGTCTGTGACGTCACTAAACGTAAACGCGAACCGACCCGGTTCTGGCGAGTAGGCCCGCACTTCGAAGTACTTGTCGATCGGGGCAGAGTAGTCCTCAAACTGAGCGGGCACTCCGGTCAGCGCTACTGCGAAGTACCGTTCAATCCAGGCCTTCTCCACATCGGGCCAGACCTCGAGCGCGGTCTTGCCAACAAGATCGGCGGCCAGGGGTCCGATCAACGCCTTGAAAGCGGGATTGACCTCTAGGAACCGGTAGTCATAAGGCACGCCATCACCGTCGAAGATGACCTCACACACGGCGAAACCTTCGGCCATGCTATCGAACAACATTCTGTAGTGCCGAGCGCTGTCCCCGGGTTCTTGTGCGTCGCGCTTCTCTGGAACCTCACGATTGCTCGGCATGGCGTGACTCCCGTGAGGCGATTGCTGCGTGATAGCTGCGAGTATCGTACTCCTTACAACAGCCCGCGCGCACCGAGACGCGTACGGTAACGCAAAACTGGACGGGGAATCCCGTCCAGTTCGGTGTGCGTGTGGTGGGCCCGGATGGATTCGAACCATCGACCTCACGGTTATCAGCCGTGCGCTCTAACCAACTGAGCTACGGGCCCGCGCCAGGAAACAGCTTCGATACCATAGCCCAGGCCCCGCGAGAGCGTCAAGCAACTCACCGTGGTAGGGTAAGCCTATGGAGAGAATGGAGGCGCGGTGATCGAGGTACGCATAGCCAGCGTGAACGCCGACGCCGTCTCAGGACAGCCGGTTCTGCTGCTCAAGCCGCTCGAGAGCGAACCCGCGGGCACGGACGAGCGACTGCTCCCGATATGGATCGGGCAGCCGGAGGCCTCGGCGATCGTCCTCGCACTTCAGGGCGTGGAACTGCCGCGTCCGATGACACACGACTTGCTCGAGAACCTCATCGAAGAGCTCAGCCACGTGGTCCTGCGTGTGGAAGTGACGCGCCTCGATGCGGGCACCTACTTCGCGGCCATCGTGCTGCGAGGCGAAGAGAACGTGATAGCCATAGATGCCCGACCCTCCGATGCGATCGCGCTCGCCGTACGCGCCTCATGCCCCATCTTCGTTGCCAAGGAAGTCTGGGATCAGGCAGCCGTCATCGTGCAGGCAGTCGATGATGCCGAGGAGGAACTCGAGCGATTCCGGGAGTTCCTCGACAACGTCGACCCGAGCGACTTCACCAGCTAGAGCTCGCGCTACTCGTACCTGAGCGCCACGATCGGGTCGAGCTGGCTCGCCTTCCACGCCGGATACACGCCGAAGAAAACGCCCACGCCTGCAGCAAAGAAGAACGCAGTAGCAACCGCCCAGGGCGTGACGTTCGTGGGAACCGGCGTGAAGCGCGCCATCAGCTCCGCGCCTCCCCATCCCAGTGAGATGCCGATGATCCCGCCAAGCACCGAAAGCCCAACGGCTTCGATGACGAACTGCGAGAGGATATCGTAGGTGCGGGCGCCAACGGCCTTGCGTATGCCGATCTCGCGGGTCCGTTCGGACACGCTCACCAGCATGATGTTCATGATGCCGATACCGCCAACGAGCAGCGATATGCCGGCGATTCCGGCGAGCATGTACGTAAGGGTGCCGAGGAGATCCGAGAGCAGGCCGAGCGTCTGCTCTTGCGTGAAGACGGTGAACTCCTCGCCGTAACGCGGCGTGAGCACCCTTCGGATATCGGCCTTCACGACCTCGATCCGATCGGCGTCGGTGGCCTTGATCACGATGGTGTTGACGTAGTTGAGGTTGAAGACGCGCTGAGCGGTGGTCACCGGGATATACACCTGGCTGTCCTGGTCACCGGCGAGCCCACCGCCGAGCGACTCGTAGTGCCCCACAACAGTGAACCGTTGTCCTTCGAGCGTGACGGTCTTGCCGACAGGATCCTGACCCTGGAAGAGCACGTCACGCACGGTTGAACCGATCGCCACCACACGCGCGCCGGCCTGAACTTCGCTCTTGCGATACCCGCGCCCGCCTGCAAGCGTCCCGCCGAAGACCTCGCTCGCCTGCTCACTACCGGCGGCAACGACAACGCGCACCGAGCGGTTGCCACGCTTGATGGTGGAGCCCGCCTGGATGACAGGCACCACGGCGTCAATACCGGGCACGCGCCTGGCAAGCAACTCCGAATCCTCAAGCGTGAACCGTCGTGAAGGTGGCCCCTGATCGCCGCCCATTCCGCCGCCGTACTGCCCGGGCACCACAAAGAGCAAGTTGCTACCGAGCCCCTCAACCTGCCCGGTGATCTCGTCTTGAACCCCCGTGCCGATTCCCACGAGGAGGATGACCGCCGCAACGCCAATCACGACGCCGAGCATCGTGAGCACGCTTCGCGCCTTGTTCGCCGCCAGCGCGCGGAGCGCTATGCGGAAGCTCTCGGCGAAGTTCACCCGGCCACCTCCTCGGCGGGAAGGTCCCGGAGTTCTTGTGCGGCAATCACACGGTTCTCAACGGCTTCCTGCGATTGTACGCGGCCGTCGAAAACCCGAATGACCCGCTGCGCGTGACGGGCAACACGATCGTCGTGCGTAACGAGCACTACGGTGATGCCCTGCGCGTTCAGGTCCTGCAGAATCGCCATGACCTCGATGCCGGAACGGGAATCGAGGTTACCGGTCGGCTCATCAGCGAGCACGATGCTCGGACTGTTCACGAGCGCGCGGGCGATGGCCACACGCTGCTGCTGCCCTCCCGAAAGCTGGCTGCTGAAATGCCCGAGGCGATTGCCGAGGCCCACCCGCTCGAGTGCTTCAATCGCCCGATGGCTCCGGTCGACGCCGCTGACACCCGCGTACACAAGCGGCAGCTCGACGTTGGCCTGAGCGGACGTGCGCGAGAGCAGGTTGAAGGACTGGAACACGAACCCGATGTATTTGTTCCGAAGCTCGGCAAGCTGGTTTGGCGAGAGGTTCGAGATGTCATCGCCCTCGAGTATCACTTCCCCGCACGTGGGCCGGTCGAGGAGTCCAACGATATGCATAAGCGTGGACTTGCCCGAACCTGACGGTCCCATGATCGAGACCATCTCACCGGCACGGATAGCGATGCTCACATCCCGAAGCGCGTTGACTTCGACACCGTCGAGTTGATACTGCTTACCAACATCGCGAGTCTCAAGAACGACGCGCGACGCGGTTGCCTGGCCCTCCTGCACCACTACTTCACCCTTATGGCGGCGCCGTCTTTAAGGTCGCCGATTCCGCTGACGATCACATTCGCGCCCTCGGACAGGCCCGACATGATCTCGGCGCGAGTATCGGTCAGCCGTCCAGTCGTGACTTCGACCCGCTTCGCCTTGCCGTTCTCGGCGACGAATACGTAGCTCTTGCCGCTTTCGTCAAGCACGGCCTCGACAGGCACCGTGAGCGCTCCGGCGATCGACTCGATCTCGATGTCGGTGCTGCCGTTCATGCCGAGGAAGAGCTCGTCGCCCGTTCCGCTCAGTCTGATGATCACCGAGAAGGCCGTGCCGCCGGTCGGTGTGACAACCGAGGTCTTGTCCACCCGCTCCACAGTCGACTCGAGCGTGTCGCCGGGATAAGCGTCCAGCGTGACAGCCGCCTTCAGTCCGGGCTTGATCGTTGCGATGTCAGCCTCGTCGACCTGGGCGTTGAATACGAGCTGGTCGAAGTAGACGACGCTGAACGGCGCAGCAGCCGGAGAGACGCTTGAGCCCACGACCGGCTTGCCGCCTGCGCTGGCACCGAGTCCCGCAACGCCGAGCGAGGAGCCCGCGCCGTTGAACACGACCGTGCCGTCATGCGGCGCCCGCATCGTGGCCTTCTCGAGATTCTCGATCGCGTAGTCGAGCGCTTCGCGAGCAGCGCTCACCGCAGCGTTCGCTGATGATTTTGCAGCGTTGGTATTTGCCGAGGAAAGCTTCGCCTGCTGCGCTAGAGCACCCTGATACGCGGCCCACCCCTGGTCCTTCGCCGAGCGTGCTGCCGCAAGAGCAACGCTCGTGTTCTGGCCCGCGAGCAGCGCCGCGAGCGCCTGCTGGGATGCAGCGTAGTTCGCGTACGCCTGGTCACGCGCGAGCGAGAGGATCGCAAGCGCTGTCTCCATGGAGGCGTCGCGAGGGAGCGGCGCCGGGTCGTACACGTTCGTCTTATAGCTATCGTACGCTGCCTGGGCTGCGTCGTAGGTCGCCTTGGAAGTGGCGACGGCCGTCTCGGCCTGGGCAATCGCAGTGGGGTCGGGCGCTACGTTCTTGAGCGCGTTGTACTGATCAAGTGCAGCCTTGTAGCCGTTGTAGGCGGCGGTGACCGAGGCTGAAGCGGCGGCCTTGTCGGCTGATGATGGGGACGACTGCGAGATGCTGTCGGACTGCGCGAGAGCCCCTTGATACGCGGCCTGCGCCTGCGCCACCTGGAGTTCAAGCGGAGTTGTATCCATGGTAGCGATGATGTCGCCCTCTTTGACGACCTGACCGTCAGTCACTTCGATGCTGGCTAGTGTGCCGGCGGTCGGAGGATAGATGTCGCCTTTGGTATCGGACTCGGTCTTGCCCGATGCGCTCACTGTCACCGCGAGCGACGACTGTGTGGCCTGCTCCACGGTCACTTCTGGAGCTCCGGCGCTACGCCCGAGAACGACAGCGGCTGCGATTCCACCGATGATGAGAAGCGCGACCACTGCCGCGATGACTTTGCCTTTAGACACGTGGTTCCTCCTTGAACGAAACCGTTCTTGCCCATCGATTCAGACTGTACAGCATCGAGCCGTGCTGAGGTGCGTGGACCCTTCGTCTAGCCGAAAAGTAACGTTGGCAGCTCTCGGATATCGTTGAGCGTGTACTGCGCGCCTGCTGCCACGAGCCGATCCTCGTCTGAAACGCCCCAGCACGCGCCGATCGCTACCGCGCCGGCTCTGCTGGCCGACTCCATATCGTGCGGGCTGTCGCCAATGTACGCGACCGCCTCAGGACGCAGGCCAAGCAGCGACGCGGCGTGCACGACCGGGTATGGGTCCGGCTTGTGCAACGCGACGTCATCGGCCGTGACCACAACATCGAAAAACGGCCGAAGGTCGAACAGGTCCAGGCCTCGATTCGCCATCGGCGTACCCTTGGAAGTGACAATCCCGAGAGGAAAGCCGTGCTCTTTGAGCTCCGAGAGAACCTGGGTCACGCCCGGATAGAGCGTTGCCATCTGGTCGTGCGTCGCATGGTTGAACGTGCAGTACGCGGCGAGTAGCTGATCCGCCACTCTTGCGTCGCCGCCTGACAACTCCAGCATCTGCTGCGCAAGCGGGATGCCAACGTTGTGCATCAGCTCCGAATCCGGCAGCGCCGCACCAAGCACCTCCGCTGTCGCGTGCTGAAACGACGTGAGGATGTGCATGAGCGTGTTGGCGATAGTGCCGTCGAAATCGAACAGCACCGCCTCAAGCGAACGGATACGGTTTCTTGATTCCATGGTCTCCTCTTGCAGTGTCCCTTGTATCGCGTGACGCGCCCCGCAGCGGCGGGACGCGTCACGAACTCAGAGCCGTAGCGTCGACGTGGCGGCTTACTCTTCGTCTTCGAAATCCTCGCCAACGAGCACTTCGGCTTCAGCGTCCCGATCCGTCATGCCGGGCATCCGTGTGGCTGCGAGCGTCTCGTCGTCAACGAGGACTCCCTGCCCCTCGGGCACCGTACGCTTCTTCTTTTTCGCAACGACTCGCGCAATCGCCGAGACGCGGTCGGTCTCGGCCACGTTCATCACCTTTACGCCCTGCGTTGAGCGCCCGAGCTGGCTGATGTCCTCGGCGTTGACGCGGATGACAACGCCCTCCTCGGAGATAAGCATGAGCTCGTGTCCGGGCATGACGATCTTCATGCCTGCGAGACGGCCCTTCTTCGCCGTCACCTGAATCGTCTTCACGCCCATACCGCCGCGCTTCTGCACGGGGTACTCGGAGATCTGGGTGCGCTTGCCATAGCCGCGCTCGGTCACCACGAAGAGCTCGCTGCCGTCAGGCGCGATCTCCATGCCGAGAACACGATCGTCGCCGCGCACGGTCATGCCCCGGACGCCGGTGGTGTCGCGTCCCATCGGCCGGGCGTCGCCCTCGTCGAAGACGATCGCCTTGCCATCCGCTGAGACCATCACCGCGCGCTCATTGGGGTGCACCCTGCGCACCGCGATCAACTCGTCGTTGTCGCGCAGGTTGATCGCGATGATCCCATCTCGGCGCGATCGATCGTATGCGCCGAGGGCGGTCTTCTTCACGAGTCCGTTGCGCGTGGCGAAGAGCAAGAAGTCGTTCTCGCCAAACTCCCTCGTGGTGATGACCGCGGCGATGCGCTCCGTCTGCTCGAACGGCAGCAAGTTGACGACCGCCGTGCCGCGAGCATGCCGAGACCCAACAGGAAGCTCGTGGACCTTCAGGCGGTAGACCTTGCCCTTCGTACTGAAGAAGAGCACGTAGTCGTGCGTCGAAGAGATGAAGAGCTGCTCGACGAAGTCGTTCTCTTTGAGGTTCACGCCGGCAACGCCTTTACCGCCACGCTTCTGCTGGCGATACGTCGCTACTGGCAGGCGCTTCACATAACCGGCCTTGGTGATGGTCACGACCATGTCTTCCTCGGCGATCAGGTCTTCTACGTCGAGGTCGCGCGCTGCGTTCATGATCTCGGTGCGGCGCTTGTTCGCGTACTTCTCTCGAATCTCGCTCATCTCGTCCTTGATGATCTGGAGCACGAGATTGATATCGCCGAGGACCTTCGTGTACCACGCGATCTTCTCGCGCAGCTCGGTGAGCTCAGCCTCGATCTTGCTGCGCTCGAGCCCGGTGAGTCTACGCAACCGCATCTCGAGGATCGCGTCAGTCTGGACTTCGGATAGCCCGAACCGCTCGATGAGTCTGGCTTTAGCCTCGGCGTCGTCCTGGCTCCCGCGTATGATCTTGATGACTTCATCGATGTTGTCGAGCGCGATCATGTAGCCATCGAGGATGTGGGCGCGTTCTTGGGCCTTGCGCAGGTCATACTGCGTGCGGCGGACAATGACTTCCTTCTGGTGCTCAAGGTAGTGGAAGAGCGCCTCTTTGAGCGTGAGCGTCTTCGGCACGCCGTCGACGAGTGCAAGCATGTTCACGCCGAAGCCGGTCTCGAGCGTGGTGTGCTTGTAGAGCTTGTTCAGCACCACCTGCGGAATCGCACTACCCTTGAGCTCCACGACGACGCGCATACCTTTGCGGTCGGACTCATCGCGCAGGTCGGAAATCTCGGTGAGCTTCTTCTCTCGAACGAGTTCTGCGATCTTTGAAACGAGCTTGCTCTTGTTCACCGCATACGGAATCTCGTTGATGATGATCCGCATTCTGCCGGTCGAGGTCTGCTCGATGTGTGCCTTGCCTCGGACCTTGATCGAGCCTCGGCCGGTCATGTACGCGTCCTTGATGCCCTCCCGACCCATGATCACGCCACCGGTTGGGAAGTCGGGACCGGGTATGACTTTCAGGAAGTCGTCGATGTCGGCGTCGGGATTCTCGATGAGCAATATGGCTGCGTCGATGACTTCACCCAGGTTGTGCGGTGGAATGTTCGTGGCCATACCGACGGCGATGCCGGAGCTTCCGTTCACAAGCAGGTTCGGATACCGGGCCGGAAGAACCAGGGGCTCCTGGAGGGACTCGTCGTAGTTCGGCCCGAAGTTGACCGTCTCGCGATCGATATCGCGAAGCAGCTCCATCGCCATACGGTGGAGGCGCGATTCTGTATACCGCATCGCAGCGGCGGAGTCGCCGTCGATGGAGCCGAAGTTGCCGTGTCCGTCCACGAGCGGGACACGCATCGCGAAGTCTTGTGCCATGCGAACCATGGTGTCGTACACTGCCACGTCACCGTGTGGATGGTACTTACCGATGACTTCACCGACGGTCCACGCCGACTTCTTATATGCGCGCGTTGGCGTCAGCCCGGACTCATTCATGGCGTACAGAATGCGCCGGTGCACCGGCTTGAGCCCGTCTCGGACATCCGGGAGCGCTCGCGCCACGATGACGCTCATCGCGTACTCGAGGAACGAGCTGCGAAGCTCTTGCTCGATGTCGATCGGGAGAATGTTGCTCTCGCTCGCGATCGGTTCAGTCACGTTTCAGTCTCCTCGCATGTAGGCGTGCTACAGGTTGTACTTGCGGAACAACAGCACGGCGCCACCCATGAGCAGGAAGCCCCACACCATGATCAACAACGAAGCCAGCGTTGGCGTGACACCCTTGTCGGCGCCGACCTTCGCAAACAAAACCGCGGCCCAGACCACAAATCCAAGGCCACCCACCACAAGAAACACAACCACACTATTGGCCAGTACCTTGTAGCTTCGAGCCACAACGGGCTCCTCGTGCCTTAACCCGATGAGCATGGTCTCCAGCTCCGCCGAGCTGACAGCTCCCGGTTGCGCCTCTGGTTCGGAACGGAGAACCTCAGCGTCTACGGGCTCCCTGGCTGCCGGGGCTTCTTCATCCGGCGGTACGTCATCTGGTGCAACTGGAGCGACCGGCTCCTCGGTGACAACCTGCCTCGTCAAGGCAAGAGCGGCCTCGAGCTGGGCTTCCTCCTCGCGTTCGCGACGCTCCTGTTCGAAGCGGTCAAACGCCTCTTTCTCCCACGGTGGCGGTTCGAAATCCCGCCTATGCCGTCTATCACGCTCGTCCACCACGACCGTCCTTCTACTCAGGCCTTAGATGTCGAGGAAGCGCACGTTCTTGGCATGCCGCTGAATGAACTCGCGGCGTGGTTCCACTTGGTCGCCCATGAGGTCAACGAACGCAACCTCGGCGGCGAGCGCATCATCAAGCGTGACTTGCAGCAGTGTGCGGCTCTCGGGATTCATGGTGGTGTCCCAGAGTTGCTCGGGGTTCATCTCACCAAGACCCTTGTAGCGCTGGAGCGAGTACTTCGAGGTTTCAGGAAGCTTCGCGAGCGCCTGCTGCAGCTGCTTGTCGTTGTAGGCGTACTCATGCTTCTTGCCAACGCTGATCTTGTAGAGCGGTGGCTGCGCTATGTAAATGAAGCCGGCTTCGATCATCTCGCGCATGTAGCGATAGAAGAACGTGAGGATCAGACAGCGGATGTGGCTACCGTCCACATCGGCGTCGGTCATGATGATGATCTTGTGGTAGCGAGCCTGCTCAAGGTCGAATTCCTCGGCGATGCTTGTCCCAATCGCCGTGATGATCGCCTGGATCTCCTCCGACCCGAGCGCCCGGTTGATGCCGGCCTTCTCGACGTTGAGGATCTTGCCGCGGAGCGGGAGGATCGCCTGGAACGAACGGTCGCGTGCTTGTTTTGCCGAGCCACCGGCCGAGTCACCCTCGACGAGGAATATCTCGGTAAGCGCGGCTTCCTTGATGGAGCAGTCTGCGAGCTTGCCGGGAAGTGTGGAGCTCTCGAGCAGTCCCTTGCGCCTCGTGAGCTCACGCGCCTTGCGTGCCGCTGCGCGTGCCTTGCTCGCCTGGGTCGACTTCATCACGATTGCTCGTGCCGGCTTCGGGTGCTCCTCGAGGTACTCGGCGAGCGACTGGGTGACAGCAGTCTGCACAAACGAGCGCATCTCCGTGTTGCCCAGCTTGGTCTTGGTCTGGCCCTCGAACTGGGGCTCGCGCAGTTTCACCGAGATGACCGCGGTGAGACCCTCTCGGATATCCTCGCCTGTCAGGTTCTCGTCCTTCTCCTTGAGAATCCCCTGCCGGCGAGCGTAGTCGTTGATCGTTCTAGTGAGCGCGTTCTTGAATCCTTCGAGGTGCGTGCCGCCCTCGTGGGTGTTGATATTGTTCGCGAACGCCAGCACCGCTTCGCTGTAGCTGGTGTTCCACTGCATCGCGACTTCTACGAAGCCCTCTGCACCCTCCTGCTCGAAGTACACAGGCTTGGAGTGGATGCTTTCCTTCTTCTCGTTCAGATACTTCACGAAGTCGAGGATGCCGCCTGCATACCGGAACTCTTCACGCCGAGGGTCGAGCTCTCGCTCGTCGACGAGGGTGATCTTCAGGTTCTTGTTGAGGAACGCGGTCTCGCGCATACGGGACGACAGCACATCCCAGGAGTACTCCGTGGTCTCGAATATCTCCGAGTCGGCCCAGAAGGTGACTTTTGTCCCGGTCGTCTTGGTTGTGCCTGTCGACTTGAGCGGACCTTTTGGCTTTCCGCGCTCGTAGGTCTGCTGCCAGATCTTGCCGTCGCGCTTGACCTCGACCTCAAGCTTCTCGGAAAGGGCGTTGACGACAGAGACGCCGACGCCGTGGAGGCCGCCGGATACCTTATAGCCCTCGCCACCGAACTTACCGCCGGCGTGAAGAATCGTGAGAACGACCTCGACTCCGGACTTCTTATACTTCGGCACGTTGTCGACAGGAATGCCTCGGCCGTTGTCTGTGACCGAGACCGAGTTGTCTGTGTGGATCACTATCTCGATCGCGTTGCAGCACCCAGCCAGGGCCTCGTCAACCGAGTTGTCTACGACCTCATACACGAGGTGATGCAGACCCTTGGGGCCTGTTGTGCCGATATACATGCCCGGGCGCTTACGAACAGCCTCAAGGCCTTCAAGAACCTGGATGTCCTTACCGGAATACGAAACAGGGTTTTTCGCCACCACGGCTCCTTCTTGCTTCTATGGGTGTGACGAGGGGAAATGCGTCAACCACGACATATAGACGCCGTCTAGCCATTCTAACACAACGTATAGTGTTAGACGCCCGATTTATCCCCTCTCGGGCCATCAGAAGGCGCCTGCGGCTCGCTACGCATCCGAGCACCCTTTTTCCACTCTAGATCCTTGATCATCACCCTGAGCGCCGTATCTCGAAGTGACTCGTCCTTGACCGCCAGGGCGATATGGGCCGCTTGATCCAGTTCAGAGTCCGAGAGGGGAACCGATGGGGTCGCTTCCAGCTCGTAGAACTCAGACACTTCGAGCGCCTGCGCCTGTTCTTTGCGCTGTACCGCGACGTTCTTCGACACAGTAAACCGCATGCTCTTAACCACACCCTCACCGATCTCTGAACGTATTCCATCCAGGTACCGGTCCTTCATGAGGTCCAGTTGGTGTGCCCACGCCGAGGAGTCGACGCAGACAACGAACTCGCCCTCACGAACCGAGACTGCGGTCGTATGCTGTGAGACCTCTGGACCCGCGATCTTCTCCCACACAAGAACGGCCCGGGCGCCGAACCGTCGCTTCTGTGGGTCAGCGCGCCTGATGACCGCATCGGTGATCTCTGTGAGGCTGTCGAGCTTGCGTCGTCTCATGTGCTCACTGGTCTCCGGATTCGATGACCAAGGCCTCTACCATCAAGTCCGGGTCAAAGTGGGCCACATCTGTCGCTGATACGAACGTCTGGATGTCTTGCTGCACCAACCCCGTCAGTGCTGCTCTGCGCCGTTCATCAAGCTCAGACATGACATCATCAAGAAGGAGTACCGGCTTCTTGTGGGTGAGTTCCTCGACGACACTGACCTCGGCTAGTTTCCATGCGAGGGCGATCGTCCGTTGTTGGCCTTGTGATGCGAAGGCGCGAGCATCGTTGCCATTCACTCTGAATGTGATCTCGTCTCGGTGAGGACCCACCAAAGTCATTCTCCGGGCTCGTTCCTCTCCACGCCGCTGCTGCAATGATGTAAGAATCGCCTTCTCGGCAGACTCCTGGTCGACCTCATCTCCGAGGTCCGTCGTTCCGCAACCGCATTTATCGGAGTACCCGACACTGAGAGACTCGCCTTGCGATAGCCCTTCATGAGAGCTGATCGCACTCTGGGCAACACGCCGGAGCAACCGCCTGCGATGAACCATGAGCCGGCTGCCGAATGAGGCTAGCTGTACGTCCCAGGGCTCAAGATCAGCGTCCGAGGCCTGCCATTCTCTCAAGAGCACGTTCCTGTGCCGAACGACTCGCGCGTAGTCCTTTCGAACCACCCCATATGTTTTTGATAGTTGTTCGCCGAGGTCGTCTATCTCGGACCGTCTGACTTCAGCGGGGCCCTTGGCCAGCTCGAGGTCCGCCGGTGTGAACACCACACATGGGAGGATACCGGTCACATCTGACACTCTGCGGCGTGTCGACCCATTGAGCCGGAACGTTCGCGATGCGTCCTGATTCATGCTCGTCTCAACAACGGACGGTGCCCCGTTTGATATTTCAGCTCGCACGGTTGCTGTGGTTTCGCCCCACTTCACAACCTCGTTCCATTTGGGCCGCCGGAACGATCTGCCCGAAGTGATGATCTGGACCGCCTCGATGATGTTGGTCTTACCGGTAGCGTTGGGGCCCAACAGCACAGTAAGACCGGGAGATGGGTGAATCTCCCGGTCTGTGTAGTTCCGGAACGACCTGAGCCGGATTGACTGTATGGACACGCCTTACACTCAGCCGAGACGTACTGGCATGAGGAGGTAGATGAAGTCGTCTCCCTCGGGGTGCTTCATGACCCCTGGCTTCAGTGGACTCACGATCTCGATCGCTACACGATCGCCGTCTGCAACCGAAACCCCGTCAGTGAGATACGCGTGGTTGAACGCAATCTCGACGTCTTCTCCTTGTGCATCAATCTCAAGGTCCTCTGTTGCCTCTCCAACATCTTGGGTTTGGGCGGAGATTGTCAGAGTTCTATCAGTGGTGCTCACTTTGAGGCGCAGTGGTGCGCTATGTTGAGCCATCAGTGAGACTCGTTTGACTGCCTCTAGGAGCTCCTGCCGCCCGATTGTGAGTCGGGTGACGAACTCCTTTGGGATCAGTTGCTTGTGGTTAGGGAACGCACCCTCTATGCGCCGGCTCACGAATGTGGTCTCGCCGAAAGAAAACACAACCTGATTCTCTGAAACACCAATCGTCACAACCTCTGCCGAGGATCCAAGTCGGGCAACGTCTTCAATCGCACGGCCGGGGACTACCGCTTCCAGGGTTCCGACAACTCCGTTCACAGGGACTTCTCTCACACAGAGACGATATGAGTCCGTAGCCGCCATCCGGAGGATGCCTTCCTCAACAACAACAAGTACGCCTGTGAGAATCGGCCTGGTCTCATCCCTACTCACTGCTCTCGACACTTGATGAACGACTTCAGAGAACACTCCGCTTGGCAGCGAGACTGTGTCTCCTGGTGCTACGTCGGGGAATCTCGGAAAATCATCCGAGGACAGTGTTCTAACAACGAATGATGACTGAGCGCACGAGACAGTAGCCCCATTCTGAGTCGTTTCGATGGTGACCGCAGACTCAGGAAGATTCCGGACGATGTCCGTAATCAACTTACCGGGTATGACAGCGCTTCCAGCCTCTTCAACCCGAGCTTTCGAAGCGGTCTTGATCGATATCTCGAGGTCGGTTGAATTCAACCTGAGTTCATCATTCTGTGCCGAGAACAGAATTCCCGAGAGGATCGGAAGGGTTGTTCTGGAGGAAAGGCCTTTTGATGCGACCGAGAGTGCATCAAGCAACTCTGTACGAGCGATAGAGACCTTCATTCCGATTCCTTTCTTAGATATCTCAACTAACAGTAATAGTAGTAGGGCTTGTTGATAATGTGGATAACCCACCAAAACCCAGGTTGAAGCCGGTGTGTCTATTGTGGGCGACTCTGTTAGCTAAATGCTCACTCCGTCCACAGTTTCAACAGCGTACAACTCTTATCAACAGATGAACCCCATCTTCCCCAGACAACACACACGTTTTCAACAGAGTTGTTAGTTCCGTTGTTTGACCAGGTTGGTCAGTGTTTGGACCTGCGTGAACACTTCTCGTTGAGCATTCAAGAGCTTCGTGATCTTCGCCGTCGCGTGCATAACAGTCGTGTGATCACGGCCGCCAAACTCAGCGCCGATTCTCGGCAGTGACATATCTGTTAGTTCGCGCGCGAGGTACATAGCAACCTGCCGCGGATACACGATTGCCTGTGAACGCTTGTTGCCAACAAGGTCTGTCTTGCTGATGCCATAGAACTTACAGACCTCTTGCTGGATGGTAGCCACCGCAATCGGTTTGATTGAGCGTTCAGGGAAGATGTCTTTCAAAACGCTCCGAGCAAGGTCGGTATCTATCGTGTGCCGGGTTAGAGAACTGAAGGCGACGATTCGGATGAGCGCCCCTTCAAGCTCACGGATGTTCGACGAGATTCTATCCGCGATGAACGTCAGAACATCCGGAGGAACGGTAAGGCCCTCGGCTTCTACCTTGCGCCTAAGGATGGCAATACGGGTCTCGAGCTCTGGCGGTTGGATATCGGTAATCAAACCCATCTCGAATCGGCTCCGCAGACGGTCCTCGATGCTTCCGATGTCTTTTGGCGGCCGGTCAGAGGATAAGACGATCTGCTTGCCGGCCTGCTGCAGTGTGTTGAATGTATGGAAGAACTCCTCCTGCGTTCCTTCTTTACCAGCAAGGAACTGGATGTCGTCGACCAACAACACGTCGTTTGTGCGGTACTGCCGCCTGAACCCTTCGATCCGGCTCTTGTCTCTATTGCCGATCGAGTTGATGAAGTCGTTCGTGAACTGCTCCGTCGACACATATTTGACGCGCATGTGAGGGAAGCTCGTCTTGACGTAGTGGCCGATCGACTGCAGCAAGTGTGTCTTTCCGAGACCCACACCACCGTAGATGAACAACGGGTTGTACGCGCCGCCCGGAGTCTCAGCTACAGCCAACGCAGCGTGATACGCGAACTGGTTGGATGTGCCCATGACGAAGGAATCGAATGTGTATTTCGGATTGAAGTCGCCATCGGTCGCTTCTTTGACACGCTTCTGCTCGACCTCTTCAAGATCAGGCATGCCTGGTGGCGCGACAGCGACGACCGGCGCCTGTTCAACGACGTCCCCTTCGGCAGGAACCCGAAAAGAGACTCCCATCGGCTGACCAACGACTTGCTCAAGCGCGGACGACAGGAGCCCCGAGTATCGTGATTCAAGCCAGTCCCGGGCGAACTCGTTCTGCACACCGATAACAAGCGTTTCATCGATGATGCCGAGAGGAGATGTGTTCTCGAACCATGTCTTGAAAGTGGGAGTGTTGAGCTCACCGCGGACGACCGCAAGCGTTTGATCCCATAGTTCCTGCATGTCTTGCACGTGTATCCCCCGGATCAGTCGTTAAGCAGTGAGTCAAGCGATTCGATCCCAAGTGGAGCGAGCACTCGCTTCCCGTTAACATCGGAGGCGAGCAACCCACACTCCTCCAATGAAGCGAGATCGCGGTATGCGGTTGAAAGGCCGACACCAAGTTCCCGAGAAACCATAGACGGCCCAACAGAGCCCAGCTCGAGAATCAAAGACAAGACCTGCTTCTGGCGCAACGTCAGGCGCACAGGCGGAAGCGACAGGCTGGAAGATGACGTCTCCTCGGGGGGTTCTACTGAAGGACGGGGCGCGATGTGGATCGTGACAACACACCCCTTCCCGAGGTTGTCCTCGATGGTGATGGTCCCCCCGGAGAATGTAAGACACTCTCTGGCGACGGGGAGTCCCGATCCAACGCCCTTGATGACGGATTTCATATCCTGTGTTGCTGTCGAAAACCCGGGGGTGAAGACACGGTCCTTGTCGAGGATCCCAGGCCCTTGATCTGCGAACCGAATGGTGTCTCCCCCATCAAGAATCGTGACGACCACCTCGGTGAAGTGGGCGTGGATAAGGTTCTCCACAACCTCCCTGATGACCATATACGGGAGCTCTCCACCACAGTCATGTGAGAGTTGGTACGCGCGCGAGGAAAGCGCTTCAACGAAGGCACGGGCGTCGGGGCCTGAAACTTCCTCTACCCGTGGCGACGCTGTCAGCGAGTCATAGATTGCGACTCGTGCGCAGGATGCGCGATCAACAACAGCAAGGGAGGGCGTCTCTCGCAGACTCCGCTCCCTGGGCTCAACCCAGTCTGATGGGCTGGCTACAGACGATGAAACACTGCCATCAAAGAATGACTTCAAGACGATCCCCCCTTTCGTTACACAGACTTATCAACATGCCCTGGTGAGTACTACTTTTATTAACATGCTGCTAGACGCCGTATCTACAACACTCCACCGCTGCTGTAGCCACAGACCGTGAAACCCGTTTAGCTGCGCTTTTACGACTTGTCCACAGTACTTTCCACATCTGTGGAGAAGTCTGGGGCCGAAATGCTTTCCGGTGGACAGAATGCCCAGGTTAGACGCCATTTGGGGGAAAGTGACCCTTCCATAGGGCACCCAAACCCCTACCAACCGCAGTATTCTGTGGACAGTGCAGCGCGTTCAAGATGATCGAACGAAAGCGACTGTGGAAAACCGAACACACGTCCGTATACCAAAATTATCCAGCAGCCCTTTTGTGCTACAACCAGCTGTTTTCAAGGTGAACTCGGCCAATTTTCGACCAGTGGAAACAGCGCCGATTCTAACAGACGGGTTCAGCGGCAACAATCAGCCGATGTGAGTTATCCACAGCCGAGGCGGTCGTGAATCCTGGGTTTTCCACAGTATCCACAATTTCTGGACTATTTTGTCGTCCTAAGAGGAGAAGGAGTTCCAGCCACCATGGAAAGTCCTGCTGATCGCCGGAATAGGTGCCGGTTTGACACCCGTTGTGAGGGGTCGGTATAATCACCAGGCTTATTACCAGGGCGGGAAGGATCACCGCCCCGAACGGAGGATCTTGTGAAGCGTACATACCAGCCGAACAACCGGAAGCGTGCGAAGACGCATGGTTTCCGCGCACGCATGGCTACCAGAGGCGGCCGGGCAGTCATCGCGGCTCGTCGTCGCAAGGGCCGTCACGTCCTTACGCCGAGCGCTGCGTAACTGTCGTTCCGGCCCAATAGGGCGCGGGACAATGATGCATACGATCAAGGCAACTGCCGATATCGATCGTCTCTTCAAGGAAGGCCGACGCGGAACAAGCAAGCTCGTTCTAGTGCTCAGCCTCCCAACACCGGAATCACGCGATCTCCCCGGAGGTCGCGTGCTTTTTGTTGCGGGCAAGAAGCTCGGTAACGCGGTGTTGCGCAACCGCTGCAAGCGGGTACTCCGCGAGGCATGCCGCAGGATGGGCGGCCCATGGCCAGGTGCGGACGCGGCTCTTGTTGCCAGACCAGGGCTTGCGACGGCACCCGCGGCGCGCATTGAGGCTGATCTCCGGGACGCTCTTCAGAGGGCGCAGGTTACCCAATGAACGTGGTCCGGCGGGTAGTGGTTCTCCCCATTAAGGCGTACCAGCGCCTAATCTCGCCCCTTCTCCCTCCAACATGCAGGTTTTCGCCCACCTGCTCAAGCTACGCGGTTGCGGCCATTGAAAGGCACGGGGTTGCCCGGGGAGGATGGTTGGCCCTCAAGCGCATCGGCCGCTGTCACCCCTGGAATCCTGGCGGCCATGATCCTGTTCCATAAGGTCCGTCAGGCGATGAAGCCCGACCGTATAGCGAACATGGTTTCTCTTATTGTCGTGCGTGTGGTAGATAGAAGAGTGAAAACAGCGCGAACCCCCGGGTACACCGGAGTGGAGATGGATCGAGGTTTCCTGGGCTCTGTGCCTAACCAAGGAGGTTATCCCCCGTGCTCGAACCTATTGAGAGTTTTCTGTTCGCTGTTCTGAGCTTCTTCTACACCTACGTACGTGACTACGGTATCGCGATTGTGCTCCTCACGATCGCTATCCGGGTTGTGCTGCTACCGCTGACGATCAAGCAGACGAAGTCGACATACGAACTTCAGCGCATTCAGCCTAAGATCAAAGAATTGCAGGCGAAGTACAAGAACAACAAAGAGAAGCTGCAGGAAGAGACGCTCAAGTTTTACCAGGAGAACAAAGTCAATCCGCTCGGCGGGTGCCTCCCCTTGCTCTTGCAGATGCCGATCTTCTTCGCTCTCTTCCGTGTGTTGGGCTCATCGACTAAGGACAAAGAATTTGTGCCAGGACTTCTCCTGGCTCACATCGCGTCGTTGCCGGCAGCCGAGGAGATTGCGGCCAAACGCTTCTGGATAATTCTTCCAGACCTTACCAGCACACCGCAGAAGATGTTCGAGTCAGGCGGCATTATGGGCGTCCTGCCCTATGCGCTCCTCGTCATCATGTTCGCCTTGAGCATCTACATTCCGCAGCTGATGCAGCCAGGCACTGATAAGACACAGAGAAACATCGCCCTCTACATGTCCGTGATGATGCTCTGGTTCGGCTGGGTCTCCCCCGCCGGAGTTCTTCTGTACTGGGTGACCTCGAGCATCCTTCAGATTGGCCAGCAGTGGATTCTGCAGAAGTCATACGCCCGTAAAGAGGGAGCTGAATAGATGATCAAGGAGACTACGGTTGAGGGTCCTTCCGTACCTGAGGCCCTTGACGCCGCGCTTGAGCAGATGGGCGTCCAGCAGGACGCAGTCGAGTACGAGGTTCTTGAGGGTGGAAGTAAAGGCATCTTCGGATCAACCAAGCCGGCCAAGGTCAAGGTGTGGCTCAAGGCCGGGTTCGTTCCTCCGAATGAGGAAGTAGACGATCTCGAGGAAGACGAGCCCGTCGAGGACGCGCCGGCGAATCGCGCCGGCTACGACGTAGTCTCCCCTGCCGATCTCAGCGATGAAGAGCTCGACACAATCGCGGATGAGGCGGTATCGGTGATCAACAGCATTCTAAGGCCCCTCGGAATCGAATCTGAGATTGAGGAATATGAGGGAGACGAAGGCGAGATCATCATGGACATAGTCGGTGATGATCTAGGGATTCTGATAGGCCGTCACGGCAAGACACTGGATGCTTTGCAGGTCGTCGTCTCTGCTATTACGAATCGCCGTATCGAGCGGCGCTTCCCGGTTGTTGTTGACGTTTCGGGCTACCGCCACCGTCGACGTCTCAAGCTGGAGGAGATAGCCCGGCGTGCTGCGGACCGGGTTGCACGACAGGGCAGGCCGGTCGAGCTTCGTCCTATGACAAGCTTCGAGCGCAAGGTAGTCCACATGGTTCTCCGGAACGATCGTCGCATTACGACAGCAAGCCAGGGCGAGGAGCCGTTTCGCCAGGTCGTCGTTCACCCAAAGTAGTATGTGTATCCATCAGGAATTCGAAAGGGCGCCCACGGGCGTCCTTTCTGTTACGATCGCCAAATGATGTGTGTAGAGCACATCGATGCCAGGAATCCACGAGTCGTGGGTTCGGGGCAGGCGCCGTCAGACATGTTCGCCTGGGGATGTTTCACGTGAAACATCTCCAGGACTTGATCGAAGCCAGGGCCCTAGGGCAAACAGAAAGGTTTCACGTGAAACATGTCGCCGACCAGCCAGTGATACAACCGGAGCAGGTCAGCGAGGAGTTGGCGCGGGCCGGCGCTGTAGTTTCGCCAGAACAAGCCCTGCTCATCGCTCGCCATGCCAACGCCGTGCTCACCGCAAATCAGACGATGAACCTGACGCGCGTGATGGATGCAGACGGTGTACTACGACTGCACATCGTTGACTCGGCCACAGCACTCGCGGCACTCGCAGCATGCCCAGCTGGTCCACTCGTCGATATTGGTTCTGGCGCCGGCTATCCGGGCTTTGTGCTTGAGATTCTCAGCGGTCGACCAACGACACTTGTCGAGTCCGTGAAGAAGAAGGCCGTGTTTCTCGCTGAAACGGCAACTATCCTTGATCTTCCGACAACAGTGCTGGGCGAGCGCGCGGAAGACGTTGCGCGTCAGACGCCGGCGGCTTACGCATGTGTAGTTGCACGTGCAGTATCGAGTCTACCGTCGCTCGTTGAACTGGCGGCGCCGCTTCTCTTCAAGAAAGGTCAGCTCATTGCCATGAAGGGGCCCCTGGGATCCGACGAGCTTCTCCGTGGGGATGCGGCTGCCGCGTTGTGTGGGATGAGTAGGTCAAGTCTGAGCACGTTTGAGCTCACCCAGGGCGAGAAGCGCACCATCGTCTGTTACAGCAAGACCGGGCATCCTACACAGGCTTTGCCCCGACGGACAGGCCTGGCGCAGCGTCATCCGCTGACCTGACGTTTCTATTCTCACAGCAATCGCCTATACTCCCAGCGAGTACCCATTTGGGAGGAGGCGTCGTGCCCGATACACCCGTGTCTGGATCGAAGAGCCGAGGGGACGGTTCGCATCCGACGCACGTATTGGCCGTCGTGAACCAGAAGGGCGGCGTCGGCAAGAGCACCACCGCCGTAAACTTGTCCGCAGCGCTCGGGGATGAGGGGTGTCGGGTTCTTCTTGTTGACTTGGATCCGCAAGGTAACGCGACCTCGGGTTACGGTCTGGACAAGAATCAGCGCGAGGAGTGCATCTATAACGCGCTTCTAGGCGATACTCCACTCGCTGAGCTCATTGAGCCGGTTGAGGTCCCGAATGTGTTTGTGGTCCCTTCCACAATTCAACTGGCTGGCGCAGAAATTGAACTTGTCTCCGCATTCAGCCGAGAAACCAAACTCAAGGGTGTGTTGGCACCAGTCGTCGATGACTTTGATTTCATTGTGATCGACTGTCCACCCTCGCTCGGGTTACTCACGGTCAACGCTCTCTCGGCCGCGAATGGCGTCATCATTCCGGTGCAGTGCGAGTACTACGCGCTTGAGGGTCTCTCGAAGCTCCTTGAGAGTTTCAAACTGGTGAAGACGCACCTGAATCCATCACTTGAGGTGTTCGGAGTGCTCATGACTATGTTCGATGGCCGAACGCGTCTGTCGCAGCAAGTGGTTGAAGAGGTCAAAAACTTCTTTGATGAGCGCGTCTTCAATACTGTCATCCCCCGCAGCGTGCGACTGTCCGAGGCGCCGAGCTTCGGCCAGCCCATAACGCTGTTCGATCCGCACGGTCGAGGAGCGGAAGCTTACCGGAGTCTAGCGAAGGAAGTGATCAGCCGTGGCTAAGCGCGGACTAGGAAGGGGCCTTTCGGCGCTCATACCGGGGGCGGGTCAGGAATTCGTTGGCGGAGAGCCGCAAGAGCTTCCCGTCGATATGATCACGCCAAATCCAAACCAACCCCGAACCGCTATGGACGACAGCGGACTCGAGGAGCTCGCCGATTCAATCGCAAAAGTAGGCGTTCTGCAGCCCATCATCGTGCGTCCCCACGCCGAAGGCTATCAGATTATCGCTGGGGAGCGACGCTGGAGGGCGTCTAAGGCGGCCGGCCTTGCCAAGGTACCTGTTCGGGTGATGGCATCCACCGAGACCGAGTCTCTTGCGCTGGCCCTGATAGAGAACCTGCAGAGACAGGACCTGAACGCAATCGAGGAGGCTCGCGGATACAAGCGTCTTATCGAGGAGTACTCGATGACGCAATCAGAGCTGGCTGATCGCGTCTCGAAGTCCCGTTCGGCCGTCACCAATGCACTGCGCCTCCTCGATCTACCAGAAGAGGTCCAAGACCTGATGTATGACAACAAGCTGACCGCCGGCCACGCGCGAGCAGTCCTCGCGGTGCCGGAGGAGGCCCAGCGCATCCGACTAGCCCATAAGATCGTCGATGAGGGGCTGTCAGTCCGAGACGCCGAGTCGGTCGCGCGGCTGATAGCGGCGGGACAGGGAGAGCGAACGCCGCGACCGATATCGCCGAAATCTTACAAAGTGGTCGCCCGGAAACTGCGCCGACTGCTGGCGACCAATGTTCGTGTGCGACAGACAGCGAAGAAGGGCAAGATAGAAATAGACTTCGTTGATGAAAGCGACCTGGAGCGGATCATGCGCCTGCTGACCGAGAGCGAAGCAGCGGAAGGAGAGAGATCCGATGCGTAGTCACAGAATGGAATATTTTGTCATTGGACTTGTTGCCGGCGCGGTGGGCGGTATCGTGCTCGGTCTGCTATTTGCGCCCGACAGTGGTGTTCGCACGCGACGGCGTCTGGCAAACGAGGCGCTGAGGGTGGCAGATACCGCCCGATCGGTCGCGGATCGTGCTGAGCGTGCCGCAGAACTGGTCGGCTCGCGCATGGACCACTATCTCGGCCGTGACGAAGAGGTCGCGTGGCGAAAAGTGCGAGAACTCCGCGAGGGCGTTCAGAAGTACTCACGCACGGTGATGATGCCCTGACGTCAGACCCCCGTGCTACGCTTCCTCTGGGCAGCCTGAAGGGAGTGGGGCGTGGGACTGACTATAGTCACCGGGGGAGCCAACACCGGCAAGACGGGTGTGCTTCACACCGCTATTCGAGAAGCAGCCGCGTCCGGCCAGGACGCGGTTCTCCTTCTGCCATCAGGTCCTGAGGTCTCTCGTGCCGTCGAGGAGTTCTCGCAGGAGCGGGCTGCCCTCGGCATATCGATTGCGCAGTTCGATCGCTACCTTGACCAGCTCTGGGATCTCTTCGGCGATGGACGGGCGATTGTTCAGCCGACACAGCGCACACTGGCTGTAAGCGCAGCTATCGATGCCTGTGAGCTCAAGGTTCTCTCGCGCTCGGCTGGTCGCCCTGGTTTCGCCAGACTCCTCGAGTCACTCGTCCGGCGAGCGGGGGAGTCACTCGCCCTGGATGGAGATCGCGCCTCGGTCGCGCACGTCCCGGCTGCCCGCGAGCTCCTCAGCCTGGTCGACTCCTATGCCCTCTCACTAGCGAAATCAGGCCTCGTTGAGGCGTCCGAGGCGCACCGCCTGGTCACCAGGTCGCTCGAAGCAGCCGACCTTCCACCGCTCATAGTCGCCAACCGATTCGCGAGTTTCACGCCAGCGCAGAGAGAGTTCCTGCTGCACTGTTCGGGGCTGGGTTGCGATGTTCGCGTCGCGATTCCCTGGATCGAAGGGCATCCTGCGATGAAGGCTGCCACACAAACCCTCGATGAGCTGAGGACCGTCCGGCACGATCACGTTCTGGCCGAAGAGGCCGGCTACGACGTCCCCGAGCTGCGGCTGGTGCGTGAGTCGTTGTTCTGCGCCACGCCAGGCGCTGAGTATCCGACGCCCACAGGAGCAGTCACGTTGTCGGAGGCCGCGGGGACGGCTGGAGAAGCGGCACGAATCGCCCGGGAGATCCAAGAGTTGTCAATATCTGACATTCCGTACAGTGAGATCGCGGTTGTCTACCGGAGACCTGAGCACCACATGGCCAGGCTCATCTCGGCGTTTCGCGAGGCCGGGATTCCCGCTGAGTTCGACGCTCAGATCAGCGTGGGGGCCACCGGTTTTGGCCGAGCGCTGCTGCTGCTTCTGCGCTTCGAATGTGCCGGGCAGAAGCGAACCGACCTCACCGGATTTCTGCGCAGCGGTTTTGCGTGGGCGGAGTCGGGCGCTGTCGATCACATGGACGAGAAACTTCGTCGAGGACGCATCGCATCGGGGAGGGCGGTCATGGAACGCGCGCGAGCCACGGGCGCCCGCACGCGCGTGCTGCTCGAACGCGCCAGCGCGCTGGCAGCAGCGCCGCTCGACGCCCAGGCGGTCGACGGCTGGCGGTGGTTGGCTGCGGACATGCTGAGGTCTGCGCACGGCTCCGCAGCTATCCTCGATGATCGGGGAACCGCCGATGCGGCGGCACAACGGACCGTCATGGCTGCGGTTGAGGAGATTGCAGCCCTCGGCGAGGGCACCTGGGGAGCACGCGAAGTCCTGGCGGTACTTGAGACCGCACGCGTCACGCTTACCCCTGCGCGGACACAAAGGAATCACGTTCAAGTCATGAGCGCGGAGCGAGCCCGTTCACGAAGGTTCACCGCTGTGATCGTAGGGGGACTGACCACCGGCGAGTTTCCTGAAGTACCAACGGATGACGCACTTAGCTCTCCTGAGATGGCTGCTGAATTGATGGCTGCAGGTATCGACAACTCCGCGCGAGTCGATGCGGACGATGAGCGACTGCTGTTCTACCAGATCGTTACGGGTGCGCGGGAGCGTCTGGTGTTGAGCCGGATGGTGTGCGATGACGATGGCCGCCCGGTTCGCGCCTCTTCGCTGTGGGAGGAGTTCCTCGATCTGTACCGCGACCCGGTTACGGGTGAGCCTCGTGGGAGAGCCGGTCTTCCGGTCAGGCGGCTGGAGCTTGGCGACCTCACCGAGACAGAGGATGCGCCCCGAGCGGAGCGCCGACGACTGCGAGCGGCTGCCTTGGCCGCGGATGCATCCGACCCTCGCGTGGGGCACGCCATGCACAGAGTCCGTCCAAAAACGGGGTGCCTCGGCGAGGAACTCGTGTCCGAGCTGGCGTCGCTCGACACGTTCTCCGCAAGCGAGATCGAAGCGTATATTTCCTGTCCGTTCAAGTGGTTCTACGACAAGAAGCTTCGACCGGGGTCACTCGCTGATGAGATCGATGACCTCCAGAAGGGCAGCCTCGCTCACGAGATCATGCAGCGGTTCTACGAGAAGCGGGCCGAGCTCGGACAGGGGCGCTTGGTTCCCGAGAACATTGCGGAGGCGCTTGAGCACCATGCGGCCATCGCCGAAGAGGTCCTGGCGAACGGGCCGAGTCCGGATTCACTGCGAGATGAAGAGATGCTTCACGCAGCCGTTGTCGGTACGAGGCGAGTGATTCGGCGCGACGCGCACTTTCTGCCGGGCTTTGAACCGGTGGCGCACGAGCTGCGCTTTGCGACGAAGGACCACCAGCCGGCACTCGATATTGGGACATTCTTCCTGAAGGGGAGCATCGACCGGGTGGATGCATCTTCCGAGGGAATCGTCGTCATCGACTACAAGAGCGGCTCATCGGTTTCAACGAAGAGCGACTTCGAGAAGAAAGGTCTCGTTCAGCTTCCCTTGTACGGCCTTGTGGCGTCCGCTCTGCTCCAGAAACCACTCCTGGGTGGGTTGTATCGCAGCATGCAGTACGGAGGCGACAGGGGCTTTGTCAGGGACTCAGTGGGTTGCACGGGTGGACTCGTCAGAACCGACCTGTGCGACGCCGAGGAGTTCTCAGATGTGCTGGCAGCCGCGATCGCACGTGCCGAGCGCGCGGTTGCGGGGATGCGGGCCGGCGCCATCGCCGTGGAGCCTCATGACAGCCACGCGTGCACCTTCTGCGGTGCGGCGGGAATGTGCGGGAGGGCGTCACGATGAAGATGAGACTTGCGCCGGAGCAAGACGCGGTCGTCCACGCGGAGGCGGGGGACATCTTTGTCGCGGCGGCGGCCGGTTCAGGGAAGACCCGGGTGCTCGTCGCGCGGTTCGTTGCCGCCGTGCTTGGCGAGATTCCCGGTGCTGAGGCCTGCGGCGTCACTGATGTGCTTGCGGTGACTTTTACGGACAAAGCGGCAGGGGAGATAGCCGAGCGCGTCCGGGGGTCGCTGCTCCAGGAGGGTAAGGATGCCGAAGCGAGGCGTCTCGACCAGGCCTGGGTTTCAACCATCCATGGCATGTGCTCGAAGATCCTGCGCCGCTACGCGTTCGAGGCCGGCCTCGACCCTCGATTCACGGTGGCAACACAAGTCGAAGCCGGCATTCTCGAGCAAGAGGCATTTGAGGAGGCCGCCCGTGCCCTGATGGAGTCAGACCCGGGTGTCGAGCAGTTGATCACCGATTTTGGCTCAATGCGCGTCGCCTCGATGGTCTCAAACGCCCACCGCGCGCTGAGGTCGATGGGTCGAGCGCCCGCTGACCTCCGTACGGCCGCGCTCCCATCGACCTCGATGCTTCGCGATTGGCAGGACGCATTCGCCGAGATCGCGGCGGAGTACCCGCGGGTCGGGTCTACTCAGACGTGCCATGACGGTGCGCGTGCAGCTCGTGCGCGCTCAGATGCGCTTGGGGAGCTCCGTGCATCGGCGGACCCCCAGGTCGCTGTCCGAGACGCACTGCGCGTCTTCGCGTCTGCTGCGTTTCAGAAGCGCGGCTCCCAGGATGTGAAAGACCTTGCCGAATCCGCGAAGACTCTCGCCGCCACCGCGCAGGGAGCGCTTGCCCAGATACCTGCGGGGCCCTACGAGCAGGCGCTCGTACGCGTCATCTCGGCGTTCGACGAGCGGTATGAAGCCCTGAAGACGTGCCGAGGCGTTCTCGATTTCGAGGACCTGCAGCTCAAGACCGCCGAACTGCTCGAAACGCATCCGCGTGTCTCGGCGGCATACAGGGCTGCGTTCAAGCTTGTGATGATCGATGAGTTCCAGGACACCAACGCGCTGCAGTTGCGCATCGCTAAAGCGTTGTCGTCGGACGACCTTCTGACGGTTGGCGACGACAAGCAGTCCATCTACCGTTTCCGCCATGCGGACGTGGGCGTCTTCCGCTCGCTCGCCGAGAGCGTGCCGTCGATACGCGTCCTCAGGTCCAACTACCGCTCCCACCCGGACGTGATCGGCGCGATCAACGAGATCTTCAGCGACCAGACGTTCTTCGGCGATGACTTCATCTCACTCGGCGCGATGCGAGAAGAAGAGTCGCCGTACCCTTGGTCCGAGGCCGAGCCGCGGGTGCAGATGCTCCTGACCGACTCGCAAGGGGCGCTCGCGGACGACAAGCGCGCCATGGAAGCCACAACGATCGCTCGCTAACGGGGGAGCACGACCATGTCCCCTTGCGGGACGCCTGCCTGTCGCAGCTCAGCGAGGCGGCG
>CAKMKD010000112.1 GCA_927439865.1 uncultured Coriobacteriia bacterium | reverse complement strand
TCGGATGCATGAACCTTTGGTAGGTGTATCGTCGCGTATGAGCGGAGCCTTGACCCCCGGGAGCTGAACGGGCGCCGAGGCCAGAGAGGGTGAACCCCCCGCCGCGCGGGTATAGTCTAGGTTCGTGTGTGCGCGTACGATTCGGGGAGACTGCCTGATGACAGGCAGCAATAACGCGGCGGGCGACTGTGCCGCCAGTCAGGATTCGCGAGATGCCGAGAGGCTGCCTCTTGAGGCATCGCGCCTCGCCGAGACGCTGCTCGGAGCCCAGGAAGAGGCAACGCTGAGCATGCTCGCCTCTCAATCCGCCGTGGCTACGCTTCTGCGTTCGCAAGACCAAGAAGTCGCACTCATCCTGCTCGAAGCGCAGGATCTGGCTGCGCAGAACCTTCTGATATCTCAGTCTGCGGTGGCCGCGCTCTTGAGTACTCACGACGCCGAGGGTGCGGCGAGCCTCATTGAAGCTCAAGACGAAGCCGCGAGTGGGCTGTCTGCGACCCAGTCAGCAGTTGCGGAGCTTCTGAATTCTCACGATTCTCAAGGGGCGGCTATCCTTCTCAAGGCCCAGGACGTAGCCGCAAGCACACTGTTGGCTTCGCAAAAGGAGTTGGCGCTCCTCCTCGGCACCCACGACACCGAGGGCGCGGAGGCTTTGCTGAAGGCCCAGGATCTTGCCGCGAAGGCTATGCTCGCCTCACAGGCGGCAGTTGCGGACCTCTTGAGTTCTCATGTCCTGGAGGGCGCATCGGTACTGCTAGAGGTCCAGGATGCGGCCGCGAAGGCCATGTTAAAGTCTCACGCAGAGTTAGCCGACGTGCTTAGAGCTCGCGATGCAGAGGGTTCCGCCACTCTACTCGCAGCACAGAACGAGGCCGCGGCTGCCCTCCTGGCATCACAGTCGGCAGTGGCGGAGCTGCTGAGCGCGCACAACAAGGAAATGGCGGAGACGTTGCTGAAGTCCCAGGACGAAGCTGCGTGCAGTCTCCTCGCATCGCAGTCCGCGGTGGCCGAGCTCCTGAGTTCGCACTATGTCCGGGGCGCGATGGCTCTGCTCGATGCCCAGGTTGAGGCTGCGCAGATTCTCTTGGATTCGCAATCGGCCGTGGCGGCGCTCCTCGGATCACACCACCAGGAAGTGGCAACCATCACGGCGCTGAACGCCGAACTTGAGACGCGCGTGCAGGAGAGGACTGAGCAACTCACCGCCGCCAACACGCGTCTTGAGATGGCGACGCTCGCTAAGAGCGATTTCCTCGCATCTATGAGTCACGAACTCCGCACCCCCCTGAACACGATCATCGGCTTCTCGAACCTCCTCGAAACGGGCATGGTCGGCGAACTCTCCGCCGAGCAGCAGAAGCAGATTGAGATGATCAGCGGAGCCGGCAAGCATCTACTGTCGCTGGTGAATGAGGTGCTCGACTTAGCTTCGATCGAGGCAGGTCGCGTGCGCATCGAACGAGGGCCCGTTGATGTGACGCGCCTTGTGCGCAGCATCGTCGAGTCGCTCACCGTCCTCGCAAAGGCAAAGGGGCTCGATCTGTCCGTGACTGTGTCGCCTGACGTAGGGACATGCGTGACAGACGGTCGACGACTCGAACAGGTGCTCTTCAATCTTCTCGGCAACGCAGTCAAGTTCACTGAGTCCGGTTCCGTGCGGCTCGACGTCGGGCGTGATGAAGGGGACGTCGTTTTCGCGGTGACCGACACCGGTCGGGGCATCCCCGCCGACGATCTCCCGAGCATCTTCGACGAGTTCTACCAGGTGGAGCGGCCCGACATCGGGAAGACCGAGGGCACAGGGCTTGGACTCTCGGTTTCAGGAAGGCTTGTGGGGCTGCTCGGCGGAACGATTAGCGTAGAGAGCGAGCCCGGTGCAGGCACGACCTTCGTCGTGAAGGTGCCAGCAGACGTGTAAGAAAGCCCCACAGGGTTCGGTGGGGCTTTCGTCATTCCTGTGGTGGCCAGAGACGGACTTGAACCGCCGACACGCGGATTTTCAATCCGCTGCTCTACCAACTGAGCTACCTGGCCAAGGCGTGCTGAAAGACTGTAGCGAACGGCCGAGGATATTTCAAGGCACAGCGGGCCCCGGGAACCCCTGAGCCCGCTGTCACGCACGTATCGTGCGAGTCCTTACGGCAGTAACGCGTTGATCGAGTTGTAGACGCCCGCACTCACGGCTGACGTGCTGCCGAAGACCGCGACCCGATCGATGGTGCCGACATTCGCGGTGATCGCGCCGCCGCACCACGACGAGAGTGCGGTCGGCTTGGTGAGCAACAGCACGCCGCCCATGCGGCCGCATGCGACGCCACCGGCGAGCGCATCCGGGAAGTTCGCGCCAGTTGCCACGCCGACGAACCCGTACGTGCCCCAGCCCTTGCCAACGCCGAAATCGGCGACCTTGCGGGCGGTGTGGTAGCGGTCCGAGCCCGCGATGCGTTCAACAACCGTCGCGCCGCCGTTCAGGCGGTCGAGCGATCCAGCAACGCCACTCGAGACCACGTTGGTGCCGCCGGCGATGTACACGTTGGGAACGTTGTTCACGTCAAGGAACGACGCGATGCTCGCCGGGAGGGCCGTGGGTCGCGTGAGAAGCACCGGCATCGCCTGCGTGTACGCGAACGGCGCAACCGCGAGGGCGTCCGGGAAGCTGTCGCCGCGGACCACGAAGGCCCCGGCAACCGAACCGGTGATCTGCGCCACGCGGTCCGCACACTTCGCGGAGGTTGCATAGCGATCAGAGCCCGAGAGTCGCTCGACCGATTTGAAGCCCATTTGTGCAAGACTCGTGTAGACCGCGCCGCTCACAGCCGGGGTGCCGCCGATAACGATCACGTCGGTGACGCCGAGTTCCACAAGCTGCACCATAA
The DNA here is from genome assembly GCA_927439865.1 of uncultured Coriobacteriia bacterium. Taxonomy (GTDB): domain Bacteria; phylum Actinomycetota; class Coriobacteriia; order Anaerosomatales; family Anaerosomataceae; genus UBA2286. The sequence goes on along the minus strand of CAKMKD010000112.1, from coordinate 1,001 downwards.
GGTCGTCGAGCAGCACGGTCGGGTTCGTCAGCAGCAGCGGTGCCTTATACGCACCGGCAACGCCCGCTGCGGAGAGCGCATCCGGATAGTTCGCGCCGCTCGCGATGATCGCGTACCGCGACTGATAGGTGGTTCCACGGACGATCGACAGGCCGGTCGAATACCGGCTGGCGCCCTGCATACGAACAAGGTTGTTCTGATTGATCGACCACGTCACCGTGTAGTCGCCGCTGCCACCCCAGGCTTCGGCTGAGAGATAGTACGTTCCTGCGCCGCCCGGGGGCACGACGAAGGTGAGCGTCTGGGGCATGCCTGCCTTCGTGAGGTCCGTTGCCGATGCCCACGCGTCCTCATATCCAACAAGGCCATCGGTATCAACATTGCTGGCATGTGGAGGATAGAGCAGCAGCTCGATGTCGAGGTCTTTGTCGGTGGTGCTGACCGTGGCGATGAACTGGTCACCCTCGGCGAGGTTGACGCTGTAGACGTCGAACATGTCGACGAACCCCGCATCGAGATCCTCAAAGCCGAATGCCGGGAAGAGCGGGGCTGAGGTGTTCCAACCGATGAAGGGCGACGCCGGAATCGGCCGCGCCGTGGCGATGTCATTGTTGTTGTCATCGGGGATGACCCGCCACGTGATCGTGTAGGTACCGCTGCCGACCTCGGCATAGGCATCGAGGTAGTACGTGCCGGCCTCGTAGCCGAGGGCAGGGTCGACCTTTAACTCGAGTGTGTACGGGTACACGTAGTCACGCTCAGGCGCGTTTGAGCCGTACGAAAGCGTGATCGACTCCACAGTTGATGCGCTCGGGTAGTAGAGCCACAGATCGAAGAACGAGCCCGCGGGCCCCGAGATCGTTGCCGTGAGCGTGTCTCCCACTCCAAGGTACACCGCGAAGACATCGTCCCGGTCTTCGCTGGAGTGAATCGTTCCTGTGATTGGCGAGGGCGTGATCGGAACGCCGGGGATGCCATCGTCCAGCGCGAGGGGACGAAGC
>CAKMKD010000111.1 GCA_927439865.1 uncultured Coriobacteriia bacterium | reverse complement strand
AGCCGCAGGCGTTCATGGAGGTCTGCGGAACGCACACGATGGCGGTCGCTAAGAACGGACTCCGCGGCGTCATGCCCGAGAACATCAAGCTTCTCTCGGGACCGGGATGCCCGGTGTGCGTGACCGGCAACGCCGACATCGACATGGCGATCGAGCTCGCCCGCCAGCCACACGTCATCCTCACCACCTTCGGCGACATGATGAAGGTGCCCGGCTCGTACTCCTCGCTTTCGCGCGAGAAGGCGGACGGTCACGACATCCGCGTGGTCTACTCTCCGCTCGACTCGCTCACCCTCGCCGAGAGCACTCCCGACAAGCATGTCGTCTTCCTCGGCGTTGGCTTCGAGACCACGGCACCGACAGTAGCCCTCACAATCCGTGAGGCGGCGCGTCGCGGCCTCACGAACTGGTCGGCACTCTCACTCCATAAGACGGTGCCCGAGGCTCTGAGGGCGCTCACGAACGATCCCGACGTGAAGATCACCGGCTTCATCTTGCCCGGACACGTCTCCACCATCATCGGCAGCGACCCCTACCGCTTCCTCGCCGAGGAGTACGGCGTTGCAGGCGTCATCACGGGCTTCGAGCCGGTCGACGTGCTGCAGGGCATCTGGATGCTCGCCAAGCAGCGTGCCGAGGGGCGTGCGGAGATCGAGATCGCCTACACGCGCGCGGTCATGCCCGAGGGCAACGTGATTGCCGTTCGTGCGATCGAGGAGGTCTTCGAGCCTGTCGACGCCGAGTGGCGCGGCCTGGGTGTCATACCCGGCACCGGACTCGCGATCCGCGAGGAGTTCTCGGCCTACGATGCGCTCGTGCGCGTGCCGGTCACGCCGCCGGAGCCCCGCGCCATCAAGGGCTGCCAGTGTGGCGACGTGCTCCGTGGCGCGGTGCTGCCGTTCGAATGCAAGCTCTTCGGGCGCGGCTGCACGCCGGAGCACCCCATCGGCCCGTGCATGGTCTCCTCGGAAGGCTCCTGCGCGGCCTACTACCGCTACACCGACTACGGCAAGTCCTAAGGACTGTCTGGCACCAACGGGAGGGGCACCATGCTGCAAGACCGGATTCTGCTGGCGCACGGCAGCGGTGGAACGATGATGCGCGACCTCATCAACGACATCTTCATGGTCGGGTTTGACGATGATGTGCTGGCCCGGATGGATGATGCGGCATCGCTCGACTTCCCTGGCTCTCGGCTGGCGATCAGCACCGATACCTACGTGGTGAACCCGCTCTTCTTCCCGGGCGGCGACATCGGGCGTCTGGCCGTGTGCGGCACGGTGAATGACATTGCAACGTCCGGGGCCAGGCCGCTCTATCTCTCGGTGGGCTTCATCCTCGAGGAGGGCATGTCGGTCGAAGACCTGAAGCGCATCCTCGTCTCGATGCGCGATGCAGCGGCCGAGGCCGGCGTACGCATCGTCACCGGCGACACGAAGGTCGTCGAGAAGGGTCACGGCGACGGCTGCTACATCAACACCGCCGGCGTCGGCGTGCTCGCCGAGGGCGTGGACCTCTCCGGCTCGAACTGCAGGCCGGGCGACGTTGTGCTCGTCTCGGGCACGCTTGGCGACCACGGCATCGCTGTCATCTCCACCCGCGAAGGACTCTCGTTCTCGACCGACATCGAAAGCGATGCGGCGCCTCTGGCCGAGATGATCGCCGCTGTGCTCGAAGCCGCTCCCGCCGTGCGGTGCTTCCGCGACCCGACGCGAGGCGGTCTCGCCTCGACGCTCAACGAGCTTGCGGGCGCCTCCGGCGTGACGATCACCGTCGAGGAGTCGCTCGTGCCCGTGCGCGAGCAGGTTCGCGGCGCGTGCGAGATGCTCGGCTACGACGTCTTCCAGGTAGCGAACGAGGGCAAAATGGCCGTCGTCGTTCCTGCCGAGCAGGCCGAGGCCGCGCTTGCCGCGATGAAGGCGGCGCCCTATGGAGAGGACGCCGCCATTGTCGGCGAGGTAACCGACGGCCCCGCTGGTCGCGTCTACGTGAAGACCGCCTTCGGCGCGACACGCATCATGGACATGCTCGTCGGCGAACAACTGCCGAGGATCTGCTAGCTACTCGGTCGTGACGCTGGTCGGCGACGGCGTCGGCAGCACCTCCCAGGGCATGAGCACCGCGCCGATCGTGACGAATCGCACGTCATCGCGACTCGCGAGCTCAAGCAGCGCGTCGCGCTCACCAACCACGACCACTCCGTAGTACGCGATGCCGTTCGCGCGCAGGTACGTCGCCGTCTTCTGAACGTTACGGGCTGTCCCCTCGGGTGCGAGCTGCGCGATGCTCTCCAGCCGGCCGATCAGCTCACTGTCGGAGTAGCTGCTGTCGTGGTCATTGAAGGGGTCATCCTCAAGCGCCATTCCGAGCATGTTCCCGGCAACCGGCGCGTCGAACATCGTACCGCCCGGCGCGGCCGTGCGAATCGCGCCCCACATCGCCCGGGTTCCTTCCGGAAGCCTGGCGAGCAGCTCGTCGCGTGATACCGTCGAATCGAACGACACCGCAATCTCGATCGTCGCTGACGCGGGAACTGCGGCAAGGCGAGCAACGTCCTCGTATGCCGGTGTCACCTCGGCTTCCGGGTACACCATGCGGAGCTCCGGCAGGCCGCCGGCAAGTATCTGCCGGTCGCCGACACTGATCGCCGAGGCGTAGCCACCCATCTGCTCCCCACCCCAGACATCGAACTGGAAGTGGTTCGTTCCAGCGTCCACTGGAGTGGTGCCCACCATGCGGAACACGCGGTATTCCACCTCGCGACCCTCGAGGCCCCAGGCGTCACTGCGTCCGGTCTCCAGGAGGTACGTGTTCGGCGTGCTGAGCGATGTGAGCGCCGGGTAGTACTCGGCGATCCGATTCGCCTGCTTCTGACCCGCGACCTCGAGACCAACCACCGCGATTCCAAGCGCTATCAGTGTCAGAACCGTGACCCCTGCAGCGGTTGCGATGCCGCGAAGCACGCTCTTGCGTCTCGCCTTCTTCAGGAACGCTCCCTCGTCGAACGACCGCTCCACACCATCCGGCGCATCATGGTCCGTCACCTCCACTGTGCTCACATCACTCTGAGAGTCGCTCTTCATCGTGCTGCCTCGCTCTCTGAACTTCAGTTCGCAAGCGCTTGCGCGCCCGGAACAATCCGACTTTGACTGTGTTTGTACTGGTGCCGCGTGCTGCGGCTATTCGCGCCAGGGAGTGATCCTCGAGGTACCGCAACTCGAGCAACCGAGCGTCGTCGCAAGAAACAAGCCCGAGCAGGTTACGCGCTTCTGCAGCCTCACTCGACCGGAGGCTGATGATCGCCGGGTCCGAGTTCTCTTCGGCGCGCTCAGGCACCTCGGGAACAGGCACGGTGCGTCCGCTTCGACGTGCCCAGTCGACATGCTTGTTGCGAGCCACCGCTCGCACCCACGCCCGAAGCGAGCCGGGCTTGATCGCGTCCATGTGCAGGAATGCGGCAGTGAGTGTCTCCTGCGCGAGATCCTCTGCGTCCGCGTGTGACAGTCCGCGCTCGCGAAGATGTCGGTACGCGAGTCGGTAGAGATCCTGCCACACGTATTCCCCCCTCATCGGCCTCCTCTCCTCAGCGTAGCGGCACCTGGCATCACCTGTCATCAGTAGAGACGCTTGGAAGCCGCTTCATGGGTACAGCGTCTCGACGCGAAGTTGGGTTAGGATTGGGAGCATGTCTTCAACGCCACGCTCAGACTCGTTCAACGGCCTCGCCCGGATCGCGATCGCAGCGACCACGTGGGGCTTGATTCCGGTGTTCGTCCGTCTCGTGCATACGAACGCGGCGGTCATCGTGTTCTGGCGCGTCGCGTTCGCTGCCCTCACCGTCACGCTGATCCTCGCATTCAGAGGCCGTCTGAGCGCTTTCTTCAAGCTCCCGAGTCGTCTGAAGTGGGCGATTATCGGCATGGGCATGCTGCTCGCCGTGAACTGGATGCTCTATCTCGGCGCGCTGCAGCTCACCAAGGTGGCCGTCGCGGTGCTCATCGCGTACTGCGGGCCGGTGTTCGTAGCCGCGCTCTCGCCTATCGTCGCTCGAGAACCGTTCGATCGCCGTCTGGTGGTGCCGCTCGTGCTCGCGCTCATCGGCGTTGCGACGATCGTGGGGCCGCGTGACCTTGCGCTCGAGTCAGGCACCCACCTGCTCGGTGCTGCCATGGCCCTTGGCTCGGCGGTCACGTACTCGCTGCTCATTCTGAATGCGAAGCGCTTGATCAGTGGCGTCCCGTCAGCCGTCTACACCTTCGGCGAGTACATCGGCTCGCTCACCCTCCTGCTGCCGTTCGTTCTCCTGTCCAGGGGTCCGAGCGCGCCGGTGGAGTGGGGCTCGCTGATGGTGCTCGGCGTGGTCATGACCTCGGCCACGGGCCTGCTGTTCCTATCAGGATTACGGCAGGTGCGGGCGGACCACGCTGCGGTGCTCACGTACGCAGAACCGGTGAGCGCGGTGATCTTCTCGGCGATATTCCTGAACGAGCCGATCACGCTTCTGACCGGCATCGGTGCAGGCCTGGTTGTGGCAGGGGGTACGATGGTCGCTAGAATGGAACCACAGCAAGGAATCGAGACCCCGGGCCTGGTGCCCGTTGTGCTACCTGAGGAGAGCTGAGCGATGGATGCCCTGAACAGGCTTGTGGAAGCTGATGTTGTCAATCGACTCGCGGACCGCGACTCGAGCCTCTACACCGACAGCATCGACGGACGAATCCCGATCATGCAGCGACTCGGGTGGAACGACCTCGCGCAGAAAGCGCCGGGCCGCTTCGTGCTGCTCGCGAACCTCGCACACGCGATCGTCGAGGAGGGCGCGACCGACCTGGTGCTGCTCGGGATGGGCGGCTCCTCGCTTGCACCGCTCGTGCTCTCGCGCGCGATCGGTCCCGTCGAGGGGATGCCGCGCCTGCACGTGCTCGACACGACCTCGCCGGTGGCGGTCTCACGGCTGCTCGCGAAGCTCGACCCTGCCGGGACCTTCGTGCTGGTCTCAAGCAAGTCGGGCACGACGATCGAGCCGATGTCGCTCTACGCGATCTTCCGCGTCTGGCTCGAGGAAACGCTCCCCCGCCCCGTAGCAGGGCGTCACTGCTTCGTCATCACCGACCCGGGAACGCCGCTCGAGAAGCTTAGACAGCGCGACCTCATGCGAGTCACCCTGAGCGCGCCGCCGACCGTCGGAGGCCGCTTCTCGGCATTGAGCATGTTCGGCCTGGCACCGGCCGCCCTCACGGGAATCGATCTGGAGACGCTCATCGCGCCTGCTGCCGCGATGGAAACTGCGTGTCGTCAGCCCGCTGCCGAGAACCCCGGGGCGCTTCTTGCGGCCTGGATGACGGACGCCTACGACGCCGGTCACGACAAGCTCACCATCGTCACATCCGCGCAACTCGCGCCGTTCGGCCTGTGGGTCGAGCAACTCGTTGCCGAATCGCTCGGCAAGGAGGGGCGCGGCATCGTCCCGGTCATCGAGTACGATCCCACGATACCGAGTGGCTACAGCGACGATCGGGCGGTGGTCGTGTTGCGGCTTGCGCACGACGAAGCCCTGGCGGCATGGTCCCGCGATGTGGCGGCGACGAGCCCCGTGTTCGAGCTCACCGCCCGCGACGCGTACGACCTGAGCGCCGAGTTCGTTCGGTGGGAGCATGCCGTCGCGTTCACGGGCTTCCTGCAAGGCGTGAACCCGTTCAACGAGCCAAATGTTGCCGAGGCCAAGAACGCGACGAACGAGATCCTCTCGGGCACCACGACGGTCCCCCCCGCGACGCAAGACTTCGACGGAACCTGGATCACGTACGCCGGCGGTCTCGGGGCGCCCGCCACAGCGCCGTCGAGCCGCGTGAACGCACTGCGGGGCCTCCTCGGCACGGCCGGTCCGGGCGACTACGTGACCGTACTCGCGTACCTGCCGGATGATGAATCCGTCCTCGGCCCGCTCCACAGGGCCGCGAAGACCGTCTCGGATGAAACGGGCAGAGCCGTCTGCGTGGAGCTCGGGCCTCGCTACCTGCACTCGACCGGCCAGCTGCACAAGGGCGGGCCGAACACCGGTGTCTTCCTGCTTGTCACGGCTCGCGATCGCGTGGACATCGAGATCCCCGGAGAGAAGTTCGGGTTGGCGGCGCTCCACCGGGCACAGGCCGAGGGTGACCTCGTGACGCTTGCCGCCCACGGACGTCGCGTTATGCGCGTGGACCTTCCCTCTTCGGAGCACGGCAGTGTGTCTGCGCTTGCCGAGGACATCGCCGCAGCCGTCCGCTAGCCCACCCGCAACGAAAGCGCCGGCCCTCAGTGCTCACTGAGGGCCGGCGCCGTATCTCACTCGGGTTCCCTGGGGGTGGAACCCGGTGGGAACGCTACTTCTTGGCGAACATGCCGCCAACCTTGTCGAGCCCGTGCTGCTTCTCGTGACGCTCGTTGGCGGTACCGTGGATACGCATCCAGATCTCGTCAACGTTCTTGGGAAGCTGCCCGTCGATCTTGCTGACGATGATGATCGTGAGCAGGCCGAGCGGGAACGTGAACAGTACGGGGAACGTCAGGGCTCCGAAGAACCCGAGGATCCCTTCCTTACCAACGGTACCGAGCTGCTGCAGGATGTTCAGGAAGATGATCGCGATTGCGCTGGAGAGGCCCACTGTGATGCCCGCAGTGGCACCTCGCTCGGTCGTCCCCTTCCACCAGATACCCGTGAGCAGCATCGGCACGAACGCACTTGCGCCGACGGAGAACGCCCAGGTTACCATCATCGCGATGAGCGCCGGGTACGCCTGGTCGAGACCGTACTTGGGAATCGCGAGTCCGATGAGCATTGCGAGCAGCGCGAATGCAAGTACAGACGCTTTGCCAACGAACACGCGCTTCGCCTCGGTGGCATTCGGGTTGATGTACTTCTCGTAGACGTCATGGCCAACCGCGGAGGCTGCAGCAATGAGCAGGCCACCGATCGTTGAGAACATCGCAGCGAACGCACCTGCGGCCACAACACCCATGAGCCACTGACCACCCAGGATGCTCCCGAGCGTCGGCATGACCTGGTCGGGCTTAACGAGCAGTCCGTTCACGGTCGTAGCAGCCACGGTTCCGCCACCAGCGATGTACTCCTTGATGAAGCCGAGGCCAGCGAGGCCGGCGATCGGGGCCAGGATGTAGAACGTCCCGATGAAGATGAGCACCCAGAACGTCGAACGCCTGGCGGCTGCACCGGAGGGGTTCGTGTAGTAGCGATTGAGGATGTGAGGCAGGCCGGCGGTGCCGAGAACCAGCGCGAGAACCATGGAGAACTGGTCGAACGCGTTGTAGCGATGGCCGGGCTCTGCGAAAAGCTGGTCGCGCAGTGTGTGCAGCTTGTTCTTCGAGCCGAGGGCGACCGGAATCTTCGCCTTGGGATCGTTCACAGCCACAGCTGCTTCGACCTTTGCGAATTCCTCGGCGGTCATGATTTTCTCGGCCGAGTCGAGCGGCGTCTTGCCTGTCTTTGGATCAGCCGTTGTGAGTTCCTTTGCCGTCAGCGCCTTGGTGTTGACGATCGGCGCCTTCGACGCCTCGGCGAGCGCCTTCGGGTAGCTGAAACCGTTGCCGAACGCGAAGATGACGACGAGGAGCATCGCGAACCAGAGCCACCAGAACTGGAAGATCTGGTTAAGCGTGGTTCCCTTCATACCGCCGACGACCACATAGAAGGCCATGATCGCGGTTACAACCACGACGCCGGAGGTGTACGGGTCCATGCCGAATATGCCACGACCAACGAGTACGGCCCAGGTCGTCCCGGCGCCGAACATCTGGGGCGCCATGTAGAAGAGCGACGTCAGGAGTACGGCGAGCACGGTGATGAGCCGAACACGGTTCGAGCCGAAGCGACCGAACGCGAAGTCGGCGACCGTGTACTCACCAAACCGGCGGAGCGCCGATGCGATGAACAGCACGACGACCATGAATCCGCCGGCGAAACCCGCGGCGTACCAGACGCCGTCAAGGCCAGAGGCGTACACCGCACCCGCAACGCCGAGGAACGACGCCGCAGACAGGTAGTCGCCGGAGATCGCTGATGCGTTGGAGAAGGAACCGACCTTGCGACCGGCGAGGTAGAAGTCCGCGGTGGTTCGAGTGAACCGGCGGGAGAAGATCGACAACGCGATGGTGAAAAGGATCAGGCCTACAACAAGGATGATTGCGATCGTGTTCATGGCCTATGCCCCCTCTCCGTCGCGTGCGGTTATCTCATCGGCCATGTCGCCCAGGCGCATATCGAGCTTGTCGGCCTGCTTCGAGTAACTCCATGCCATGCCCCACAGGAAGAAGTAGTAGAGCAGCGAGACGAACAGGTAGTTCGCCGTGAACCCGCCCCAGATCGGCACAGAGTACCAACCCTCCCACCACACTGACGATGCGGGGATTGCGAGCGTCACAGCGAAGAAGACTGCGCCGTACGTGAACGAGAGCTTGCGCTGAGCGCGAAACACCATATCAACACTCTCGATGGTGTCGGTATGGTCCCCGTGCTGGATCGAAGCATTTGCGACACCTGTGTTCATCGTCGGATCTCCCATGCGTGCACCTCCCTTACGTTGAGAACGAGCCGGGGAATCCGGCGAGTCAGTCGACCTTCACTACGACGACCGGAATCGGTGCGCCCTTGACTACCGTTTCGGCAACACTGCCGAGAGCGATGCGCTTGAGACCTGTGCGACCTGTATCTCCACACACGATCATGTCAGCGCCCCACTCCTGAGCTGCGGCCACGATGCGCTTGGCCACACCGCCCTGAATAACCTCGACCTCACATGCGACGCCGTTGCGCTCGCACATGGTCTTCGCGATGACGAGCCCCTTGACCGAGGAGTGGACGCCCTCAAACGCGTCGTCGTCCAGGACTTCCTCGGGGTACTCGAGCGCCTCGAGGCCGGTGTCGACGTAGATCGCCTTGACCGTGGCTCCGAATGTCTTCGCGAGGACGACCGCGTACTCCGTTGCAGCAACCGCCGGCTCGGACCCGTCCGTCGGTACAAGGATCTTGTCGATCGAGTAGCAAACCTCAGCGATATCGCCGAGTTTGACTTCGTCTGCTGAGCCCTTGATGCAGACCTTCATGCGGTTCACCTCCTCCTCCTCGGCGGGTGCGCCTCTTCGTCACCCGTCCGTACGATGAAGGTAGACCTGCAGCGTGCCGCCGACGAGAAACTCACCGCGTGTGGTCAGCACGGCTCGGCAGAAGGATGAATGGACTCCGTGAACGGATGCCCGCCGGGCAGACGGGGCGGAATTGCGCCGCTCGCGGCACACTTAACAACCGTTCACCGCCGACGCGAGCGCGCTGCCGCCCGTCTAGAGGCAGGTGTGGTGCACCGTATACCGGTCACCGGTGATTTCGACGATGGCAACCGAAGGCGGAAATCCGTCCCTTGGCTGGCTCGCAGAACCCGGGTTCACGTACCAGGCGCCGTCGATTTCGCGGGCTGCTGCGACGTGCGTGTGCCCGTAGACGACTACGTCAACATCGTCCGGAACCCCGCCCCGGACCAGTTCGGGAAGGATGTGACCGATGAGGAACCGCACGCCGGCAAACGCGATCGAATGGCGGGCTGGAAGGGAGTGCACAAGAGGACCGGTGTCGGTGTTGCCCCGGACTGCGACCACGGGGGCGATGAGCTCGAGCTCGTCAAGCACGATCTGGTCGCCAATGTCGCCGGCGTGCAGAATGTGGTTCACACCTGCGAACGCTTCGTGAACGGCTGATAGGACGACCCCATGCGTGTCGGAGATAACGCCGACCCGCACGTCCTACAGCCCCAGAGCCCGCTTGAGCGATGGCACGCGCCGTCTCGAAGCCGGCACCTGCGATGCTCCCTTGTCCTTGAGCGTCAGCAGCATCGTGCCGCCGTACATCGGCACGATCTCCTTGACCTGCGAGAGATTCACCACGAATCGCCGATGGACCCGGAAGAACCCCTGATGCTCGAGTTTGCTCTCAAGCTGTGCAAGCGACACGGTCGAGAGGTAGCGCTCCTCGGACGTGTAGATGTACGAGTAATCGTCTTTGGCCATGACGTAGTAGATGTCGTCGACTTGCAGCAGCAGCTTACGGCCGCCCTTTTCCACCGGTATCCGCTCGATGCGCGCGGGCGCGTCCTCGGCAGGGTGAAGGCGTTCGATCGCAGTGCGCAGCCGGTCTACTTCAACCGGCTTCACCAGGTAGTCCGTAGCGGCCACTTCGAATGCCTTCACGGCATGCTCGCTGTGTGCCGTCACGAAGATGATCGCGGGCTGACGCTCGAGACTGCCGAGCACCTCGGCGAGACGCATCCCGGAAAGCCCCGGCATGTCGATGTCCAGGAAGACGACATCGTATGGAATCGCCTTGATGAGCTGAAGCGCCTCAGGCGCGTTTGACGCCTCGCCCACGACCTCGATGCCGCCCGCCTCTTCGAGGAGGAACCGCAGCTCGGAGCGGGCTGGCGCTTCGTCGTCTACGACCAGTGCCTTAAGCATCGTCACCCTCGCCGGTTGGGGTGTTGACCAGTGTAAGCGTTGCGGTGACCGTGGTACCGGTCCCCTCCTCGCTTACGACGGTCAGTCCGCTTCCTGTGCTGAAGCG
>CAKMKD010000110.1 GCA_927439865.1 uncultured Coriobacteriia bacterium | reverse complement strand
CAGGGACCAGGCCAGGCTCGCCATCTTCAGCTACATCGAGGGTTTCTACAACCCGCATAGGCGTCACTCGGCCCTGGGATACCTCTCGCCGATCGAATACGAGACAATGCTAGCGGAGAACGCTCAGGCAGCAGTCGCTGTCTGAAGTTGAGGCGTCAACAAGAGCGGGGCAACTCCAGTCGGAACTTCACTGGGTAGCTCGACTGATCAGGAGGTTGGTCTCCTGGCTATCCAGCAAGCGCAGTTTATGGGTGCGCCGGGATCACAGCAGTACTTCGGCATATCGGTGGCGATCTCGGGTGATACTGCCGTTGTGGGAATGCCTTACGAGAACGACTACTCCGGAACCGGAAAGGCATATGTCTACGTCCGCACCGGCAGCAGCTGGGCCTATCAGGCGACGCTGAGCGCAGCTACCGGAGCCAGCGGAGACTGGTTCGGCTCGGGGGTGGCAATCTCGGGCGACACTGCTGTAGTGGGTGCACGCAACCACGGCACGAGCGGCGCGGCGTTCGTCTTTACGCGCACAGGCACGAGCTGGGGCCAGCAAGCCACGCTCACAGGCAGCGACGCTGTCGAAGGTGCGCAGCAAGGCCTCTCGGTGGCCCTCGACGGCGAGACCGCCGTCGTTGGTGGAGCCGGCTCGGCGTACGTATTCACGCGCTCGGGCACGTCATGGAGCGAGCAGTCGATGCCCGCCGCTCCCGCCGGGGCCGCCGGGTTCGGGTCCTCGGTCTCGATTGACGGCGAGACGGCTGTTGTAGGCGCGAGGTCCGAGACGGTCGGCCCCAATGCGGGCCAGGGCGCGGCGTACGTTTTCACGCAATCGGGCAGCAGCTGGGCGCAGCAGGCACGGCTCCTCGCGTCAGACGGAGCGGTAAACGACAACTTCGGCTGGTCGGTCGCGCTCTCGGGCGATACCGCACTGGTAGGACCGCAGTTCCACAGCGCGGGGCTTACCAATCAAGGTGCTGCATACGTGTTCGTGCGCTCGGGTGCGAGCTGGAGCCAGCAAGCGGTGCTGACGGACTCAGATGCGTCTTCATACGCGCAACTCGGCTATTCGGTGGCTGTCGATGGCGATACCGCCGTAGCGGGGGCGCCGTGGGATGGCGGCTGGGGAACCCCAAGTGCGGCCCTCGGCGCCGCCTGCGTATACACCCGCTCGGGGACGACCTGGACCCAGCAGGACAAGCTGACGGCATTTGACGGGGCTGGCGGCGACTGGTTCGGTTTCTCGGTCGCCTGCGCCCGCGGTACGGTTCTTGTCGGCGCACCGCACGACGACGTGGGCTCTCCGGTCTCCCTGATCGATCAGGGGTCAGCCTCCGCGTTCATGCTGGATGACCCGGTGCCCCCCACGACGTTGCTGAACGTTACGGGTGGGACGCTCGGCCAGAATGGCTGGTACGTTTCCGCGCCAAGCATCACGCTCACCGCCGATGAGCCCGGAACCACGTGGTACAAGTGGGATTCGGGTGTCGATACGGAGTATGTCAGCGGCTTCCCACCGCTTGCCGGCTCACACACGCTCACGTACTGGTCGGTGGACGCGTCGGACAACATCGAGGATCCGAAGCCGACTCACGCGTTCAAGCTGGACTCAACACCCCCGGGTACTCCCGGAAACGTCGGCGTTGCGCAGATTAGCGCCGACTCGGCGCGTGTCACATGGAGTGCCGCTACCGATAGTCAGAGCGGAATCCTCAGCTACGCGGTCTATCTGGTAGACGGTTCTACCTACACCACGGTGACTGCGGGCATCGCTTCCGGCAGCACGAGTCATGAGATCACCGGATTGGGCGTTGGCTCGTACTCGGTGGCACTTCGAGCGTTCAACTCGGCGGGCACGGCGTCATCGTACACGTCTCCTGTCAGCTTCCAGATCTCAAACGACCCGGTTCTTGTCGTTACTCCGATCGAGGGTGCCGACCGGTTCACCACCGCAATCGCAGTCTCTGAGAAGGCATTCTCGAGCGCCACGAACGTCGTGATCGCAACAGGTTACAACTGGCCCGATGCCCTCGGCGGCGCCGCGCTTGCCGGGGCGCTCGATGGCCCGATCCTACTGACAGCCCCGACTGCGCTTCCTGGCTCGGTCATCGATGAGATCGAGCGACTTGGCGCCACCCATGCGTACGTGCTTGGCAGTGAGAGCGCTGTATCGAAGGGTGTCTACAACGCGCTTGACGCAATCCCCGGCGTTGCCGTGGAGCGTATCGGCGGCAAGAGCCGCTATGAGACCGCCAACATGATCGCCGAACGGACGATCGGTCTCATGGATGCGGGGCCCGGCTACGACGGAACCGCGTTTGTAGCGACCGGAATGAACTTCCCGGACGCACTCGGCGCATCGCCTCTGGCAGCTGCCAAGGGATGGCCGATCTACCTGGTGAATCCTGCTTCGGGCGACAACGCTGGTCTTGTTTCGATCATGGATGCGGCCGGGGTTAAGTCGGCGATCGTGCTGGGAGGCACAAATGTCGTGTCTTCGTCGGTTGCCGACAGGCTTCAGGCCGTTCTGGGAGGCGGAGCACCAGAGCGTCTCTTTGGCGGCAACCGTTATGCTACAGCCCGAGCTGTGGCGTCGTATGGAGTCTCGGACGCGGGTCTCACATGGAACAAGCTGGCGCTCGCTACGGGCCAGAACTTCCCCGACGCACTCGCGGGCGGCGTTCTGCAGGGACGAGACGGCAGCGTCATGATGCTCACGCCCGGACTTACGCTCGACAGCGGCGTGGCGACGGTGCTCTCGGCCAACAAGGCGAGCATCTTTGAGGTTCGCTTCCTCGGGAGCACGAAGGCACTCAGCCAGGATGTTCGGACTGCGGTATCCAACGCCCTGGACTAAGATCGATCCAAAGAATCGACCCTGCTCGATCGTGGTTCGGTCGCGCGCGACTGACCCGGTAGCCGCCTCCTACCGTTCGTCGGCGACGAGCGGGCTTCAGTGCAGTCCTACGGCTACCGATACACCTAGTGATAGCAGCCGAACGCCTGCAACGACGCCCGGCACACCACCACAGCGTTGAGTCACACTCAACCAGGAGGCTGCACTATGGCACGTGAGCGCGCGTATCGCCAGTGGCGCCTGCAAGAAGTGCTTCCCGCCGAACTGGATGTCACCCAAGCGCGTGACATTCTCTTGGACTGCTTCTACACCGTGCATGGAGCCCACTTCGAGGCTACGAAGAACCAACTCGGGCTGAGCACGGATGACAGCCGGGTCCTTCAGAGCGCCAAGGGCGTCCTCAGGCTGGCGTTTCGCCACTGCGGTGGCTGCTACGATGCGCCCACGAAGGCGCATCTCGCGAAGGTTGCCGAGTTCCTCGCCGAGAAGTCGCGATCGTGGGGTACGCCCGAGAGCATCGTTCGCGCGCACAACGTCGAAATCGAGCGGGTATTCGCTCGGATCCGAGACAATTAGGGGTTAGAAAGCGGCCCAGTTCACCGACTCTGTGTATGCCGGGTGGACTGCGGCAAGCGACTGAATCTCACCGAGGGTGCGCTGCGTTCTCACTGCAAGCGCGAGTGGATAGATCAGGTCGCTCGCACGCTCGCCTGCGATGTGCGCACCAACAATGACTCCCGAATCCTTCTCGGCGATGATTTTGACGAGCCCGTGGCGCACATCGGAGATGACCGCAGCACCTAGGAACTCGAACGTCTTGGAGTGCGCATCCACCTGAATGGACCTCCGTGCGGCTTCAGCTTCGGTGAGCCCCGTCTGCGCGAGTTCGGGGACGGTGAAGCACGCGAACGGGAGTCCATCTGTGTCGGGAACCACAGGTGTCCCGCCGAGAATCGTGCGCGCGACAGCGCGACCGTGAGCGCTCGCGACCGGCGTGTGCATCTCGCGTGCCGCCGCGTCGCCCGCGAAGAAGACCGTGGGATTCGTCGAGCGCAAGGTCGCATCCAATGTGGGCGTTCCTCGGCTGTCGAGGGTGATGTCGGCCGCCTGCAGATCGAGCTCATCGTACGCCGGCCGCCTACCGATGGCTGCAAGCACCCGCTCCGCCGTGAGGGTGCGGGTGTCGCCTGCAACCTCAAAGGCGACTGTGATCTCACCGGCGCTGCCAGAGAGCCCCGTGAGTTCAGCCCCGGTCACGAAGCTGACGCCGAGCGTCTCGAGCCCCGTGCGCGCGAGCGCCACGCACTCGGGTTCGAAGGTGCTGAGCAGTTCCTCATCGCGCGACAGGATCGTCACCTTGGTGCCGAATGACGCGTAGATCCCGGCGAATTCGAACGCGATATAGCCCGCGCCGATGATGCAGAGAGACTCCGGGAGCGTTTGGTAACGCAGCGCAGCATCGCTCGTGTCGGCAAGCTCGGCCCCGGGGACCTGGAGCTTCACCGGCACGGCTCCGGTGGCGACGATCGTGACGTCCGGGCGAAGCGTCCGGTCTCCGACAGCGACCTCGGCCGCGTTGAGGAACCGCGCGGGTGCACTGATCCGCTCGATGCCAAGCTCCTTGAGGATGCCGTCCTGGTCACCGGCGTACGTTTCTTGCGAGTGCCATTTCCAGGCGAGTACCGTGGCCCAGTCGATGTCGGGTGACTCGCACTCAACGCCGAACTGCTCGGCGCGACGGGAGTTTCGTGCAACCGCGGCGGCGTGGTAGAGCGCCTTCTTCGGAATGCACCCACGCCACAGACAGGTGCCGCCCACGCGATCGGGCTCAGCAACGATGACGTGGCGCCCGGCGCGTGCAATCTCCCGGGCAGCCGTACTGCCGGCAGCGCCCGCTCCGATTACAAGAACATCCGCGTGTTCGGTCACAGGTGCCTCCCGATGGTAGACTGCGGTGTTGTGATTATCACCGTAGATCATGTAACGAAAACCGTCGGCGAACGCGTCCTGGTCAAGGACGCGTTCCTCCGCGTTGGCGCGCGCGACAGAATCGCCCTGGTCGGCCCCAACGGCGCGGGCAAGACGACGCTGCTCGAGGTCATCGCCGGCGAGCAGGATGCCGAGGAGGGCCGCGTCATCATGGCCCGCGACGCGACCATCGGCTACCTCAAGCAAGAGGCGATCGAGATGGCTGGCCGAGACGTCCTCGCAGAGGTTCTCTCGGTTGCCGAGGAAGTAAACTCGCTGGAGCACAGGCTCGGACTGCTCGAGGAGCAGCTTGCCGAGGATCCGGATGGTGAGGATGCCGAGCGCCTGCTGGCCGAGTACGGTCGTCTGCGAGAGCGCTTCGAGCACCTCGGCGGCTACACGCTTGATTCCGACGCTCGGACGGTGTTGATGGGCCTCGGCTTCAAAGAGGCCGACCTCGCACGCGACTGCGCTGAGTTCTCGGGCGGCTGGCTCATGAGGATCGCGATGGCGAAGCTCCTGCTGCGCCAGCCTGACGTGCTCCTCCTCGATGAGCCCACGAACCACCTCGATCTGGAGTCCGTAGCGTGGCTCGAGGGATTCCTGCGGGGGTATGAGGGCGCGATCGTCATCGTGAGCCATGACCGCGCGTTCATGGACGGCCTCGTCGATCACGTTGCCGAGATCGACCAGAAGCGCCTGACCGTCTATCCGGGCTCCTACGACGCGTTCATCCAGCAGAAGGAGCTCGCCCTCGAGCAGTTGAAGGCGCAGTACGAACAGCAGCAGCGTGACATCGCGCATATGGAGGCGTTCGTCGAGCGGTTCCGCTACAAGAGCAGCAAGGCGAAGCAGGCGCAGGACCGCATGAAGAAGCTCGAGAAGATGGAGCGCATCGAGCTTCCCGAGGAGCGCAAGACCGTTAAGTTCCGGTTCCCGCAGCCTGCACGTACCGGGGAAGAGGTCGTTCGACTCTCCGGTGTTCGAAAGGCCTATGGCGACCTGGTTGTCTACGACAAGCTCGACCTGGCGCTTTATCGCGGTGACAAGGTCGCGCTCGTGGGACCCAACGGGGCAGGGAAGTCCACCCTGCTGCGTATGCTCGCCGGGGAGCTTGCACCTGACGCGGGCGATCGTACCCTCGGCCACGGCGTCTCGGTCGCGTACTTCGCGCAGCATCAGCTTGAGGCGCTCGATGTGCGGCGTACCGTGCTCGACGAACTCGCAGTCTCCGCTCCCGGATGGACGCCGGTGGAGTGTCGCCGGCTGCTTGGCGCGTTCCTATTTCATGGTGACGACGTGATGAAAAAGGTTCGGGTCCTCTCGGGCGGGGAGCGAGCCCGGTTGGCGCTCGCCAAGCTGCTCGTGGCGCCTGCGCCGCTGCTCTGCGTGGACGAGCCGACGAACCACCTCGACATCGCGTCGAGCGACGTGCTGGAGCAGGCGCTCAGGTCCTACACCGGGACCCTCGTGCTCATCACGCACGACCGGCACCTCATTCGCAACGTCGCCAACAAGGTGATCGAGGCTCGAGACGGCGTCGCCAGGGTGTTCGAGGGCGACTACGACTACTACCTCTTCAAACGTGATCAGCGCAGTGGCACCGCAACCGCGCCAGCGGCACGGACCTCCCCGACGGCGACGCCTGTTACCCGCGAGACGGCGCCCGAGCAACCCGGCTTCAAGAGCAAGGAGCAGCGCAGGACCGAGGCCGAGGCCAGGAACCAGGCGTACCGCGCGACCAAGGATGTCAAGAAGCAACTCACTGCCCTCGAGCGTCAGATGGCAACGGTCCAAGTCCGCCATGACGAGCTGCTGCTTAACCTCGCAGATCCCGCGGTCTACGAGGACAGAGAGCGGTTCTTCAAGGTGATGGGGGAGTACAATGAGGTGAAACCTCGGCTTGCGGAGCTCGAGTCGAAGTGGATCGCGCTGTCCGAAGAAGTCGAAAAGGCGGACGAGACTTTGTAACAATGTTTACAAAGTATTTGGTTTTCTGCTATAACGCCTCTATGTCTCCCGTTGGACGGTCGCGATTCCGGGGGAATAACTCGCGAAGACGTACTTCTACGTGCGGCGTTGTAAGTGCGTAACTGCGAGTTACAAAGTTCTTGACCTTTTTGGGGAGGGGTGGAGAAACCCGTGAGTTCGCCCGAGCGCGTCTTGTTCGCAGTCGGCCTCGCAATCGGCCCTGTCCTCTTCCTGCTAGCGCTCATTACGGCTAATTCGCTGCTCTCACCTAAGAGCCCCAACGCGGTGAAGTCGTCCAACTACGAGTGTGGGATTCCGCAGGCGAGCTCGCCCTGGCTTCCGGTAAACGTCCGCTTCGCCGATATCGCGCTGCTCTTCGTGCTCTTCGATGCTGAGACAGCGCTTCTGTTCGCTGTAGCCCCGGCAGTTCGTGGATCAGTCGTCGGTGTTATCGAGGTCGCGGCGTTCGCCGCCTTTCTCGCCTTCGGCCTGCTCTATGCGTGGCGCAAGGGGGCACTTAAGTGGCCTTCGTAGACGACCTCGGGGCTGCGCTCGACAAGACTCCCGGCGGCGGCATCATCCTCACGTCTCTCGATGCCGTGATGGACTGGTCTCGCGGCAAGTCGCTCTGGATGATGCCGATGGGGACGGCGTGCTGCGCGATGGAGCTCATCGCGGCGTCATTCTCCCGGTTCGATTTCGACCGCCACGGTTCCATCCCGCGTCCGGACCCACGTCACTGTGACGTGATGGTTGTGGCCGGTACGATCACCCGGAAGATGGCCCCGGCGGTGAAGCGCCTGTACGACCAGATGCCTGACCCGAAGTGGGTCATCGCGATGGGGAACTGCGCTGTCTCGGGCGGCATCTTCTACTACGACACGTACTCTGTGATCCGCGGCGTGGACGAATTCTTGCCGGTCGACGTCTACATCGCCGGGTGTCCTCCTCGGCCAGAGTCGCTGCAAGACGCGATCCTCCGCCTCCGGGAGCAGGTGAGCACCGACTCGATCGCGCCAGGCAAGTCGCGCGCGCTCAAGAGCGAACTCCCGTCGTCCGGCTCACCGCGCAAGGGCGAGCGAGATGCCGCAGGCGGTGATGTCGGGTGAACATCAACGAATTGCGCGAGCATCTGTGTTCCCAGTATCCCGACCTGTGCCCGCTCTTCTCAGTCGAGTTCGGCGATGGTGTGCTTGTGATCGACGCTGACCGGCTTCACGAGGCCGCGACTGACCTGCGTGATCTGGGATTCGACCGCCTCGGCATGGTCACGGCAGTTGACACCCGTGACGAGTTCGAACTCGTGTACCGGCTCCAGTCACGCCAGATGCACGCCGGCATCTTCGTGAAGGCGCGCGTGCCGCGCGATGAGCCGACGATCGCCTCGGTGACCGATTTGTGGCCCGCCGCGAATTGGCAGGAGCGCGAGGTCTTCGACATGTTCGGCATCGTGTTCACCGGGCATCCCGATCTGCGCAGGATCCTTCTCACCGACGACTGGGTGGGCTATCCGCTTCGCAAAGACTACCAGGACGAGCGCATCATCCGCCGTCCGGATTACATCTGAGGAGGTGCGACCTATGACCGAGGAAACCATCGTCAATATCGGGCCGTCGCATCCCTCGACGCACGGCGTCTGCCGCATCGTTGTGACGCTTGACGGCGAAGTCGTCGTGAAGGCCGAGCCGATCATCGGCCACCTCCACCGCGGCATCGAGAAGATGGCCGAGAACCGCACATACCTCCAGGTGGTCCCGCTGACGGATCGCCTCGACTACGTCGGCAGCATGTACGCGAACTGGGCGTACTGCCGCGCCGTTGAGCGCCTCGCGGGCATCCGCGTACCTGAGCGAGCCGAGTACATCCGCGTGATCGTATGCGAGCTTCAGCGCATCGCGAGCCACATGATGGGTATCGGCTCAACCGGCGCAGATACCGGCGCGTTCACCGCGTTCATGTACGCATTCGCGCAGCGCGACCATGTCGTCGAGCTCTTCGAGGCCCTGTGCGGGTCGCGCCTCACGTACAACTACGTGCGCCCCGGCGGCGTCTCGATGGATCTTCCCGACGGATGGGTGGAGCAGGTCCGCTCGTTCGTCGCGCAGCACCCGGCCGCCATGATGGAGCTCGACACGCTGCTCTTCGGCAATGTGATCGCCCGCGCTCGGCTCAAAGGTGTTGGCGTCTTGCCGGCTGATACCGCCGTGGCCTGGGGCACGTCTGGTCCCACCGCACGAGGGTCGGGCGTCAACTGGGACCTACGGCGGGACGACCCGTACTCGGTCTACCCGCGCTTCGACTTCGAGGTGCCGCTCGGCGAGAACGGCGACTGCTACGACCGCGCGCGCATCCGCCTCTGGGAGTGCGTGGAGAGCTGCAAGATCATCGACCAGGCGCTCGATCAGCTCGAGCCCGGTCCGGTGAAGGCCGAGGGACTCCCGCGCCTGCTCGCCCCGCGCCCGGGTGACGCGTACGACCACATCGAGAGCGCCCGCGGTTCGCTCGGCGTCTATCTTGTGAGCGACGGCTCGCCGCGCCCGTACCGCATGAAGGTCCGGTCGCCAGCGTTCTGCAATCTCTCGGTGCTCCCGCTCCTTGCCGAGGGACACACGCTTTCCGACCTCGTCGTGATCATCGGTTCGCTCGACCCCGTCTTCGGCGAGGTGGATCGATGACGCTGCTGTGGGGATTCCTGTGGGGCGTTGCAGCCGTGGCCACCATCGCCAGCGGCGCGATTCTCGGCGTGTGGTGGGAGCGCAAGGTCGCGGCGCGCATCCAGATGCGGTTCGGACCGCAGCAAATCGGCCCGTTCGGCTCGCTCCAGATGATCGCCGACGTCCCGAAACTCCTCTTCAAAGAGGACATCGTGCCTGAGCTCGCCGACAAGGCCATCTTCAAGTACGCGCCGCTCTTCGTCTTCGGGCCGGTGGCCGTCTCGATGGTCGTCATCCCGTTCACGGCGGGCTGGGCGCCGCTCGACACGAGCGTTGGGATCCTGTTCTTCCTGGCCGTGCCGTCGATCGAGGTCATCGCGATCCTTCTCTCGGCATGGGCGAGCCATAACACGCTCTCCACGCTCGGCGGTCTGCGCGCTACGGCGCAGATGATCAGCTACGAGATCCCCAGGTCGCTAGCTGTGCTCTCGATCGTGCTCCTCGCCGGCTCGCTTCGGCCGCTCGACGTCGTCGAGGCCTGGCGCTGGTGGTGGATGCCGCTCACGTTCATCGCGTTCGTGATCTACTTCATCGCCTCTATCGCCGAGATGAATCGCGGGCCCTTCGACATCCCTGAAGCCGAGAGCGAACTCGTCGCCGGCTACTTCGCCGACTACTCCGGCATGCGCTGGGCGTCGTTCATGATGGCCGAGTACGGTTCCATGATCGCGGCGTCGCTCTTCGGCGCGGCGGTCTTCTTCGGCGGCGGATGGCCGTTTGGCGGCGCGCTCGGCGTGGTCGTGCTCATCGTAAAGACCATTCTCATCATGACCGCGATCATGTGGGTCAAGTGGACGTTCCCGCGTCTTCGGCAAGACCAGCTCATGTCGTTGTGCTGGAAGGTGCTCACGCCGCTCGCGATCGTGCAGCTCGTGATCGTGGGGGTGGTGCTCCCGTGGCTGTAAAGCGTGAGGACATCGTCACTCCGGCAAGCGTCAGCAACGAGTACTCTCCGGGTGCGAAGGGCTTCTTGCAGGCCGTGCGCTCGCTTGTGACCGGACTCGGCATCACCGCGCGAATCAGCACCGAGAAGCCCGTCACGATCCGCTATCCCGCCGAGAAGTGGACGGTCAGTCCCCGTTGGCGCGGCGCGCTACACCTGCGAGGTGTTCTCGGCCGAGACGAGATCCCACTCATCAGGGACAACTCGGCGGTGTACAACAGCGTCATCGAGGATCTCTACCGCACCGAACGGCTTCCGCCGTGCGTCGGGAACTGTCCCGCGAACGTTGATGCTCGTGGCCAGGGATTCCTCGTCGCCGAGAACCGGATTCCCGAGGCGTACGAGCTCGTCAGGGATCGCAACATCCTCCCGGGCGTTCTGGGACGCATCTGCCACCATCCGTGCGAGAGCGCGTGCCGCCGCACCTTCTACGACGAAGCGGTCGCTATCAGGCCGCTCCACCGTTTTGCGTACGAGGAGTTCCAGAAGGTGGCCGCCGAGCGGCTTCGTCCGCTCAAGATCACGCAGAAGAAGTCTGTCGCGGTGATCGGCTCGGGACCGTCCGGTCTCGCTGCCGCGTACGACCTCATGAAGAGCGGCTACCGGGTCGTCATGTACGAGCGCGAAGAGCGGCCGGGCGGCGCACTCAACAGCGGAGTACCCGCATACCGGCTTCCGCGCGACGTCCTGTACTCGGAAGTCGATGGCATCGTTGCGCTCGGACTCGAGCTTCACTGCGGCATCGAGATAGGCAAGGACAAGCCGCTCTCGGCGCTCCAGCGTGAGCACGATGCTGTGTTGCTGGCCGTCGGTCTCCAGGAGAGTCGCATCCTGCCGATTCCCGGCCATGATGCCGATGGCGTCATCGGTGCGCTCGAATTCCTGTGGGCTGCGAATCACAAACATGAGACCGGTGTAAGGGGCAAGCGCGTCTTCGTCATCGGCGGCGGTAACGTTGCCGTCGACGTCGCGCGGTGCGCGCTTCGCACCGGCGCCACAGAGGTTCGGCTTGCGTCGCTCGAGTCCACAGAGGAGCTTCCCGCGCACCCGTGGGAGATCGAGGAGGCGCTTGACGAAGGCGTCATCGCCACCTGCTCTATCGGCCCCGAAGAGGTTCTGACCGAGGGCGGCCACGTCACCGGCATGCGCGTTCGTGAGTGCCTCTCGGTGTTCGACGAGACCGGCCGCTTCTCACCGAAGTTCGGCGATGCACTCACCGACTTCGCCTGCGATGTCGTCGTCTTCTCCATCGGCCAGGCAGCCAAGCTCGATGCGCTCATCGCCGGCACGGAACTGCTCGTTTCGGGGCGCGGTCAGCTCGTGGTGAATGGCGCCGACTTCACAACGTCGGTCGCCGGGGTATTCGCGTGCGGTGAGGTTGTCACCGGTCCCGGCAGCGCAATCGGTTCGATCGCCACCGGCCACGAGGCGGCAACATCGATTCTGCGCTACTTGCAGGGCACGTCCCTGACCGAGGACCGCACGCCCCGGCCCGTTCCCGTGTACGCAAAGTATGCTGTGGCCGACGTAGCTGGCGTGGAGCGTTCCCGCAGGCGCGCTGTCATGCCGATGGCACGCCCTGAAGAGCGTGCGAAGGACTTCCGACCGGTCGAACTCGGGCTCACACACCAAGAAGCGATGATCGAGGCCGCGCGATGTCTGCGCTGCCAGTCCGAGATCTGCGTGGGCTGCACCTTCTGTGCACGCACATGTCCCGACTACGCGATCCAGGTGGAACGCGTGGATGAACCTGGTGGCCGGTGTCTCACGCGCTATGACCTCGACCTCACGAAGTGCGCCTTCTGCGGTCTCTGCGCCGAGCAGTGCCCGACGAATGCGCTTGCGCACACGGGGCAGTACGAGCTCTCGTTCTTCCACCGCGATCTCATGATCTTCGATAAGGGCGAGATGCTGAGGCCGGGAGATGGCACGCGTGCCACCGGCCGAGACGGCATCATGCCACCGGGCTGTCCTGTCCCGCCACGAAGGGAGCCCTCGTGACGCTTGCCACGCTCGCCTTCGCGTTAGCCGCGCTCATGATGGTCGGCGGGGCGCTCGTCGTTGCGCTGACCCGCGACCTGATGCGACTTGTCGTGGGACTCGGTGTGTTTCTACTCGGCGTCGCAGGACTCTTCCTGTTCTACGGACAGGCGTTCCTCGCGACCGCGCAGGTCTTCGTGTATGTGGGCGGCGTGCTGGTCCTCGTGGTCTTCGCTGTGATGGTCGTTCATCGCTCAAATGGTGGCCGACCGGTTCTGACCTCGCGTCACGACATCGGAGCCGCAGCGGTCGCGTTCGGCGTGTCCGGGATGCTCATTCTGTCGCTTCGCGATTCTGTGGGCGGATGGGAGCCCGTTGCGGGGCAAGGCGGCGTCTCCCTTGCCGAGGAGTTGCTCGGCGGACACATCGTCGTCTTCGAGCTTCTCGGCGTTCTCTTGTTCGTCGCGCTCATCGCAGTGCTCGTCATCGCTGGGTCGGGTGAGCGTCGATGAGCATGCTGGTACTCTGCTCGTTCGTCTTCGGGTTGGGACTCTATGTTGTCCTGACCCGCCGAGAGATCATTGCGATCCTCGCAGGTGTCGAGCTCATGCTTGGCTCTGCAAACGTGCTGCTGATTGGGCTCGGTTCGCTCTCAGGCGCGAACGGCGCGGTGATCGGCTCGATCGGACTGGTTGTGCTCGTGGTGGCGGCGGCAGAAGCCGCTGTCGGGCTCGCGCTCGTGGTGTCGCTTTCTCGCAGGAGCAAGCGAAGCAGCATCGATGAGCTTCTGGAGGTGAAGGGCTGATGTCGCTCTTCGCCGCGAACCCCTGGCTCGCTGTTGCCGTGCCGCTGGCCCTTGGAGTGCTCATCTGGCTTGCCGGTAGACGTGCGGTTGGCGTGGCCCAGTGGGTCGCGCTGCTTGCTCCGATCACTGCGGCTGCAGTCGGCATCGCCGGACTCGAAGGCATACAGCCTCAGTCGGCGGCATGGCTCACGCAAGGCGGGTCGTCACTGAACGTCGGAATCGCTGTCGATGGTCTCTCGGCGATCATGCTGCTGGTTGTGGGCGTGGTGGCGAGCATGGTCGTCATCTTCTCGGTGGGATACATGGCGCATGACCCGTCGCGGTCCCGCTACTTCGCGCTTCTCGCGCTCTTCACAGCTTCGATGAGCCTGCTCGTGATGTCGACGAGTCTCGTCACGCTATTCATCGGCTGGGAGCTCGTAGGCGCATGCTCGTATCTGCTCATCGGATTCTGGTATCGCAAGCCGTCAGCGTCGAGCGCAGCTATGAAGGCGTTCCTCACCACGCGCGTTGGGGACGTGGGCATGCTGCTCGGTCTGGCCGTGCTGTGGCAGGCTACCGGCTCGCTCGATATCGCCACTGTGACCGGCGGCGCTGCGGGGCTTACGGCCGGAACGGCGACCGCAGCGGCACTCCTGCTCTTCATGGGCGCTGCGGGCAAGTCCGCGCAGTTCCCGCTCCACATCTGGCTTCCGGACGCGATGGAGGGTCCGACACCCGTCTCGGCACTCATTCACGCCGCCACGATGGTTGCGGCGGGCGTCTTCCTTGTTGCTCGAATGTGGCCGCTCTTCGAAGTGAGCGAGGTGGCGCGGGTCACCATCCTGTGGGTCGGGGCGTTCACGGCGGTGTTCGCGGCAACCGTGGCGTGTGTGCAGTCCGACATCAAGAAGGTGCTCGCATACTCCACGATCAGCCAGCTCGGGTTCATGTTCGCGGCGCTTGGCGCCGGGGCGTGGGGCGCCGCGTTGTTCCACCTGACCACGCACGCTGCGTTCAAGGCGCTGCTCTTCCTCGGCTCAGGGAGTGTCATCCACGGCACCGAGACCCAGGACATCCGCCAGATGGGCGGGCTGCTTCGTCGCATGCCGATCACAACCGCCACCTGGGTAGTGGGAGCTGCTGCGCTTGCGGGCATCCCTCCGCTCGCCGGATTCTTCTCGAAGGACGCGGTGCTTGCGAGCGTTCTGCATGCGGCCCCGCTCGCTGGCTACGCGCTTCTGGGCGCGAGCGCTCTCACCGCGTTTTACGCCTTCCGGGTCACGTGGGTGGCGTTCTTCGGAGACAGCCGAGCCGAGACGCCCGCGCACGAGTCGCCGCTAACGATGACCGCGCCGCTCGTGGTGCTGGCGATTCTGGCACTCGTCCTGGGATTCCTCGGGAACCAGATCATGTCCGTCCTCGGTCATG
Source organism: uncultured Coriobacteriia bacterium (assembly GCA_927439865.1). Lineage (GTDB taxonomy): Bacteria > Actinomycetota > Coriobacteriia > Anaerosomatales > Anaerosomataceae > UBA2286. Next base: position 807 of record CAKMKD010000110.1, on the reverse strand, counting down.
AGCCCGAGGCCCTTGAGGCGATTGTTGCAGCTGCCTCGGTCGTCATGGCGCTTATCGGCATCTCTGTGGCCGCTGTCCTCTACGGGCGCGGACTCGACCGTTCGGAGGCGCTGCGCACCAGATACGCCGCTGTTCATGCACTCGCGTTCGGCGGATGGGGAGTGGATTCGCTCGTCTCGCGGACCATCGTCAAGCCTGTGGCGTGGTTCGCTGCGTGGGTGCACCGCAGGATCGATCGCCAGGTGATTGATGGCTTCGTCGAAGGGCTCGGGCCAGTCACGCAGCGCGTTGGGAGCTTTATGTCGGGGCTGCAGAGCGGAGAGACCGATGTCTACGCGTCACTGGTCGCCGTTGGTTTCATCGTGCTGATGGGCATTGCGCTCTGGATGGGGAGGTGATGCGCCGATGACGCTTGTATGGCTCATCCTTCTACCAATCGCCGGCGCGTTCGCCTCGTGGATCGTCGGCAGGCGGAGCTCCACTGCGCCGCGACTCATCGCGCTTGCAACCGCGCTGGCCGAGGCAGCCCTGGCCGTCGTCGCTCTTGTACAACTGCTCGGCTCCAGCGACCAACGACTGGTGTGGGTTGCGGGCGGTGAAGCCGCGGCCGTGGCGACACAGCTCGTCGCCGACGGACTTGCGATGCCGTTCGTGCTGCTGACGGGATTGCTCGGCGTCATAGCGGTCGTCGCGTCGTGGAAGATAGACGACCGACCGGGCATCCATTTCGCGTTGTTGCTGTCATTACAAGCTGCGGTGACGACCGTGTTCATCGCGGGTGACCTGATTCTCTTCTACGTTGCGTGG
>CAKMKD010000109.1 GCA_927439865.1 uncultured Coriobacteriia bacterium | reverse complement strand
AAAGACCACGCTCATCAATGTCATCACCGGCCTGCTGCCGGCAACAAGCGGCACGGTGTCGGTTGATGGCTACGTCACCACCGGCAGGAAGCCGCACCGTGTGGCGCGCGCGGGCATCTCGCGCACGTTCCAGACGATCCGGCTCTTCCACGAGCTCACGGTGCTTGAGAACGTCGAAGTCGCCTCGGTCAGCATGGGTCAGCCGCGGCGCAAAGCCGCCGCGATAGCCCGAACGCTGCTTGAGGAGTTCGGGCTCACCGCGTGGGCAGACGTTCTCGGCTCGGAGATTCCCTTCGGCCATCAGCGCAAGCTCGAGATCGCGCGGGCGCTCGCCATGGCGCCGAAGTTCCTCTTCCTCGACGAACCCGCGGCCGGCCTCAACGAGGACGAGTCCGACGTCTTGATGGAGCTCCTCAGAGCGATTCCGACCAAGTACCACGTTGGACTCGTTGTCGTGGAGCACGACATGCGACTCATGATGAGTCTCTGTCCTCGGCTGCATGTCCTCAACTACGGCAAGACGATTGCCGAGGGCACGCCCGCCGATGTTCGCGCTAACCACGAAGTCGTCACCGCCTACCTAGGGAGCAGTGCGTGACGATGCCGATGCTGACTGTAGAGAATCTGATGGCGTCGTACGGTGTCGTACGCGCGCTGCACGGCATTTCGCTTGAGATGAACGAGGGCGAGCTTGTCGCCTTGCTCGGCGCGAACGGGGCGGGCAAATCCACCACCCTCAAGTCGATCACCGGCGTGCTGCGCCCGGTGAAGGGCACCGTGACGTTCCTCGGCGAGGAGATCACCAACCGCAAGCCGGAGAACATCGTGAAGCGGGGCATCTCGCTTGTGCCCGAGGGTCGCGAGATCTTCGGCCAGCTCACGGTTGAAGAGAACCTGCGCCTTGGCGCGTTCTCGTCGTACCAGCGCGACCGCTACAAGGCCGACCTCAAGGAGATCTTCGAGCTGTTCCCGATTCTCGAAGAGCGGTTCGGGCAGCCAGGCGGACTCCTCTCCGGCGGCGAGCAGCAGATGCTCGCCATCGCTCGCGCGATGATGGCGCACCCGAAGCTGCTCATGCTCGACGAGCCGTCTCTCGGCCTGTCGCCGGCCATGACCGACAACATCTTCGTGCTCATCAAGCGGCTGCAGGAGATGGGATCGACGATCCTGCTGGTGGAACAGAACGCCGAACGCGCCCTGGGCATCGTCGACCGCGCGTACCTGCTCGCCAACGGCGAGGTCGAGTTCGCGGGTTCCGCCGAGGACCTGAAGCGCAAGGTCGATATCGCATCTGTCTACTTCGGTGGCGACGACGAAGCAAGCTGTGAGGTGCCACTGTGATCGATCTCGAATTCCTCATCAACACGCTGAGTTTGGGAAGCCTGTATGCGCTTCTCGCGCTCGGCCTCGTGCTCGTGTACGGCATTCTGAAGCTCGTCAACTTCGCGTACGGCGAGTACATCATGATCGCCGGGTACGGCCTCTACTTCTCGGCCACGGTGCTACAGCTGCCGTGGTGGGCCACGATGCTCTTCGGTGTGGCTGCGGCCGTGCTCACGAGCTACCTCACCGAGCTCGCCGCGTTCCGGCCCGTGCGCACCAAGTCCGCAAACGCGCTCATCGTCACGTCGTTCGCAGTGAGCATCTTCTTGCAAAACGCGGTGCTCATCCTGGTGTCGCCGAGAGCGCGTGCGGTACAGCTGCCGCCGATCTTCTCGAAGACGGTGAACATCGCCGGTGCCACAACGCCGGTCCGCAACCTGCTCATCATCGGCACGACGATCGTCGTGCTGGTGCTGATGTCGCTCCTCATGAAGAAGACCGTGCTTGGTATCGCCATGCGCGCCGCTGCCGAGAAGTTCACCACCACACGGCTGATGGGCGTTCCGGCGAACCTGGTCATCTCGGCAGCGTTCATCATCAGCGGATTGCTCGCGGGTATCGCATCCATCTTCTGGATCGGACGCTCATCGTCGGTCGACCCGATCACGGGCGCCGCGCCGCTACTCATCGCGTTCATCGCGACCGTCATGGGCGGCATGCATAGCCCAACCGGTGCGGTTGTCGGCGGATTCGTCTACGGGCTGCTCTTCAACATCCTGAGCATCACGCTTCCGGCAAGCATGATCAGCTACCGCGATGCGTTCATGTTCGTGATCGTCGTTCTGTTCCTGCTCTTCCGCCCCGAAGGGATCATCAAGGGCGGCTACACCGAGGAGCGTGTCGGATGAACCTCACCTCGCGCCTCGCTGCGTTCAGCAGACAGCACTCCACGCTGCCCATACTCATGATCCCGCTGGTGCTTGTGGGCCTCGGGCTCAGCATGTTCGGCTCGTCGCTGCTGGTGAACGTCTACACCTACTTCTGCGTGAGTCTCATCATGGTGCTCGGGCTGCAGATGTTCATGGGCAACGCGGGCATCCTGAACTGGGTACACATCGGATTCGTAGGAATCGGTGCGTACGCCTCGGGCATTCTCTCGACCGCCCCGCTCGTGAAGGGCATGGGCGTCCCGAACATGTATCCGGCGCTCGTCGAGCTCAGCATGCCGGTCATTCCCGCGATCCTGCTCGGCGGCGTGATCGCGGCGCTGGTCGCAGCGGTCATCGGCTACCCGCTCATGCGCCTCTCGGACTTTGTCGGCGTCATCACGCTCTTCGCCACGCTGATCGTCATCCACGTGGTCATGACGCAGTGGGATAACGTCACGAACGGGCCGAGAACGTTCTTCGGCGTCCAGGAGTTCACCACGCTCACGGTGGCGCTCATTGCAGCGCTTATCGTGATGGTCGTGGCGTACTGGTTCCGCGAATCAGCGCTCGGGCTGCGCCTGCGCGCCTCCCGCGACGACCGCTACGCCGCGATGGCGGTTGGCATCGACGTGGTTCGCGTGCGCTACTACGGTTTCGTCTCAAGCGCGCTCATCGCCGGCATGGCCGGTGGCCTCTGGGGACACTTCATCACGTCGTTCTCCCCGAAGGCGTTCTACATCTCCGAGATGTTTATTTTGCTCAGCATGATCGTCATCGGCGGGTCGGGGAGCATCTCCGGCGCTGTGACCGGAACGGCGCTCGTGACGGTCGCCCGAGAAGCCTTCCGACAGCTTGAAGGCACCATCAACAACGCTCACGTGCTCTCATTCGAGGTCTATGGACTGACCGAGGCCGTCATGGCGATCGCGATGGTCACGATCCTCATCTGGCGACCGGGCGGCGTGGTTGGCGGGCAAGAACTGAGGTGGCCGCTTCTCAAGCGCGCCAAACGCAGCGAGACCAAGGAGGTTGAAGATGGCGTGTGAACTGACGCGTGACAAGGCGTTCTTCGCGTTCTCTCCCGACACCGAGCCGGTCGTTCGCGTGTCTCAGGGCGAAGAAGTGCATCTCACCACGCACGACTGCTTCAGCGGGCAGCTCAAGACCACTGCCGACACGCTCGAGACGCTCGACTGGTCGATCACCAATCCTGCCACCGGACCGGTCTTCATCGAAGGCACCAAGCCCGGCGACTTGCTCCGCATCGATCTGCACGAGGTCACGGCCACAGGCCCCTCGGTCATGGTCGCGGTGCCGCAGGTGGGCGCGCTTGGCGATTTCATCACCGAGGAAGAGACGGTCATCGTCGAGCACCGCGGCGACACCGTTGTCTTCAAGGACAAGGTCGTTGTGAAGCAGAATCCGATGCTGGGTGTCATCGGCGTCGCTCCTGCCGAGGGCGTGATCCCGAACAGCACGCCGGGCATCCACGGCGGCAACATGGACTGCACGCTCGTCACGAGCGGCTCGAGC
>CAKMKD010000108.1 GCA_927439865.1 uncultured Coriobacteriia bacterium | reverse complement strand
TCACCACGTCCGGCATCGACCTGTCGGTAGGATCGAATGTGGCGCTTTCCGGATCGCTTCTGGCGATCATGATCCATTCGGGCGTCGACGCCACGCTGGCACTTGTGCTTGTGCTCCTGCTGGGTGTCGCCGTTGGTGCGGTGAACGGGTGGTTTTCGTCGTATCAGGGTCTGCCGCCGTTCATTGTCACCCTCGCGACGCTTTCGATCGTCCGGGGTACCGCACTGCTGATCACGCAGGGCTACTCGACGCCGATCTCGAGCGACGCGTGGGTCACCGTGCTCGGTCAGGGCCGCGTGGGCGGCGTGCCGGTTCCGGCGATCATCGCTGTCATCGTGGTCATCATCGGCGGATTCGTGTTCACGCAGACGCCGTTTGGGCGCTACGTGGTCGGTCTCGGATCGAATGCCGAGTCGCTCAGGCGCACGGGTGTGAATACGCGTCTCGTGGGACTCGTGGTCTTCATCATGTCCGGTCTCGCGGCATCTACAGCCGGCGTCATGGTCGCTGCCCGGCTCGCGTCAGGCTCGTCGAACGCCGGTGTCGGGTTCGAACTCGAAGTGATCACCGCGGTTGTGCTTGGCGGAACGAGTCTGCTGGGCGGGCGGGGGAGCGTTGTTGGCACCGCGCTAGGCGCGCTCGTGCTCGGGGTTATCGCAAACGGGCTCGTGCTGCTCCACGTCTCACCGTTCTACGTCCAGATCGTACAGGGTGCGATCCTGCTGCTCGCGATCTTCTTGAACACCCGCATTTTCTCGAGGTTCGGCACTGTGAGGCGATGATGGTCACCGTTCGCACCGTCTCGGGCGAGATTGATTCGGCACAGCTTGGCATGACGCTCATGCACGAGCACCTCTTGAACGACGGCAGCGCCGCCTGGCACGACGCCGAGCCGGGCGATGCCGACGGTTACGAGATCGCGCGCAGCGCGGTTCGCATGGAGTTCCTGGGACGGTTGCGCAATGACCCGTACCTGTCACTCGACAACACGCGCCTCGATGACGTCGAGACCGCTATCGCGGAGGTCGTGCGGTTCAAGACCCTTGGCGGGGGAACGATCGTGGAGGTAACCCCTCCGGGTATCGGCCGCGATCCGCGTGGCCTGCGTCAGATCGCCGAGCGCACGGGACTCAACATCGTGATGGGCTGCGGGTTCTACCTTGAGCGCGCCCACCCCGCGGACCTGGCCGCGATGCCGCTCGACGACATAGCCGATATCATCGCGCGTGACGTCATCGACGGCGTCGACGGCATACATGCGGGCGTGATCGGCGAAATCGGCGTTGGCGTGCATTTCACCCCCGCCGAGGAGCGCTCACTGCGTGCGGCGGCCCGCGCCCAGAGGCGGTGCTGCGTGCCCCTCTCGGTGCATCTGCCCGGGTGGAAGCGGTACGGTCACCGCGTGCTCGACATCGTGGCCGAGGAAGGCGGTAACCTCGCCGCGACCGTGCTCTCGCACATGAACCCGAGTTTCGCCGACAGAGAGTACCAGCGCTCGCTTGCCAAGCGTGGGGCGTGGATCGAGTTCGACATGCTCGGCATGGAATTCTCGTATCCGGGCGAGGGTCAGAGCCCGAGCGACGAAGAGAACGCCACCGCGATCGCCTCGCTTGTGACCGACGGTTACGGGGGGCGGATTCTGCTCTCGCACGACCTCTTCATCAAGACGCTGCTCCGCCGGTACGGCGGATTCGGCTACGACCACGTGCTGACGGGCTTCGCCGATCGGCTCGAGCTGCTCGGCGTGTCTCGGGACCTTCTCACGTGCGTGCTGACCGACAACCCCCGAACCGTCTTCGAATCCGCTGCGGAAGGAGCATGAGATGACGAAGGTACTCATCGCCGGCGAGTCGTGGGTGAGCGAGGCCACGCACTACAAAGGCTTCGATTCGTTCACGTCGGTCACGTTTCACACAGGGGTCGATCCGCTACGCGACGCGCTTACTGCCTCGGGGATCGAGGTCGTGTACATGCCTGCGCATGAGGTGCCAACGAACTTCCCGATGACCGCCGAGGCGTTCTCGGAATTCGACGTCGTGATCCTCTCGGATATCGGGGCGAACAGCATCCTGCTCCACCCGGACACGTGGCTTTCCGGTAAGCGCACTCCGAACCGCTTGAAGGCGCTTGCCGCGTGGGTTGAGGCCGGTGGTGGACTCATGATGGCTGGCGGCTACATGAGCTTCCAGGGCTTCGAGGGCAAAGCGATGTACCGCGGGACGCCTGTTGATGCGGTGCTGCCATCGGTGATCGACCCGTGGGACGATCGCGTCGAGGCGCCCGCGGGCGCGGAGCCGGTTGTAAGCGACGTCGCGCACCCGGTCACCTCAGGCGTGACAGGTGCATGGCCGGCGCTCCTCGGCTACAACCGCTTCGGCGTGAAAGACGATGCGCTCGTGCTTGCGACCGTTGGCGGCAACCCGCTGCTGGCGGTGCGCGAGGTGGGGCGCGGGCGCACGCTGGCGTGGGCGTCGGATATCGGGCCCCACTGGTGCCCCGACGAGTTCGTGGCGTGGCCCGGGTACCGCCGCCTCTTCTCGCAGGCGGTCGAGTGGCTCGCGGGTGGGAAGTGAGCGCCGTGGTGACGCCGATCATCCTCGACTGCGATCCGGGACACGATGATGCGCTCGCGATCTTGCTTGCAGCGGCGCACCCCGCGATCGACCTGCTTGCAATCACAACGGTCGGCGGTAACCAGACGGTAGAGAAATGCACCATCAACGCGCGCCGAATCTGCTCGGTAGCGGGAATCACCGGCGTACCGATCGCAACGGGCGCCGCGGAGCCGCTGCTTGGCAGCCTCCACATCGGTGAGTACGTACACGGTGTGTCCGGGCTCGATGGCCCGGAGTGGGGTGAGCCGAGTGTAGCTGCCTCGAGTGAGTCGGCGGTCGACCTCATCGTGCGGCTCCTTCGCGAGCACCCCGAGCCGATCACGCTCGTGCCGGTGGGTCCGCTCACCAACATCGCACTCGTGCTCAAGACGCATCCGGAGCTCGCGCCGCGTATCCGCGAGATCGTGCTCATGGGCGGCTCGACCGAGCGAGGCAACGACACGCCCTATGCCGAGTTCAACATCAAAGTCGATCCCGAGGCCGCGGACATCGTGTTCCGCTCGGGCGTCAAGGTCACGATGTGCGGGCTCAATGTGACGCATCAAGCGCTTGCGACACCCGACGTGCTCGAGCGGTTCGCGGCGCTCGGCACGAAGCTCGGCGACCTGTGCGTGGAGCTGCTGACGTTCTTCTCGGCGAGCTATCTGCGAACGTGGGGCTTCACATCGCCGCCGCTCCACGACCCGGTTGCGGTTGCGCGCGTCATCGACCCCACGCTTGTGGAGTGCATCCACGTGCCGGTCGTCATCGAGACGATGGGGCGCTTCACGGCGGGCGCAACGTGTGTGGACCTGCACCACCTTTCCGGAGAGCCGGATAACGCGTTCGTGGCCGTGCACCTCGACACCGCGCGGTTCTGGGATCTCATGATCGAGGCGGTAGCCAGCTATGAGTGACGTCGTCGTTGTCGGGAGCATCAACGTCGATCGTTCGGTCGATGTGCCAGTCGCCCCGCCACGGGGGTCCACGTTGCTCGGCTCCGACGTACTGCGCGGCGCCGGTGGCAAGGGAGCCAACCAGGCCGTCGCGCTCGCGCGTCTCGGGCGTTCGGTAGCAATGGTCGGCGCGCTTGGGCAAGACGCCGAGGGCGACTGGATGCTAAGTGTTCTTGCCGACGAAGGGATCGATGTCGGCGGTGTCGTTCGGGTGTCTCAGCCCACGGGGCAGGCATTCATTTTTGTGGAGCCAGACGGGGAGAGCACGATCGTTGTGAGCCCCGGGGCAAACAGCGCGCTCACGCCCGAGTACCTCGAGGCCTCCCGGGAACTCGTCGCGGGAGCGCGCTGTGTACTTCTACAGCAGGAGATTCCGGCCGAGACGGTCGCGCGGGCAACCAAACTCGCGCGGGGGCTTGTGGTGTTAAACCCTGCACCTGCGAGGGCCGTCGCTCCGGAGGTGCTCGGCCGTGTCGACGTGATCGTACCCAACCGGTTCGAGCTTGCGGGGCTCCTCGGCCAGCCTGTGCCCGAGTCGCTCGAGGACGTCGCGCGAATGGCGCTCGCGCTGGAAGGGCCGGGTGCGGTGGTTGTCACGCTCGGCCTGGATGGGTGTTTGATCGCCGAGAACGGTGCGACTGCACACGTCCCTGCGACGCCAACGGAAGCCGTCGATGCGACCGCTGCCGGCGATACTTTCTGTGGGAGCCTCGTTGATGCGCTGCTCCAAGGGATGACCACACACGGCGCCGCTGCGTGGGCGAACCGCGTTGCGGCCGTTGCCGTCGGACGACGCGGCGCACAGGAGTCGATTCCGTACCGCTCCGAGGTGGAGTAGGGCGCAGCCGGTGTGCTGTCCGTCCTCGATGCATGCATCTACTGACCGCACGATGCTGCGTTGCAGTAACTTGCCATGTGTGGCATCTTACTGTTATGAAATGGAATGAACTCCTCAATGCAGTGGGCACTGAACCACTGTTCGAAACCGGGCTGCTGCTTGTGGGCGGCGTCGACCGCGCCGACGTTATGCGTCAGCTCTCACGTTGGGTCGCCGCGGGCAAGCTCGTGCAGCTGCGACGCGGACTCTACGCATTCGCTGGAAGCCACGCTCCCGGCCTTCGGACTCCCGGACCGTACGAGATCGCGAATCGCCTTGTGCCCGGCTCCTATGTGAGCCTGAGTTCTGTGCTTGCGCGCGCGGGTCTCATCCCGGAGCACGTGCCCGTGGTTACGTCGGTCACGACCGGTCGTCCCGCGCGGTATGTCACGCCGCTCGGCACATTTGTGTATCGGCATGTGAAGTCCACGATGTTCTGGGGACTCCAGACGCTCGATCTCGGGGCCGGCGCGACCGCATTTGCCGCCACTCCCGAGAAGGCTCTCATTGACCTTCTCTATCTTGAGCACGACGCGGCCGATCCGGCGTACCTGCAAGAGCTGCGGGTTCAGAACCTGGACAGGTTGCGGTTAGACCTTCTTGAGACAATGGCCGCGCGTTGCGGCGTGAAGCGCGTCATCCGCGCCGTGTCGCTGATCTCGGCGATGGCCCGCGACGAGGATGCATCGTACGAGACGTGGGCAGCGGCGCGAGAGGATGGTCTGTGATGAAGCATGAGCTCGCTTCATACGTCCGGCAGGCACCTGAGGGGTTCGGGTTCTCCGTCGCACGCGAGTACCTGCAAGCCCGGATACTGCAGCACATTGGGCTCTCCGGACAGATGACATCCCTCGCCTTCATGGGCGGTACCGCCCTGCGGTTTCTCTTCGACGTACCGCGTTTCTCGGAAGATTTGGACTTTGCGCTGGAATCGAACCAGGAAGAGTACGCGTTCGGTGACCTGCTCGGCGTCATCGCCCGTGGTTTTGAGCGCGAGGGTTACACGATCGAGATCAAGTACAAAGAGTCGAAGACGGCCGTCGATAAGGCGTTCGTGAGGTTCCCGACCCTTCTGCACGAGGTCGGTCTCTCGCCGCATGCAAGTGAAGTGTTGAGCGTGAAAGTCGAGGTGGACACGAATTCGCCCGCGGGTGCCGTTTCGGTAGTGAGCCAGGTCAGGAAGTTCGTCCTCATCAGGATCTATCACCACGATCGCTCCACGCTGCTCGCCGGCAAAGTTGCCGCTGTCTTGATGCGCCAGTACACCAAGGGGCGCGACCTCTACGACCTCATGTGGTACCTGTCGGACAGATTGTGGCCGTCGCCAAATCTGGTCATGTTGCGCAACGCTGCGGAGCAGGGCGGGTGGGGCGACCCCGATGGACTCGATGAAGCCGGGTGGCGCGCAGCTGTACTGGACCGCCTCGGCGACGTGGACTGGCGAAAGGCGAGGACCGAAGCGGTGCAGTTCCTGGAGCGGCCACTGGAAGCCGATCTGCTCGAGTATGCGACCTTCGAGCGGCTGTTGCGGGCGTAAGCTGCGGCCCGTCTGCTACTCTTAGCAGTATCAGAAACCGTCTTCGGAGGCCTCTATGTCTCGCGTTGCGCTCATCACCGGCATCACCGGTCAGGATGGCTCCTACCTGGCCGATCTCCTTCTCGGCCACTGGAAGCCGATCTGCTCGAGTATGCGACCTTCGAGCGGCTGTTGCGGGCGTAAGCTGCGGCCCGTCTGCT
>CAKMKD010000107.1 GCA_927439865.1 uncultured Coriobacteriia bacterium | reverse complement strand
GGTCGGCGACGGCATCAACGACACGCCGGCGCTGGCGCAGGCCGACGTGGGTATCGCCATGGGCGCGGGTACCGACGTGGCCATGGAGACCGGCGGCATCGTGCTCATCAAGAACGACCTGCGCGACGTCGTCACGGCAATCGAACTCTCACGCGCGACCATGAAGAAGATCCGCTGGAACTTCGTGTGGGCGCTCGGCTACAACACGCTCGGCATCCCGGTGGCGGCTGTCGGCCTGCTCCGTCCGGAGCTTGCCGGTGCGGCGATGGCACTCTCCTCGGTGAGCGTTGTCACGAGCTCACTCATGCTCCGCAGGTTCCGTCCGAGTTTTTCGAAGGCCAACTAGGTCTAAAGGAGTTCAGTGATGAAGAAGACAAAGATAGCAACTGTCGCCGTCACCGCCGGTCTCTCCCTCGCCCTCATCGGGTGGGGAGTGGCCGCGGGCGCCGACGATGTCATGGGAATCGTTACCCGGGCCGGAGATGCGTCGATCGTTGCCGTGGACCAGCCTGACGGGGATCGCACGGTCACCGTTGCCAAGGTGGTAGCCCCTACCGACGCCTTCGTCGTCATCCACCAGAACAACGGTGGGATGCCGGGTGAGCGGCTGGGATACGCCGCCGTCAAGAAGGGTGAAACGACCGACATAACCATCAAGCTCGATGGTGATGCCAACCTGACGCCCGAATTGATCGCAGCGGTGCACGCTGATCGCGGGATCCGCGGGGAACTCGAGTTCGATATGGAGGACTTCGACCGCAGCCCCGACAAGCCGTTCTTCGTGGACGGCAAAGAGGTCGCGATCGCGTTCAAGGCAGCCGAGTTCGGCGTTCCGGTCACGATGGACGAGGCCGCTGTCGAGGCAGGCGACCAGCCGCTCGGCGGTTCGGTCACGATCGCCAAGGCCACCGCGCCGACCGACGCCTTCGTCGTGGTGCATAGGGCCAAGCCTGACGGCATGCCCGGCGAGCGTGTGGGCTTCGCACCGATTCCCGCCGGCGAGAGCACCGGAGTAGAAGTGAAACTCGACGCGAAGCTCGAAGGTACGACCAAGCTCATCGCCGCCATCCATGCGGATCGCGGTGAGGCCGGCACGCTCGAGTTCGACATGGACGACCCGGTGAACAGCCCGGACCAGCCGTTCTTTGCGGATGGTATGGAGGTGGCGACGGTCTTCTCGGTCGGCCCGTTCGGCGTCAAGACCGACGACGCATCGATCGAGGCCACTGACCAGATCGGTGCCGTCAGGAGCATCACGGTCGCGGAGGTCGATGCTCCCGCCGCCGCCTGGATCGTCGTGCATGAGGAAGTGGGAGGCGCCCCTGGTGCGCGTCTCGGCTATGCACTCGTGGATGCGGGCACCTCACGGGACGTCGAGGTGAAGCTTGAGCGAGACATGCTGCCCGAGAACGTGATCGTGGCCCTCCATGCCGATAGAGGGACAGGTGGTGTCCTGGACTTCGACATGATGGACATACTGGGCAGCCCCGACCAGCCGTACTTCGTAGACGGCGCGGAGGTTGCCGCAGTGATCAAGGTGCGGAGGTTCGGATACGAGACACCCGCTGGCACGTCGGCGATCGTGGTCTCACCGCAGACGGTGACGAACGCGATCCTGCGCGTTGACAGCGCCACTTCGCCCGAACCGGCATGGATCGTCGTCCACCAAGACGCGGGCGGGATGCCCGGTGCCAGAGTCGGCCTTGTGGCGATTCCGGCCGGAACGACCAATGGCACGCTCGTTCAGCTCGATGCTTCGCAGATGCTCACTGACACGCTCTTCGTCGCGGTGCACGCTGACCGGGGCGAGCCCAGGTTCTTCGAGTTCAACATGATGGATCGTATCAACAGCGCCGACCAGCCGTGGTTCGTGGATGGCGCCGAGGTTGCCACGGCGGTGACGATCCGATAGCCCGTACCTGACAAATGAAGGGAAACATGCGATGACAGCAAGACTCACCAGGATCGCTCGCACGCTTTCGGTTCTCGGCGTGATCGCCGCCCTCGGACTCCTCGCAGGATGCGCTGGTACAACGCCCGTGCCTGGCGATACGTCGAGCACCGGCGCCGAAACCGGTCCGATGTCGGTCAAGGTCCTCGAGCCAACTGAGGGCGCCGAGGTCGCGGCAGGTACCGTCACCGTGCGGGTTGAGACTACCGGCATCACGTTCGCGATGCCGAGCAACACGCTCGTGGCCGGAGAGGGCCACGTCCACTTCACTCTCGATGACCGTCCATTTGTGATGAGCGTCGAGAAGCAGGTGACCCTTGAGGATGTCGAGCCGGGATCGCACACGCTGAAGGCTGAGCTTGTGCAGAACGACACGCAGCCGTTCAGCCCTCCGGTCGAGCAGATCATCGAGTTTACGGCTAAGTAGACCCTGCGGGCCCCGGGTCCATCCATCGTGCAAGGGCCCGGGGCCCTGTGACGAGTAGTAGGTGCTCACATGAAGGCGGCAGTGCACATACAGACAGCGGGCTTCTACTGCGGAGCCTGTCCCCGAGTGGCCGAGAAGGCCGTCGGCTCGCTTGCCGGAGTGCTCGACGTGGTCGCAGTCCGTTCAATGGGCCTCACGTCGATCCTGTACGACCCGGAACTCGTAGATCGCGAATCGATCTGCGACCGAATACGCGCGGCGGGTTTCTCGGCCGAGGTGACCAAGCCCCGTTCGCACCATGATCAGATGGAGGAAGACAATGTCGAATAAGAAGCATGGCTCGCAGAAACCCGCAGCCCAGACGGAGAAGCAGGACCCCCCGCAGAAGAAGGCATCATCGGCACCCTGGGTGATCGCGGCCGTAGTCGGGATTGTGATGATAGCTGTGGTCATCTCGTCGCAGGGCCGACAGAGCGATGTCGGCGCCGACGGGTCAGGATCGGGCACGCTCGTCGCCTCTGCCGAGGAAGCCAAGTACATCGGACGCTTCCTGCCTGCGGACTACCAGGCTGTGCAGGCAGGTGTGAGTGGTGTCGTGACTGCGGATACTCCGATGACACCGATAGAGGCGACCGCCGATGACGCGGGTCTGTCGATTCCGTTGGCCGAGATTGCCGCCAAACGGAATGTGTCGTTCGAGTACACGCGTTCGGACGGTAGCGTGATGCCGATGATCGCGTACGCGAAGCCATCCGGTCAGGTATTCGTTGGTGTCAGCTTCTGTGTGCCGTGCCAGGGCACAGGCCAGACGCTAACGACTGACGGCATGCTCACGTGTGACGCATGCGGCACCAAGCGTGACCTGGAAACGGGCGTTGGGGTCAGCGGTCCGTGCAAGCTGTACCCGCTCGATGAACTGCCAGTCACGGCCGTGGGCGACAACCTTGTCATCGACAAGGCGGCACTTGAGTCGTGGACGGTTCAGCCTACGGACCGCAAGGTCGGCTAGCTACTGAGCGGTGGCGTCTGTGCACGTCGGGCGATGATCTCCAGCACCATCGGGGTGATCATCAAGGTTGACGGGTCGGATTCTGCGACCAGGAACTCCTGCCTGACGGTACGTGCCCAGGACGTATCGCAGACGTTCAGTTCCACGAGTCGACCCAGGTTGGAGTCGATGAACGTGCTAATCCACGTCCAGAGTCTGTCTCCCGGGCGGACACAGAACGCTCGTGGCTCGGCGTGTTCGATCGTGAAACCGCGCTCCATAAGAAGGGGCGGGATGCTCGTGGCGACATCAGGCTCGCCACCAGCATCCCGCCAGTTTTGCATCACGCGCGCAATGTACTCTTCGACATGGGGCAGCGATGGTGAGAAGCGCCACGAGGCGTAATCGACGTACTCATGAAACATCGATACGCCACCTGGCCGAACCGTGGCGGCGACCGTGTCGACCAGCGCCGCCGGTGACTCCACGAACGACGCGACCCAGCGGCACCACGAGGCGTCATAGAGCCCGGCCGGTGCGGCATCGGTCATCAGGTCCATCTCGATGAAGTCGACATTGCGGACTCCGCGCCCACGTGCAATAGCCTGTCCGGCCTTGACGAAGCGCGCCGAGCGTTCGATGGCGGTCACGTGCCCGCTTTCGCCCACGAGCTCGGCGAGGTCGAACGCCGCGAAGCCGGGGCCAGCGCCCAGATCGATGACGCGGTCGCCTGCCGCAACACCCGCGCGCTTCCAGCACTGGCGTGCCATCGGAGCCCATGCGTCGTGCTGGATGCCGAGCCGCAGTGTCTCCTGCTCTCGTGTTCCGAGGATGTACTCGCGGTCTGTCATCGCTGGCCACGTCGTACGGTGTCGAGCGCGCCCGCGAGGTCCGCTAGCAGGTCTTCAATGTCCTCGATGCCGACCGAGAGCCGAACCAGTCCATTGATGCCCCGGCGCTCACGCTCCTCGGGAGACACGGAGGCGTGGGTCATGTCGGCGGGGTAGCTCGCCAGTGATTCGATGCCGCCTAGGCTCTCTGCCAGCGAGAACAGCTCAAGCGAGCGCAGGAAGGCGTGCGCTGTCTCTTTACCGCCGGTCAGTCGTAGCGACACCATTCCGCCAAAGCCGGGCATCTGGCGCGCTGCCAGCTCATGCCCGGGGTGTGATGTGAGTCCGGGATAATACACGGCCTCAACCCCCGACGCGCCGTCGAGGAATGAGGCCACCGCGCCGGCGTTCTCGCAGTGGGCGCGCATACGTACGGACAGCGTCTTGAGGCCTCGCAGCACGAGCCAAGAGTCGAACGGTCCGGGCACGCCGCCGGCCGCGTTCTGGTAGAAGGCGATCGAATCACGCAGCCCGGTGTCATTGAGGAGTACCGCCCCACCGACGACGTCCGAATGGCCGCCGATGTACTTCGTCGTGCTGTGCACGACGATGTCCGCGCCGAGTTCCAGTGGTCGCTGCAGGTATGGCGTCGCGAAGGTGTTGTCCACCACCAGGAGCGCTCCGGCGTTGTGTGCGACCGCAGCGGCGACCTCGATGTCGGTGATCGCGAGCAGCGGGTTGCTCGGCGACTCCACCCAGAGCATCTTCGTCGATGGCGTCACTGCATCCTGCATGGCGCCGGGCGCCGTGGAGTCAACGAACGACGTCGTGATCCCCATAGGCTCGAAGACGCGCGTGAGCAGGCGGATGGTACCGCCATACAGGTCCTCGGCGGCGACCACGTGATCCCCCGGGCGGAGCAGCGACAGCACCGCGGTCTCAGCGGCTAATCCCGAGGCGAACGCAAGCCCATGTGCCGCTCCTTCAAGAGCGGCAAGCGCGACTTCGAGGGCTGTGCGCGTCGGGTTTCCGGAGCGCGAGTACTCATAGCCGAGGTGCTCACCGGGCGAGGTCTGGGTGAAGGTCGAGGTCTGGTAGATCGGCACGATGGTAGCGCCTGTGGCGGTGTCGGCCGCCTGACCCGCGTGGATTGCTCTCGTGCTGAATCTCATGAGTGAGCTCCTGTTCCCGAGGTCGGCTCGACAAGCGAGGCGAACCCGTTCTCTCGCAGCCATTCGTCGGAATGGAACTTGGACAGGTAGTTGCGGCCGGTGTCGGGCAGGAGCACCACGACCACCGAGCCGCGGGGCATTCGTCCGGCAGTCTTGATTGCTGCGTGCAGTGCAGTTCCCGCAGAGCCGCCCGCGAGGATGCCCTCTTCCCGGGAGAGCCGGCGTGCGGCAGCGAAGGACTGCTCATCAGACACCCGCACCCACTCGTCCACGAGTGAGGCGTCGAATGTATCGGGGAAGAAGTCCTCTCCTATGCCCTCGACAATCCACGAACCTGGCTCGTCGCCCGAGAGGATCGAGCCAGCAGGGTCGGCGCCGATGATGCGGGCGTTCGGATTGCGCTCGCGCACGTACCGAGCGACGCCGGAGAGCGTGCCGCCGGTGCCCACGCCCGCAACGAACGCGTCGACGCGACCCTTGGCGTCGCTCCAGATCTCCGGACCGGTGCCAGCGTAGTGCGCCGCAGGGTTGGCAGCGTTGGTGAACTGCCCTGGTCGCCACGCGCCGGGAATCTCGCGCGCCAGCCGGTCGGCCACACCGTTGTAGCTGTCCGGAGAGTCTGGCGGTACGGCAGTGGGAGTCCAGACGACCTCGGCGCCGTATGCGCGCAGCAGGGCAACCTTCTCGGCGCTCATCTTGTCCGGAACCGCGAATACGCAACGGTAGCCGCGAACAGCTGCTGCCATCGCAAGTCCAACGCCCGTGTTGCCTGCAGTTGCCTCGACGATGGTGCCGCCAGGACGCAGGGCTCCGCTACGCTCAGCCTCCTCGACCATCGCGATGGCGATGCGGTCCTTCTGGCTGCCCCCTGGGTTAAGGAGCTCGAGCTTAGCGAGTATGCGAGCCGGAAGACCTGCGTCGATGTGCGATAGCCGAACGAGGGGAGTGTGCCCCACGGCGTCTAGTATGGTGTTGAAGTACGGCATGATTCGCCTCCAAGTTTCGGTGCGGGCACAAGGCCCTTCGCCAATACATAGGGCGACACGCCAAGCGGGTCAATACAGAGAAACGCACCAATACTGCGGTAATTATGTGAAATCCTTAGTCCCAATCGGAAACCGCGCGGATTCGTGCTGAAACCGATGGGAGGGTTGCGCGTCCTGCGCAGGGTGCTTCCAACGCAAAGGGCCGCCATCATGAACTAGACCCCAAAAGCTAGACGGTCAATTGAAGTTCATGAGCGGCGCCTTCGGACTGAGCCCGGTATCCTGCCGGGCTCAGTCCTTTCAGCCCCACTTGGTAGCGTCTCGTGTTCCAGTACTCGATGTATGAGTCGAT
>CAKMKD010000106.1 GCA_927439865.1 uncultured Coriobacteriia bacterium | reverse complement strand
GCAGAACGCATCATCGCCGCTGGCGAGATGGCGGCTGAAGCTGCCGTCGGGGAGATCGAGCGTCTGCTAGCGGCAAGACCGATCACGTTGGCAGACCGAGAAGGGCGCTGACCATGGCATTCGAAGGAGATCCGGGGGTGCGAGCAATGACTTTGGCACACGAGACGGTACTGATCACAGACTCGGGCTGCGACCTGCCCTCCGATGTCCTCGAGGACGCCGGCGTGGAGCTCCTGTTCTTCCCGTACACACTCAACGGCGAAGACCACTTCGACGATTTCGGGCAGACGCTTTCCTATGACGCCTTCTACGATGCACTTCGGGTCGGTGCCCGCTCGACGACCGCACAAGCGCGTCCAATCGACTGTGAGGCCATGTTCCAGCGAGCTTACGACCTTGGCAAGACGGCGCTGCTGGTCACGATCTCCTCCGGATTGAGCGCCACCTATGACGTCGCGCTCCTGGCCCGTGAGAAGTTCTTAGAGGAGAAGCCGGATGCCAAGGTATTCGTCGTTGATTCCTTGTCGGTCTCCGCAGGGCAAGGTCTGCTCGTGCTGGAGATGGCTCGGCAGCTGGCTGGTGGCGCGTCAGCCGAAGCGGTTGCCACATGGGCTGAGGCCAACCGCCAGCGCGTGAACCATGTCTTCACGGTCGGCTCCTTCGAGTACCTCGTGCGCGGAGGCAGGGTGTCGCCGGCAGTCGGAGCTGTAGGCTCCATGCTCGACATCAAACCGGTGCTTCATGTCGATGCCGAGGGTCGACTCGTCCCGTTGAAGAAGCTCAGGGGACGGCACCGGGCGCTGGTGGCACTGGCGGACATAGCCGCCGAACGCATCGAGGATCCGGAGGCTCAGACCGTCGTCGTGGACCACGCGCAATGCCCGGAAGATGCTGCTGCTTTGCGGGAGATGCTGGCCGAGCGCATCGACATTCGCGGAATGATCGAGGGTCGCATCGGAATCATCATCGGCACGCACGTCGGCCCGGGTGGGCTTATCGTCAGCTTCTGGGGGAAACCCCGGTCCAACTAATCCTAGAGAGGAACGCGCGGAATGCTTCAGATCAGAGACGTCACCAAGAGCTACACCGTCGGCGACTTCACACAGGTCGCGCTCGACCGTGTCAGCATGGACTTCCCGAAGACGGCGTTCGTTGCCATCCTGGGCCCTAGCGGCTCGGGCAAGACCACGTTCCTGAACATCATCGGGGGGCTGGACAGGTACGACGACGGCGACCTCATCATCAACGGCAAGTCCACGAAGGACTTCGAAGACTGGGAGTGGGACGCCTACCGAAACAACAGCGTGGGCTTCATCTTCCAGAGCTATAACCTCATCACCCATCTCACCGTTGAGGAGAACGTGGAGATGGCCATGACCTTGAGCGGCGTCTCCGCGGGGGTCAGACGAGCGAAGGCTGCCGAAGTCTTGGAGCGCGTGGGGCTTGAGGATCACAGGCACAAGAAGCCGAACCAGCTCTCCGGCGGCCAGATGCAGCGCGTCGCCATAGCCCGCGCTCTGGTGAATGACCCGGATATCATCCTCGCCGATGAACCGACCGGTGCGTTGGACACGACCACCAGTGCCCAGGTCCTTGAACTCATCAAGGAGATCGCCACCGACAAACTGGTGGTCATGGTGACACACAATCCGGAGCTGGCGACGCAGTACGCCGATCGCATCGTGCAGTTTCAGGACGGCCGAGTGGTGTCCGACAGCAGCCCTGGTGACTCCACAGGGCAGGAGGCCGGCTATCGGCTGAGGAAGACCGGCATGAACTTCCTCACCGCGCTGAAGCTCTCGGGCAGGAATATCGCCACGAAGAGGTGGAGAACCGCGCTCACCGCGCTCGCCTCCAGTATGGGCATCATCGGTGTTGCCCTGATCTTGAGTCTGTCCTACGGCTTCCGGGGGGAGGTCGATCGATTCCAGAACGACGCGCTCTCCGAGTTCCCTATCATCGTCTCCCCCATGTCCATGAGCCTGGATGCGGACACGATGGAACAGATGCGCTCCGAGCTGTCCTCGGTCCTGATAGATGAGCGGCAGTATGCCGACACCCAGGAGGTTGCGCTGTACGACCCGGCCGAGACGACCGTCGCCCATACGAACGTGATTACCGACGAGTACGTGGACTACGTTGAAGCTGTCGACCCGGCGATCTGCAACAGTGTGGGCTTCCTTCGCATGGTGGGGATGAACCTGCTGCGTCAGATCGACGGAGAGGCCGTGCCGGTGTCCATCCCGGCCGGAACGAGCAGCGAACTGGACGTGCAGTCCGGTGGGCTCAATATGAACATCGCCAGCATGCAGGGGCTGGGGCTTGCCTCGTATCCAGAAACGCTGGACGACCAGGCGACACCGTATCTCGAGAAGAGCTACGACCTGCTCGCGGGATCCTACCCGCACGATGAGACCGACCTTGTGCTGGTGATCGACAACCGAAACAGTGTCGCCTATACGGTGCTTGAGAACCTTGGATTCGACACCCAGGGCGCGGAGAGCATCCCCTTCGATGACATCGTGGGCACCGAGTTGAGGCTCATCGACAATGATGACTACTATGTCCAGACGCCGGCGGGCAACTTCATGCCCGGCACCGACTATGGGGCCATGTACGACGCAGAGAACAGCGTCACGCTGAGGGTCACCGGCATCGTGCGCCTCAAGCCTGATGTGACGAGGGGCCTCGTCGGCAACGGCCTCGCCTACAGCGACAAGTTGGTTCAGCGCATTTGCGACAATGCCGGAGACTCCGCCATCGTGAACGCGCAACGGGCGGCCACGCACAACGTCATAACCATGGAGCCGTTGGACGAGACCGCCAAACCCATGATGCTCGCGTACCTCGGAGGAGAGAGTGTGCCGTTCATGGTCTTCCTCTATCCATCCGACTTCGAGTCCAAAGACGCGGTGCTGGAGTACCTGGACGACTACAACACCGGGCGTGATGAGGCAGATGTGGTGATCTACACCGACCTTGCCACCTCTATCAGCGATATGTCCGGCGGTATCATGGACGGCATCACTCTGGTGCTGGTCGCGTTCGCGGGCATCTCCTTAGTCGTCTCTCTGATCATGATCGGCATCATCACCTACATCTCTGTCATGGAGCGGACCAAGGAGATCGGCGTCCTGCGCGCCCTGGGGGCCAGGCAGAAGGACATCTCCCGCGTGTTCGTCGCGGAGACCTTCATCATCGGTGCCATCTCCGGCCTGATGGGCATCGGCATCGCGTATCCTCTGATCATCCCGATGAACACCATCATCGAGAACACGTCAGGTCTTGTTGACGTAGCGAAGCTGCCTATCGCCTACGCTGCCGCCCTTGTCGCAGTGAGCCTGGTCCTTACCCTTATCGGTGGTGCGATTCCCGCGCGGATTGCTGCAAGGAAGGACCCGGTGGAAGCACTCCGGACCGAGTAGACGAGCGCCTTCAGGGGCGGCTCGACCCACCCGATCCATGGCTCAGACGCACAGGCTGGGGATCAAGGGAAGCTCCGGCACGCGGGATGGCACCTCTCAGCCATCGCGTGCCGGAGCGGTTTCTCAGGAGCGCTGATGGATGAGTCCCCACAGTCGATGATCGCAGCGGTCTTCGACCTTGACGGGACGCTGTACACCGGGCACATCGTGCACGGCATTGCCCGTCACCACCGAATCCATCGCGTGAAGCGAACGCGATTCTACTTCTACGTGGCCGCCCATCTTGCCCTGTGGCCATTGTGGCGTTGCGGCCTGCTGTCGGAAGCGTCCTTTCGTGAGCTGTGGGCTCGCCACCTCGGCTGGACCGTTCGGGGGTGGACGCAGCAGGAGGCGACTGTCGTCTTCAACTGGGTTGCCGAGGAGTACGTTCTACCCTTGGTGCGACCCGAAGTGATGGAGCGCGTTCGGGGCCATCGGGCTTCAGGCCACCGGGTCATCCTGGTCTCAGGCACCCTGGCCCCTCTGTTGAGCGAGATCGGGCGACATCTCGGAATCGAGGAGGTTGTGGGCACGCCGCTGGTGCTCCTGGAGGGGCGCTACACCGGGGCCTGCGAACTCCCCGTCTGTCAGGGGCCGGGCAAGGTGTCGCGCCTGGAGGCGTACCTCACCGATGACTCGATAGGCTGGCCCGAGAGCTATGCCTATGCAGATAGCTACATAGATCTGCCGCTGCTGGAAGAGGTGGGGAATCCGGTGGCCGTTCATCCAGACGACAAGCTTGCAGCGCACGCCCAAGAGCGTCGTTGGCAGATCATCGAATGACCGCCTTCAAGAACCGCCGGGGTTGAGGCGGGTAGCCCACATCTCGCCAACGCATTTCGTTGCTCTTGCTCATTCCTTCGGTGACTACGCCGAGAGACTGAGGTCTTGTTGGTCGCCGACGACCTGGGAGTGTGAAGCGCCCCGCG
>CAKMKD010000105.1 GCA_927439865.1 uncultured Coriobacteriia bacterium | reverse complement strand
GGCGCGTGCGCGGGTGGACCGGGAACAGCACCGGCAGCGGTGAGGCCAGAAGCGCCGAGGCGATCTCGTGCAGGCGCTCGGGATGGTCGGTGTTCTCGGGCCGGTGGATCGTCGCTAGCACGTAGCCGCGCGGAGCGACTCCGAGCGCGCCGCACACGTCGCGGCCGTCGATGCGCGCGAGATTACGTAGCACGCTCTCCGCCATGATGTTGCCGACGAAGTGGATGCGCGAGGCATCCACACCTTCCGCGATGAGATTCTCATCTGCCTCGCGCACGGGAGTGAGCAGCATCGAGGACAGCTGATCGGTGACGAGCCGGTTCACTTCCTCAGGCATGGACATATCACGCGAGCGCAGACCGGCTTCAAGATGCACGACCGGAACGCCGATCTTCGATGCGGCCAGTGCGCCTGCAAGCGTGGAGTTCACGTCGCCCACCACAAGCAGCGCGTCCGGGCGTTCAGCGGCGAGGAGCTCCTCGAGCTTCATCATCGCGATACCCGTCTGTACCGCATGCGTGCCGCTCCCCACGCCGAGGAACCATGCAGGCTCCGGGATCTCGAGGTCGCGGAAGAAGACATCGGACATGGTCGCGTCGTAGTGCTGCCCGGTGTGCGCGATGCGCGCGTCAATCCCCGCCGAGGCAAGCGCCGGCATGAGCGGCCCGACCTTGATGAAGTTGGGACGAGCTCCGACGACCACGATGATGTTCATTTGACTCCCTACGACTGCCGGGGCTTGGCGAGACGGCGACCGTACCACAGCACATCCCACAAGAAGAGCGTATTGCCAATGAGGTAGCGACGCCACATACGGGCCGGCTCTTGCCATAAGCGATACATCCACTCGACGCCGGCCTTGCGCATTGCGTCTGGCGCCCGCTTGCTAAGCCCCGAGTTGAAGTCGAACGCCGCGCCAACACACGCAATGGGAATGCCGAGCTCCTCAACGTGATCGTATGCCCAGATCTCTTGCTTTGGCGCAGAGACCCCGACCCACAGGAGCTTGGCGCCGGAATCCTTGATGGCCTGCACCATCGCGCGATTGTCGACTTTCGACCACGTCCCAAACGGCGGCGAGAGCGTGCCAGTCACGTTGAGCCCTGGATGTCGCTCGGCAAGAGCGCGTGCGAGCTGCTCAGCGACGCCCTCGTGACCCCCCATGAGAAACACAGGCACGCCATCGCGCGCACACACGGTCGAGCACTCCTCAAGGAAGTCCGGGCCGGGACAACGCCCGATGTCTCCATAGCCGAGGATCTTGGCAGCGAAAGTCACAGAGGCACCGTCGGCAAGAGCGACTGTGCGAGCCTCATCCTCGATCACCCGCGCGTATGCGACACTCTTGCGACGGAGCTTGGCGGAATGCGCATTGACGAACGCGTACACACGTCCAGAGCCACTGGAAGTATCCGCAACTATCAGGGCGATCGCCTCACTCATCCCGGCGCGCCGGACCGGCATGCCGGCAACGGGGACGCACATGAATGTGGACTGAGGCATGTGACTCCTTAAGGTTTCCTGTAGCTCATGTGAGCCGCGTGCCTGGCCTGTGAAGTACGCTGGCAATGCCAGCAACTCGAAGCAAAGCCTCATCACGCCGCCCCACTCTTCCCATGCCGGGAATGCACCAACCTGGTGGGCACGTTGTAATCAAACCCTCCGCAGTTACCGGGGAAGCCGTTCCATTCTGCGAATCCCCTCAGCCAGTCCGACGCTCGGCTGCCAATCTTCAAGAGACGGCGTGCAGTTGGGCGGAACCATAACCTCGCGGTGCCGATATGGACGGCCGCCCCAGTCTATCTCGATGGACTGACCGGTAACGCTCAAGTACTCGTTCACCAGAGCGCGCAGCGCAATCGGCCTTCCTGAGAGAACCCCGAATGACCGCATGTACCCGGACGGTTGCAGGAGAACGGAAGACGCCGCAACGAGAAGAGCATCAACTACATCATCAACATAGACCAGATCAATGAGCTGCTCGCCGCCGGACATTGCCAGCCGATCACCAGTCGAGGCGGCCTTACGCAGCAAAGAGAACAACTTCGAACGTCGATCGTCAGGACCATAAGTGTCCGAAAGCTCCAGGGTGAGCACCCGCAGGCACCGCGCCCTGGAATAGAACCACGCTATCGCCTCAAACGCCTGTTTTGTGGCCGCGTAGAGATTAACAGGGTCATAATCAGCAGTCCCGTAGTGCTGCCAGACGGTACCCGTATTGACAAGCGCGTCAACGCCCGCAGAACTCATGGCTTCGAGCAACTGAGCCCCAAAGAGAATGTTCGAGCGTATGAGCGGTTCGACCTGTTCAGGTAAGTGCTCAGATACGAACATGGACGCCAGATGGAATACCACATGCGGCGACGCACCAGAAACGAGATCGGTCAACCCACACGTCGACCCATCGTGTTCTCGGCAGATGGCCTGGACGGGAAGCATGGAACGCTCGGACCTGGGGCGCACCACGCATTCAACGTGCCAGCCCTCCGCCACGAGACGGCGTACCAGATGTGACCCAACAAAGCCCGTGGCGCCAGTGACGAGAGCTCGGCGAATCTGATTCATCAGAACGTCCTCGCGTTGAACGTGAACGGCGACTGGAAATCGGCGAGGGCTGGGAACAGCCCATCGCGCTCGGAAACGAT
Organism: uncultured Coriobacteriia bacterium; assembly: GCA_927439865.1. Lineage (GTDB taxonomy): Bacteria > Actinomycetota > Coriobacteriia > Anaerosomatales > Anaerosomataceae > UBA2286. The sequence goes on along the minus strand of CAKMKD010000105.1, from coordinate 15,997 downwards.
GGGGTCAACGCATGGCCACTTCACTGGTGCTGACGACCAGAGCACACCCGCATCGCTATCCGGCGAGTACAGCGTGGTCACACTGTACGTCATCACAGTGTCATCGCTCAGCGCGCAGAACCCGTGTGCACACCCTGTTGGAATGTAGAGACCCTGCCCGCAGGGACCCGAGAGCTCAAAGGTTTGTGCCACACCGAAAGTAGGTGATCCTACACGCAGGTCTAGGACCACATCAAACGCAGCGCCGCTAGTACAGAAGACGGTCTTGTCATGGTCGTGCGGCGGTAGTTGAAAGTGCATCCCCCGGACGGACCCACGCATCGAGGCCGTATGGTACTCCTCTATGAACGTCGTCGCCAGCCCCTGTGCTGCAAACTCCGCAGCAACGAAAGTCTTCGCGAATGTACCCCGAGCATCGCGCGACACTTGCGGACGAATCACCACCAGTCCAGGAATGGCCGTCCCTTCAAAGAGAATGCCGGACACGTTACCTCACCGCCCGCATTAAGACGTCCGACATGTACACAAGCATCTCATCTGTCATGCCGGGGTACACTCCAAGCCAGAACCCGTCATTCATGATGCGGTCTGTGTTAGCAAGCCCACCGATGACGCGAAAGCCCTCACCGCTCGCGCGCATGGCATCAAAGACTGGTTGCCGCACCATATTTCCAGCAAAGAGCATACGCGTCTGCACCCGTGCGGCCTCGAGAGCAGCGACGAGCCCGTCACGCGAAACGGGTGCTCCGTCGCGCACGGTCATGAGATAGCCAAACCATGACGGGTCTGAACCACGGGTTGCCTCAGGCATGATGAGCTTGTCCTCGACAGGCAGGAGTAGCTGCCGCAATCGGGCATAGTTGTTGCGTCGGGCTGTCGTGAACGCTGGAAGCTTGACGAGCTGTGAGACGCCGACCGCCGCTTGCATGTCGGTCGCTTTCAGGTTGTAGCCCCACTCGGAGTACACGTACTTGTGGTCGTAGCCACGAGGTAGCGCACCAAACTCCTGCGAAAAGCGCCTGCCGCAGTGATTGTCCTGACCCGATGGGCATGAGCAGTCGCGGCCCCAATCGCGCATTGAAAGCATGATGGCAGCGAGCTCATCATTGTCGGTGTAGACCGCGCCTCCCTCTCCCATCGTCATGTGGTGCGGCGGGTAGAAGCTTGACGTGCCGATGTCACCAAAAGAACCGGTCTTGCGCCCGCGGTACTCGCTACCGAGAGCATCGCAGTTGTCTTCGATTAGCCATAGATCGTTCGCATCGCAGAACATCTTGACGGCGTCGATGTCGAACGGGTTGCCGAGAGTGTGTGCTAGCATCACCACTCTAGTGCGGGGCGACAACGCCGCCTCAAGCTGGGTCACGTCAATGTTGTACGTGCCGAGCAGCACGTCAACAAAGACTGGGATGGCCCCGAACTGAACCACTGGCGCGATGGTGGTCGGAAATCCAGCGGCGACGGTAATGACCTCATCGCCACGCTTGACTTGGCGCTTGCCTAATCTCGGACTCGTCAACGCGGCGAAGGCGAGCAGGTTAGCACTTGAGCCTGAGTTCACCAGATAGGCATGGCGCACCCCGAGGAAGTCGGCAAACTTCCGCTCAAATTCTTTGGAGAACCGTCCATAGGTAAGCCAGAAGTCCAGTGATGCTTCGACGAGACTCACGATCTCGCGCTCGTCGAAGACGCGGCCGCCGTATGAGATACGCGAAGTGCCCGGTTCGAACGCAGGAGTCTCTGCGAACTCGGTGTCGTAGTACTCGCGAACCTTCTCTATTATCTCCTTGCGCAGATTCTCCGCGCGTTCGCTTCTTGCCAAGTGGCAATTCCTTCCAAGAGAGCGGGCATTCGATCTAACGCATTCCGATCAGCCGACCCAGGTGACTCCCGAGGCACTCGCTGAGCCTGTATACGCAGCAATACACTCCGCAGTCAGGGCGACGGCGGACTCACCATTGAGAACACGGCGGTACCAAGAGATGGTCTCGTGCAGCGCCACCGCAGCTGTCCACGTCGGGCGCCAGTCAAGCACGTCAGACGCCTTGGCACAGTCGAGCTTCAGAGTGTGCGCCTCATGCACGCTTGCTGCTCCCGCCGGAGGCCCCGTCCATGTTCCGCCTCCCCACTCCGCGATCGCACCCTCGACGACATTTCGCACAGCGAGATTTCCTCCCGAATGCGGACCGAAATTCCAGCTGCCCTCGAAAGCATGACCGTCGGTGAACAGGCGGCTCCCGAGCCACAAGTACGCGCTCAGCGGCTCGAGGACATGTTGCCACGGACGAACTGCATCCGGGTGCCGCACGACAATAGGCTCACCCGCCGTGAGCGCCCGGACGCAGTCGGGGATTATCCGATCGAATGCCCAGTCTCCCCCGCCGACAACGTTGCCTGCGCGGCCTGCCGCCACCGCAGGGCACTGTGGGTCCGCAAAGAACGAGCGGCGATACGCAGCGGTAACGATCTCCGCCGCTCCTTTGCTGGCCGAGTATGGGTCGTGACCGCCCAGTGCATCGTTCTCACGGTATGCGAATTCCCATTCACGATTCTCATAGCACTTGTCGCTCGTCACATTGACGATAGCGCGCACACCGGGCACAAAGCGCGCCGCCTCAAGCACGTTCACAGCGCCCATCACATTGGTCTCGAACGTCATCACCGGTTCGTCATAGGATTGCCTCACGAGCGCCTGAGCCGCGAGGTGAAACACAATCTCGGGACGCGCCGCAGACATAACCTCTCTAAGATGGGCTAGGTCCCTCACATCTCCGAGGTGGTGCTCAATCCTCTCTTCGAGCCCAAGCTTCTCAAAGAGGCTTGGGCTAGTGGGCGGCTCAAGTGAGTAGCCAACTACATGTGCACCGAGCTCAAGAAGCCAGAACGTCAGCCACGAGCCCTTGAACCCCGTGTGGCCGGTAACCAAGACACGTCGGTTCCGATACACGTCTCCGAACAGCCTATCGGCACTCACCGAGTCACCAGACCTTCCACGGAGCAGCGCCGTTATGCCACAGCTCCTCGAGATAGCGTTTGTCCCGCAGTGTGTCCATCGGTTGCCAGAACCCGGTGTGCCTGAACGCACCGAGTTGACCGTCGCGCGCGAGGGACTCAAGAGGCTCGCGCTCTAGGATGGTGTCATCGCCCGAAATGCGCTCCAGAATCGACGGCTCCAGTACGAAGAACCCGCCGTTGATCCAATCACCATCGCCGACTGGCTTTTCGTGAAAGCGCTCTACGCGATCATGGGCGCCAAACTCAAGAGCGCCAAACCGACCAAGTGGCTGAGCAGCCGTCAAGGTCGCGGCGCGCCCGGACTCTCGGTGAAACTCGAGCAACGCAGCGATGTCGACATCTGCAACGCCATCGCCATAGGTCAACATGAAGGTCTCGCCACCAATATATGACGCCACCCTGCGAACTCGACCGCCTGTCATCGTCTCTGATCCCGTGTCGACAACCGTTACCTTCCACGGCTCGTTCGCATCTTGGTGAACTTGGGCGTCACGTGAGCGCATATCAAAGGTCACATCGCAATTGTGCAGCCAGTAATTGTGGAAGTACTCTTTAATCATGTAGCCCTTGTATCCGGCGCAAATCACGAAATCGTTGAAGCCCCAGTGGCTGTAGCACTTCATGATATGCCAGAGAATCGGCTTGTCTCCGATCTCCAGCATGGGTTTCGGCCGCACTGCGGTCTCTTCGGCGAGCCTCGTCCCAAGGCCTCCCGCCAGAATGACTACCTTCATATACTGCTCCCTGCCTAGACATGGCCTGACGAGAGATGTCGCGCGGCCCAAACACAACACAAACTAGCACAGCACAGCGTCCAATCACGATTCACGCACAAGAACGTCAGCCGCAGCGCCACCCTATCTCGAACCCGTCATGGACGCGCATAGATGGAGCACGACGTGCCTAACTTCTCGTTTGCGCATCCCTCATGTGGTCACGAACAACGTCGCGAATGCGTACCAACAGATCTCTGTTCTCGGCGTTGAACGCTTCATACCAACGCATCATGACGTCATGGTCGATCGGTCTTGGGTTAGACAGGTACTTCTCAACTTGCTCCGCTGCGCGGGGCGAGGATGAAGACAAGCGAATCACCAGCCCTGCGGGCAGCTCCGTGGACCACGAACTCGTGCCTTCGACAACGGCTGTCCTTCTCGCATAGATGATGGACTTCACCAGCGCACCCTCGATCGGTGCCGACCAAAGGCTCGGGTTGAGCACCAGGGAGGCACTGCGAACCTCTTCACCCAACCCACTCTCCCATCCCATAGGCCGGAAGACAGCGTTGGCCACTCGTTGATCCTTCCCAAGCCGAGGTGGGATGCTGAAAGGGAACAAGAAACTGCGAGCCGGCAACCGTCTCGCCAACTCTAGCCCCCACTCGACGCCCTTGGCTGCCTCCGCACTGCCGTGAAAAACGACGTCGAATCCTCGGGCACCATTGTTGGTTGATGCCCGGATCTCATCAGGCCGCGGGAAGTCACTGGCGAAGATTCCGACAATTCGCGGATCGGCTCCATCGCCGAAGTGATTTCGAACCAGACTTGCTTGTGTCTCACATTGGACAAGGAATGCGATGCGACCCTCGCTAGACCAACGCCGCAAGTCGCGCACCATCGCTCGCAATCCGATACTGAGCGGCGGATATGGCCGACACCCGAACTCGCGCGCCATCGCGCTGTTCCCACCCAGGCAGCGCACACATGCCCCTGATTCGCCAGGTATGTGGTTGTAGGACCGAATGCAGAAGAACGAACTGTCCATCAGGTAGATGAACACAGGTCCCGTCCGGCGTTTCATCAACGCCGCTAGCCATTCCCGCGTCAGGCTCTGTAGATGCACAATCACCAATGGCTCGTTGACGATGTTGAGCTTCCGGGAGTGGAGGGCCCGAATCAGCCCCCCGTAGCCCATAATCATTCGCATCAAGCCGTCAGCTGCGCTATTGAAATCGCGCACCCGCACAGACTTTCCGAGGCCGGCTCCAGTTCCGCCCGTGACGAACGAGACGTCGCTCAGCCCCAGCCGCTCGCATTCGTTTGCTAGGCCCACCAGCATTCTGCCGACGCCAGAACCCCCTGGCATCACCCCGGAGACTATGATCATTCAGTCACCCCCCCCCCCCACCTTCATCGACCTCCGGAACATGCCTCAGTGCGTGCGGACCGCGATCGCAGCTGAATATGCTCCAACTTGGCGTCCAAATTCCTGATGACCACCTTCCGGCTGAATCGAGTAACCGTCGCGGAGATGGCGACAGGGTCCCACGTCCGAGACAAGGCAGCGTCAATTTCGTCGGCCAAGGAGGACACGTCACTGCCCATCCACAGACTCCCGTTCACCCCGGTTGTGATAACAGCGCCCAAGCCCCCTATGGGTCGTGCTATCGCAGGTGTGCCGCATGCCAAAGCCTCGAGGACTGCGGTGGTGACGCCTTCCTGCCGCGACGCGAGCACAAAAACAGTTGCCATGCGTAGACGCGCCGCCAGCTCTTCCTGGGGCACCCAGCCTAGGAATGTGCACCACTCGGACACTCCCTCGCTCGTCGCCAGCGATTCCAGGGCAGCCCTCTCGCTGCCGTCACCCACAATATCGAGCGTCGCCTCGATTCCCCGAGCGCGCAGGATGCTCACTGCGCGCAAGATCATCTCTACGTGCTTCGCCTCCTCCAATCGCCCAGCGTAGATAAGTCTCCCGGGCCGATGCTCGCTGAGCGAGCTGCAGAACACTGATTCGTCATACATAGGCGGCACAACGGCGCATTCCACCTGGATGCCATAGCCGCGTGCGCGCTCGCAGCCGGCGTCATCCACTGACAGGATAAGATCAACACGCCTAAGGACAGCCACCCACAGCCAGTCGTACATTCGCACAAGGACCGGTGCGCGGGCCCACCGATAGCGCGACACGGCAAGTGCATTCCCTGCACCATGAATCTGAAAGACGATTGGACGGTGTCGTCGCCAGATTAGCGCGCCAAGCAGTAGCTCAGCAGACGAAACGTAGAACATGTCCGCATGCGGCGCACGCCCCATATAGCGAAGAGCGCCGATTGTACACCGTAGGCGCTCCGGTACCCACGGCCGCCGACCCGCGCTGCCATGATGGGCGACCGGCAGACCGCGAATCATGCCGTAGTCGGACGATCGATCTACAACGCGCCCGAGGGGGATGCCATATGGAACCGTTCCCGCTACCGTCATGTTGTGCTTGGAGCTTGTCACAACATTCCTGACAAAGACCCCTTGACCTCCACTGCATTCAATTGGGTCGCCGGTGTCGAGGACGATGATGTTCACGGGCACTCCAAACATTTGGGCGCACGCCAGTCTTCGCGGACTGAAAACTGTGCGTGGCATGAGCTGCACGACCGTCCACCATTTCTATCACGGTGAGCAGAATCGTCTTACTGCGTCCCGCTCCGTGCATCATGCTCGCGAAGATAGCGTCTTCCGCTTCCAGACAGACAACTACCCGGCTGCGAGCCACCGCACGCAACAAAGGCAACTGCGGTCATCGAACCACATCTCCGTCGAGAATAGACTGAAACAGGCTCTCGTACGCTGAAACCATCGCATGCGACGAGAAGCGCTCGCGCGCCAAACGCTGCCCCTCGACACCCATTCTGGCCCTCAGCTGCGCATCACTCGCTAGAAGCTCAAGTGCAGCCGTCAGAGCTGGCTCGTCCTGTGACGGCACGAGGATGCCACTTGTACCATTCTCCACAAGCTCAGGTACGCCACCCACGGCCGTAGCAACGACTGCACGACCGGCAGCCATGGCCTCTAACAGGCACATCGGAAAGGCTTCGCTGTACGACGGCAATGCCACAACATCGGCTGCAGCCATGAGCCGCGGCATATCTGATCTGATCCCAAGCAGCGTGACCCACTCCTGCATGCGCAGCCTTGTCACTAGTGATTCGATGAACGGCCTCATCGGCCCGTCGCCGGCGAAGACGAGATGGACCGGAACTCCCTCGCGCACTAGGCTGGCGGCAGATCGAACCAGCAGGTCATGGTTCTTCACCGACGAAAGTCCAGCTGCCACGAGCACGACGATTCCGCGCTTCTCCCCATTCACTATGTCGACTGCAGGCGTTGCCGCAGCGAATGCCGCAACGTCCACGCCGTTCCGAATCACCTGAATCGCAGCTCTATCGCAGCCCTCGCGCACGAGTACGTCGATTTGAGCTTCTGTACATGCAATCACCTTTCGCGTCGTTTGCCCAAACAACGCATTCCCAAGCCGAACGAGAACGCTCTCTCGGAGGCTCGACCGACGCGTCGCGTGTTCGGCAATGACGACAGGAATCCCCACCCGGCGCGCAGCTGCGCGGCCCCAGAACGTCGCGTTGAAGTTGGTGCAGTGGACCAATTCCGATCGCCGGTCTCTCAACAATGCAGCCGCGAGCCCCACTGACCTGGCGTTGGCGCCGTCCTCGACATTGAGCGACGCTACATCGATATCGGCCGACAACTCACTCCGCAGGGGTCCTGCGTCCTTGAGGCATACGACCACAGGCGTAAACCGGTCACGATCAAGGCCATTGACTAGGCTAACCAGCTGACGCTCAGCACCGCCCACCCCAAGACGGGACACAACGAAGGCAATCCGCACCTTGGTCTGAGTCATCACCAACCTCCACGTGTCTTGGCCTTGATCGGACTAGGGGCGCCAACACGACGACTCGTGCTCCCCAGCCGTGGCCGACATGCCGAGCGTCCATTGCAGAGTGCACCTAGCCGACAACACCGCCAAGCGCACATCATCTGCTCTGCTCTCGCGGCAATGGTGGCATGCTGCAGGAAACTGCGGCAGCAGAATAGGCCTCCATCAAGCGCTCTATTGCCGAGCCCCAGGACCAGTCCCTGAGGGCGATAGCATGGGAGCGCTGTGCAACCTCGCCTCGATTGTGCCGTATGGCTCGTAGCAGATCCCCGAGCTCACTGATCGGCAAGTCGAGGCTGCCACCCACCCCGTCCCTCTGAAGAGACGCTGCCCAACCCCCAACTCCCTGACTCACAAGCACCGCAAGACCGGCCGCCAAATACTCACCAATCTTGGTTGGGCAAGCAACCGCATTCGTGGGATCTGGATTCCTGGGAACTATGCCTACATCACAGCCTGACAGAATGCCTGGGACCTCATCGGGTTCCAGTGAGACGTAGTGCACATTCAAGTCCGTCATTTCCGCACGCATTCTCAGGGTCGAATCCCGAGTAGCCACCAAGAATCGAATCGGCACCCCCGTTAAGGCTAGCTTGCGGAACGCCTGAGCGATCAGCTCGAGTGGCTGATAGATCTGTAAGCCACCGACATAGCAGACAACGAGTGCCGTCTCGCACCCGGGTTCAGTCAGCTGCTCGACTGATCTCTGCTGGAACATGCTGACCTTCAGCGCGCAGGGTATAACCCTTGTCACGCGCTCGCCCACATCACAACGTGCGCGCAGCCATCCATCCATGGCTTCGGACACCACGACGAATGATGCGGCGGCACCCAGCGCGATATTGGTTTCACGCGTCGCCCAGCGAACACGCGCGCGGGAGAATCCCCGGAGACCTGATGCCAGACCCAGCCGCGCCTCCGCCTCCATATCGCCGCGGATATCCACCAACAGGCGTTCTGCTCTGTGCATAGCGCAAAGATACGCGGCGCGGACACCCCGAGCGTGCACAACGTCGTACCCATGAGCCTGCAATGCTCGTCGAATCAGATAGCCCGCCCAGGCATCAGCGATCCACCTGAAGAGCGTCACGCCCGCGTCGGGTAACCCAACAACTTCAGTCACCTCAACGCCGGACGCGCCCATGATCTCGCGCCACTCAAGACGGCCCTGCTCCAAACGCGAGCCCCAGGGGATGAACGCAACTACGTGAACTGAGACATCCTGCGTTTGCACGGCTTCAATTGTCCGGAGTGTGTTGACGGCGTACCCGTTCTTGAGCCACATGGGGTAGCTGGTCACAATTGAGACCCTGGTTATCGATGTCACTTTGCCTCCAGGGCACCCGTGGGTGTCGACGTTCTCAGCGTAGCTGCAGCGGCGGCTACTCCCATAAGGACAGCCACGTTGTTGGGATTGGCGGTCACCATGTCCACAACCGCGCTCAGCGAAAGCGCCACGGTCGAAGAAAGGACGCCCGCTGCGAGCCACGCGTCCGAAGCGTTCCAGTGACCTCTCAGTTCGACCACAGACCCCGAGATCATACTGCCGAGGATTAACAGGATGCCCAGCAAGCCTGCGATCCCCATTCTCATCCAAAGCCCGAGATACTGGTTGTGCACCCACTGCCGGTCGAACGTCGTCACTTGTGCATCGCGCAAGCGAGTCGCCGTCGCCCCATAACTGGACCCCCACCCGATGCCCACAATTGGATGCTCGCTCACTGATTTGAAGGCAAGCCCAGTCTCATATGCACGGTCGGCAAGGTCGGTCGCCGCCAATCGCTCCGGATGGGCAAGTGATTGCACTCGGGTCAATACCGGGCCTGAGCCCGGAATGTCGCTGGCAATGACAAGCGCAACTACTAGAACCATAACGAACGACCCAAGCAGCACCATGGAACGCCGGCCCCGACCGCTGCCCACAAATGCCGTGAGCAACCCCCCGGCAAGTCCAACAACCATGTTTCGGTTCAGACTCAGGAGGATTCCCAGCATGGCGACCGTCGCCAGGAACCCTACGAGCAACCGGCGTCGCCCTGAACCCCACAACGTCCCAGAAATGGCGAACGCAGCAACAACATACACCAAGTACAGACCAGGTGGCCTGACTCGCAGGACCGATAGCGCGGCATCGTACTCGACCAACGATTGAAAATCACCAATCATGAAAAGCAGGGGCCTAGGGCCAATGACCGTCTGTAGACCCTGAAGCGCCACGATGACAATAGCCGCAACACCGCACAACCACACGATGATCCGCCTACCCCCGGGATTCTCAAATGCAACAAGCGCCGGCACGAACGCCAGAAAGAATAGACTGCTACGGCCGCTGTTGAGCACTCCTGCCAGACTCCCGCCCGCAAGCACCCCGACGACTACCCCGATCACACTGCCTGAGAACAGCAAGCCGAGACCAACGCTCAGGCCGCTAGTGGATGGCCAACCAAGCCGCAAGCATCGCAAAAAGGCCGGTGTGGTGGCCGCAACAGCTACTAGCAGCACCAACTCTGACACGTAGAACCCAAGACCGCCAAAACTCACCACCGGCCAGGCGTAGGCAGTAGCCAGCGTGGATACGCAAAGTAGCACCGCCGCGTAGCCTAGCCAGCGAACACGCACGAAGGCGATGAACGCTAGCAAGCCGAATGGCAGGAATACGACTGTTGAGAATCCGCGCGCAATCGCAATTCCGAGCGCGACCGAAGCCCCAGCGACGATCGCTACGGTCGCGCTCCTTTTGACGAAGGCCCTATTCATCCGAGGACATCCAGATTGCTTCACGCTGTCTCGCATATCGGCACCCTGACACCACCAACGTGACTAGCACCAGCGACAAGTCAAAGACCGCGTCGCTCCGTCCAATGCGCCCTATTGCAGCAGCAACTGCAACTGCAATCACCAGCAGCAAACCTGGCCAAATGAGCCGAAAGTTCCGAGCGAGCGAAGCCAACAAGCAGCCCTCCCTGAGCCACCTGACCAGACCGCTGTGGAGTAACCAGTATGCCGAGTAGGTCACAAGTGATCCGGTGGCCACGCCTTCAAGTCCCAGGTGCATGATCCCAACCAACAGGTAATCAACCACTACGTTCAAACAGATACATCCCAGCATGATCGGTATGTTCAATCGATGCTTTTCCATAGCCAACAAAGAAGCACTCACGCCAAGATTCACGGACAAGAAGTAGACGCCCACCATGTAGATTCGGAGCGGTCCGATCACCTCACCATATGACGGCAGCAACAAGTTGACCGCAGCGGGCGCGAGGGCCCACGCTAATGCGATAACCGGTGGCATCAGCATGGACAACAACAGCACTGGGCGCCATGTCATGAGGTCGATGACCGCATCGCTCTTCTTCGCTCCGTAGGCGACCAGCAATCTGGGTCCGACCACGTTCGACACAGAGAGCGGCAGGAGCGAAAGGGCAGAACCTGCGTACAGCACTACGGTGTACAGACCGAGTGAGCGTGAGTCCAGCAGGCTTAGAATGATGGCTTGGTCGACATTCTCAAGGCCGAACCCCATAAAGGTCAGTAGCGCGACTGGAACACCCAGAGCAATAAGTCGTCGCCAAGCAACAGGATCGAACACCGCAGATGCGAATGGCCTGCTGACCGTCACAGCATATCCCACCGATACAAATGCAGCCGCGAGCTGCGACAGGATCACTCCATTCAGACCCCATAGGACTGCCCCAATCACGCCAAGAACAAGGCTTGCGCTCGCCACAACGACGGCAATACGTGAAGCGACAGCGAACTTACGCCGCGCCTGACCCGCCGATTGGAGAGCAGCGGCAACCCCCGTGAGCACCAGTGTGGCTCCACCAAGACACAGACCCAGGCGCAGCGAGGGCGGCAATGCCGTCCAACGCGCGAGAGCGTAGACCAGTAGCATCGAACCCACTAGCATTCCGCCGACGATCTTGGCTGCGATTGAGTACCAAATCATCTCCTCCGCAGCGTCAGCCCTGCCTTCGCCAGACAAGACCGGAATCTCTCTCCCAACCGCGTTGGTGACACCTAGGTCGGCGTACTGCCCAAGACCGGTCACCAGGTTCACTGCGCTAAGAATGCCCATGTCCGCCGGCCCGAGGATGCGAGCAATGATTAGTCCTCTAAGGACCCGTGCCGCCACCGATGCGTAGTTGCCCACCGCAACCATTGACGCGTCCCGCAAGACGCTGGGCAGCGGTCTCATCTTGTGATCCCACCCCTGCAGCGGGCCGCCCGCACCGTACGGCCATGAGCAGACGCGCGCGCACAACACATTCGATCCGCCACAGAGTACCCGCAGAAGCCCAGCGATCCGGCACGTCGCGGACCGATCACCTGAGCAGTCCCCCGACGATCCCCCACCCCAGCGCCTGGTCGAGGAAGTACACCACCAGCACGATAATGACGATGACCGCCAGCGCCGAGAGCACGCCAGTCAGCACCTTGCCGACAGTCTCGGCGAACTTGCGACCGGGACTCGTCGGCGGAATGTAGACCTGCTGCTGCGTCTGCGCAGAGGGCGTCGCTGCTATGGACTTACCGCGATTCGCGGAACGACCGTCGGCAGGCACGTTGTTGTAGTAGTCGGCGTAGTAATAGTAGCCCTTATAGCCCTTGCCGTAGTAGTAGCCGTAGCCACCGCTGCCTGAGCTGCTCTCAAGGCCCCACACAACCGTACCGATCACGCGTGCGCCGATCTGCGCCAGCATCTCAGTGGCCTTCTTGCCGGCATCGCGGGTGGACTCCCCGCCCTTGGTCACGATGAGCACGCCATCGACCCACCGGGCCACCGCCGCGCCATCGGCCACAGCCAGAAGTGGCGGCGTGTCAACGATCACCCAGTCAGCCCATTCCTCGAGCTCCTTGATGAGCGCGCGCATCTTCTCGGAGCCCAGTAGCTCGCTGGGGTTCGGCGGCAATTTGCCGCTCGTGAGGATGAGCAGGTTGTTGAGCTCCTTCGAGCGCTGCAGCGCGCTCTTGAGCGTGTGCGCGCCGGTGAGCACGTCGGAAAGCCCGATCATCGTGTTCACCTGGAAGAACTGCTGCGTGGTGGGGCGCCTGAAGTCACATGAGAGCAGAACGACCTTCTTCCCCGCCTGCGCCAGGCCCGCGGCCAGGTTCGATGCCACAGTCGACTTTCCTTCGGCAGGAGCCGCGCTCGTAACCAGAAGGGTCTTGATGTTGTGCTCGAAGTTGATGAAGTCGAGCGAGTTGCGCAGAACGCGGTATGCCTCGGCAGCGGGCGTGCCCGCGTGCGTCACAAGGGTGAGGCGACGCTTCTCGTCCTTCTCAAACTTCTCGGCAGGGATGAGTCCCAGCACCGGGGCGCCGTACACCTTCTCGGCTTCCTCTGAGCTCTTGATGGTGTTGTCGAGATACTCATAGAGGAACGCCATGCCCAGGCCGAACACGAGGCCCACGGCCAGACCGAGCGCACCGTTGCGCATTGGGCTCGGCTCAACGGGCTCCTCGGTGACGACGGCGCTGCTCACAAGGCGGCCTGTACCCACCTCGAGCTGCTCCTGGATGCGAAGCTCCTCAAGCTTGCCAGCGAGGGTGGTGTAGCTGCCGGTTGCGATCGCGAGCTCGGCGGAGAGCTCGTCGCTCTTGCCCTGCGTGCTGATCTTCCGGCCCAGCTCAAGCAGCTCTTGCTTTGACTGCTCAAGGCGCTGGTCCACTTCGTCGGCAGCGGCCTTGATGCTCTCGCGCTTGTACTCCTTGCTCCAGGCCACGAACTCCTCGGCCATGGTGTTGGCGATCATCGAAGCCAGGCGCGCGTCACCGGCCTTGGCGGTCACGGTCACGATGTTCGTCTGGCCCACGGCGGAGATCGTGATGCGCTTGAGGAGCGCATCAGGCGACTCCTTGAGGCCCAGCTTGCGCACGGTGTTCTCGGCAAGGGGGCGCAGCTGCATGAGCTGCACCTGCGTCTGAAGCCCGCGCTCGGGCTGGCTGGAGAGCTCAGATATCGCTGTCCCCAGGATCGCGGCGCCCGCGTCCTGGCCGCTGATAAGAACCTTCGCGGTGCCTTCGAAGACCGGCGCCTGCATGAAGCTCACGGCAAGCGCAGTGACCGTCACGATCACAACTGCCTGGATGATGACCCACTTGCGTGCCCGGATAACGCTGAGGTAGTCGCGCAGCTCCACGCAGTGTCTCCGCTTCTTGAGGCCGGGCTAGTTCTTGGTGAACGAGGTGATGAACCAGTGCTTCGTGCCGCTGATGGTTGTGCTCACGGCTACGATGCTGCCCGCTGCGCTCGGTGCCGTGCCGCCGCCAACCGTCATCCGCACGGTCGCCGTGCCGGAGCCGCCGGAGACGCCGCTCACGGTGCACTTCTTGTACGTGCCGTTCACGATGCCGGCAACGATGCTCTGGTTCGCGGCCTGGTTGTTCACGATAGTAGAGACAATGCCCAGGTCAGCGGCCTTGCCCGTTGTAACGGCAAGCGAGTTGCCCGAGCGCGCGATGCTGGAGAAGTACCAGACGCCGCTGTAGTCGCGGAGCACCATGGTGCCGGAGAGCGAGCCGCCGGCCTCATAGGCCACGGTGATCGGCACGTTGGCGGTGCTGCCGCTCTTGGAGACCGTCCCGAAGCTGATGCTGGCAATGTCGCCGTTCACGAGCTTGGTGATCTGTTCCTGGCTGGCAACCTGCTCCCAGTACATGCGGGATGCCTGGTCGCCGGTAGGCGGATTCACGGCGGGTGTGGTGCTGCCGCCGGAGGTTCCGTCGGTCGATGTGCTCTCGGAAGACCCGGGCACCTCGGCTGTTGCCGTGCCATCCACCGACGTGGTGCCTGTGGTCTCGGCAGACGGCGTGTCCGGCGTGGGTGTGACCACCACCGGAGCGGCTGCGTCGTCGGCGCCACCGAACAAGTCGGCTACGAGCTGATCGCCGCCCATGAACGCGTACGCAATCGCGAGAAGTCCGAACACGAGCAACACGAGAAGCAATGCGGTCAGAACACCTCGCTTGCCGGATTTCACTGCGTCGTCGTTGGTCATGCGCTCCTCAACCATTTCTGGCCCCCCGACCATGTAAGCATTACACTCTGACGCCCCGAACGGAATCCCGCGGCGACTACGGTAAACATACCACATCCTCACTGCAAAGCAATTACCGCAGCTAGCGGGCTTGTGTAACCCTCGTCACAAAAGCACCGGCATCCTCGGCGTGCATATCGGTGCTCACGGTCCCCGCATCAACCGCGGCGGCAAGCCCACCGGGATATCCGGCAGCGAGTTCCGCCACTCGCTTTGACGCCTGGCTGAGGATTGAAGACCGCGACGCCACGCCCAGGTACGCAGACCCGTTGAGGATCGCCCGGAACTCGTCGGTGTTCGCCGTGATCGGCCCCTGCGGGAACGTGTAGAGGCGCTCGCCGTCGAACACGTTCATCTCCTCGGGAAGATCGAGCTCTACGCCGCCGGCCGCCGTGATGGCCGCTTCCATGGCGTCGGGTCCCAGATCGATGAACGGCAGCGGCTCGCCACCGCCCACGCGCGCGTACGCCTCGGCAAGCGCCGCTCCGCCACCAAAGGCGTAGCTGTCGCGAAGGTGGTGGTAGCTGGTGCCAACAACGGTCACGGCAGCGGACGGATCGATGCTGCGAACCGACTGCGCGGTATCGCTCACCTGCGCGTCGGCGATCACTGTAGCCACCAGGTCGCCGTTCTCGTCGGGCAGCGCGCCGATGATGAGCACGCGGCCCTCCTCGGCCCGCCCCTGTCCGGGCAGGCGATTACCGGTCGCCACGTACACGGCGACAGCGGCCGCCACGAGCAGCACGAACACGAGCCCAGAGATCGCCCCCCGGCGAATCGCTGTGACAAAACCCCCCGGTGCGCTCACGCTACTTCCCCCTCAGGTATTCCAAGATGCCGGTTGCCATGCCTTCGGCAAGCTTCAGTTGATACGCGTCGGTCGCGAGGAGTTTATCCTCGGTGGGATTGCTCAGGAAACCGCACTCGACGATCACCGAGGGCACCTTCGCCCAGTTGAACCCCGAAAGGTCCTTGCGGGGCACGATACCGCGGTCGGGCGCGCCGGTGGTGAGCAGCACCTCGCTGTGGATGATTTTGGCGGCGGTGAGACTCGGCGTGCTGATGGGCTTCACCCAGTCGTTCCCCGCGGGGTAGAGGGTGGAGAGTCCGCGCGTGTCGCCGTTCGTGCTGCCGTCGGCGTGGATGCGGATGAAGAGGTCGGCACCGGCCTTGTTGGCAACATCGGCCCGCTGGGAGTTCGAGATGTCCACGGCGCCGGTGGTCCGCGTCATGACTAATAACGAGGCAGTTCAGTCGGGAAAGCGCGG
>CAKMKD010000104.1 GCA_927439865.1 uncultured Coriobacteriia bacterium | reverse complement strand
CCTCGCGGTCGCTCAGTTCCTGCCGATTCTGTTCATCAGCCGGTTCGTCGATGGCATCACCGGAGGCAACATCAGCGTCGCGCAGGCCTATATCGCCGACGTGACAGAGCCAAAGGATCGCGGAAAGGCACTCGGTCTGATCGGCGCGGCCTTCGGTCTCGGGTTCATCCTCGGCCCGGTTGCAGGCGGGCTTCTCTCCGGCATCAGTTACTCACTGCCCGCCTGGGTTGGCGCCGGCCTCGCGCTCGCGAATGCGGCAGCTGTGGCGTTCGTGCTTCCGGAGTCGCTCTCTGTCGACGACCGGGCCCGGCTTGCTGCCCGGGAGCGCCGACACGCATTCGATCCTCGCGCGCTGTTCGATGCACTCGGCCACAAACGGGTCGGACCCTTGCTGTGGATTCGTCTGGCCACGGGTCTCTCGTTCTCGATCTTCGAGACGAGCTTCGCGCTCTGGGCGCTCGCTGCACTCGGACTCACGTCGCAGGCCAACGGGATGGTGCTCGGGTATGTCGGCGTCCTGAGCGTGTTCGTCCAGGCGTTCCTGATTGGACGTCTGACGGCTCGCTTCAGCGATGATCGGCTCATCCTCTTTTCGCTGGCGCTTGCCGGTGTTGCGCTCGCCCTGTGGGGCTTCGTGCCGAATCTGCCGCTGCTTATCGTGCTGATGCCTGCCTTATCCGTCGGGCTTGCCGTTACCAACACCATCACCACGAGCGCACTCTCCAAAGCCGTTCATCACGACGAGGTGGGCGGTATGCTCGGGCTTCAGACTTCGATTCAGAGCTTCACGCGGATTCCGGCTCCGATACTCGCAGGGTTCATGATCGAGCGCGTGAGCGTGTGGTCGCCCGGGCTTCTCGGAGGGCTCGTGACGCTCCTTATGGTCCCCGTCGCCTGGTTGACGCTGTGCATACGACCGGGCAGTCGGGCCTGTGCCGAACAGGAGCTTCCCGAGGATGGACACGTTGCATTGGACGCGGACTGAGCCTCGAACCGCCTGTAAGCTCCTATCTTCGGGCGGGATGATGGGCTAGCATGAGATGGTCAGCATGGCGGCAACGGTTCGGAGGCAGCGATGACACACGAGGAGTTTTTGGGCCGCGTGCCGATCTTCGAACACTGCACGCCGGAGGAGATAGCCAGCCTTGCGACTGTCGCCCAGGAGCATTCGTATCCTGCAGGACAGCTCATCGTCACCCAGGGCACACCCGGTCAGGCATTCTATCTGATTCTGAGCGGCCGGGTCGGCATCGAGCGGGATGGTAGCGTGCTCGGGGCATTCGGCCCCGGCGACTTTTTCGGCGAGATGTCTTTGCTTGACAGCGCGCCACGCTCTGCGACGATTCGGGCGATTGATGACACGGCGTGTCTCATGCTCTCGAGCTGGGACTTCAAGGGGCTGCTCGAGCGGACACCGTCGATTGCGATCAAACTGCTTGAGGTACTGAGCAGGCGGCTGCGCGTGGCCGATGAGCGTCTCACGCGATAAGGGTATCGGGGGGCGTCGTCACTCCGGCGGCGCACAAGGGGAGGACGCACTACATGCTGAGAGGCAGCCAGCTTTTGCATGGCGTGGCGAAGCGTATCCTGCTCGCGTACGTGCGCGGCCGCGGGTTCTCCGACGCGGCCCTTGCCGATGATATCCGCGATGAGGCCGAGGGTATCGACCTCACCTTCATCACCGCGGGCCGCCGGGTCGGCGTGAAGATCAAGGCCGACTCCTACTACGGTGTGGATCCCGCGAAGATATCCGATCGAGATCTCGTCTTCTATCGCGCCGAGGGCAGTACGTACGGATTCGAGGCCATCGCGAACGCGGCCACTCGTCAGCCCGGCTGGCTGCAACGCTCCAGCGCCGATGAGCTCTACTACTACCGACTGGCGCTCAGCCAGACCGAGGAAGAGGTCGCGGCCCTTATGGAGGAGCCCGACGGTGTGTTCTTCACTGAGCTCAAGGTTGATCGCGATAGCCTCAAGATTCTGCCAATGCGAGCCCTTCAGGGGTGGTTCGAAGTAACGGGTGATCGCTATATGTCCCG
>CAKMKD010000103.1 GCA_927439865.1 uncultured Coriobacteriia bacterium | reverse complement strand
TTGCGAGCGGCTGGAAGATGGCCTCGGGATTCTGCATGCTCTCGACTATTTGCCTGATGATGACGGGCGAGGCGATAGCGCCCTCGAAAGCAGTGGTGAGGGCGCCGACGAGCAGCAGGTACCCGATCACGCGCCACACGTTTCCCTTCACGAGCGCAGCCGAGCGCTTCATGGCAACGATGAGGTTCGCTTCTTCCACGACAACAATCACGCCGACGAAGCTCAATGCGACCCATACGGCGATACCGGCGGCGCCTAGTGCGAAGAACGATACCGCTGCGGCGGTCCACACGATCAGCGGCACGACATACGCTGCGAGCAGATACCAGCCGAAGCGCGCGAAACCGCCCTTGAGGACGGCCTTGCCGCTCTCGGCGGGCCGGAAGAGCATCCCGGATGCCGCGCGCAGAACGCTGCTGTCGAGGTACGCTCGGCCGAGGACCAGCAGTTGCGCCGCAGCACCCATCACCACGTATGAGATCGCCATCGTGGCGAGAAACGTATCCGGGGGCGCTTCAGCGCCGAGCGCCGAGCTGCCAGCGAACTCGGTGAATCCGCGCAGGTAGAAGTCTTGCGCGAGCCCCGCCGCGAGCGCCGCGGGAAACACCGCGATCGCCGAGACGAAGAGCAGCTGCTTGTAGTTCGCGCGGAAGAGCGCGAGCGCGTCATCGAGAACAGCTCCTACGTTCCTCGGCCTGACGTCCCTCACGTGTTCCCCCTCTAGTCGCGCAGCGTCACTTCTCCGGCAACGACCGGCGTGGTGCCGTCGGGACCGCGCAGAACGAGCCGCGCCGACGAATCCACCCCGTTCACCACGCCGGACGCGACGATCGCCCCCGTCATGTCGCGCACGGTCACCTCGGCACCTATAAGCGAGTGCCTCGCATCGTATGCGTCACGCATCGCGGCAAAACCGCCCGCGAGAAACTCACGGTATGCCCGGGCGAGGCCGTCAAGCACGGCGGCGGCCACTGCCGAGGGACTCGCGTCCGAGAAATCAGCGACGAATGCGGCATTCTCGGGACAGCTCGTCGAGTGACGTACGTTCACGCCGCACCCCGCGGCCACCCACTCCACTCTATCGGTCTCCGCTGACATCTCCAACAGCAGGCCGGCAACCTTCTTGCCATCGATCTGCACATCGTTCGGCCACTTGAGCGCGCACGTCACGCCGAGCGACTCAAGTCCGTACGCTACGCCGAGCGCACACGCGGGTGCGAGCGACGCAACCTCGGTGAGTGCGCACGGCGGTCGCAGCAGCGCCGACAGGTACGCGCCGCCCTCCGGTGACGTCCACTCCCTGCCGAGACGACCCTTTCCGGCCGTCTGGCGCCCCACAACGATCGCAGTGCCTTCAGCGCTTCCGGTGCGCGCGTGCTCTCTCGCGTCGTCGTTTGTGGAACCGGTCTCCTCGGCACCCTCGATGCAGACCCAGAAGGCGTCAGTCACGAGGCGCTCGACTTCGACCGGCACGAGGTTGGCGGGAAGCGAAACGAGGCTGTACCCCTCGCCCCGCACGGCGTCGATGCCGTACCCCGCGTCGCGCAGGGCTGCGATGTGCTTGGCGACAGCGACCCGACTCACGCCGAGGGCGTCCGCGAGCGTCTGGCCAGAGATGCCGGCCGCACCTGCCGAGGCGAGCGCAGCGGCAACCCGGGATCTACGCGTCTTCATCGGTCACCTCGGCATCCTCATGCCCATCCCCCGACTTGGCCGCGAGCTTCTCGATACGGGACCGGAAGAACTTCTTGCGCCCCCAGATCAGGAAGGCGACCATCGCCACGAGCAGGAACATCCCGAACCACGTGATGTTGCGTGCGATCGCAAGCGCACGGTCGAAGTTCTCGGCGAAAACGCGTCCCAAGAAGAGCATCAACAGCGTGTAGAGCGTAGCACCGATGAGCATCCAAATCTCGAAGACCCATATCCGCATACGAGAGACACCGGCGACGACCGGCACGAAGTTCTTGAAGAGCGCGGCGAATCGCGACAAGACGAGCGTCTTGTT
>CAKMKD010000102.1 GCA_927439865.1 uncultured Coriobacteriia bacterium | reverse complement strand
GGCAGCGACGCCGACCTCGTGTGCGTGCGCAAGATGGGTGTCTCGGTGTGCGGGCTTGTCACCAGCTCGGCCGAGGTGCGGCTCGAATCTGCAGCCCGCCTCGTTGCGCGTGTGAACGTACAGGAATCGGTCGAGGCGCTGGGCGCCCGGCTGTAGTTGACGGAGGGAACGACGATGGTTGAGAACGGTGCGAACGACATGAGAATAGCCGGCGAGGGAAGTGTCGGTGGCGGTACGTACGGAAACGTGACGATCAGCGGTGCCGGGCGTGTGACCGGCGACGTCACCTGCAATGACTTCAAGATCAACGGGGCCGGGTCGGCCGACGGGAATGTCACGGCAATGCTGATCGACATCAACGGCAGTGGATCGTTTAGCGGCAAGGTCGAGGCTAAGCAGATGGCCGTCAAGGGCGACGCATCGGTGGCGCAGGGTCTCGGCGTGGGCGACCTGAAGGTCAAAGGTCGCCTCACGGCAGGCGGCGTGGCTGCGAACACGGTCGACGTGCGTGGCGAGATCAAGGTGGGCACGAACCTCCAGGCCGAGTCGATGACCGGCGAAGGTGCGTTCAAGGTGGATGGCATGCTCAACGCCGGTACGCTTTCCTTCGCACTCCACGGGCAGTCCACCGCGCGCGAGATCGGCGGCGATCGCGTGAGCATCACACTCGGACGCGGGTTCGTGGGCGCGTCGATCCTCGGACTCTTCACCGACAAGCGCCTCACGGTCGAGACGATCGAAGCCGACGAGATCATGCTCGAGAACACGACGGCGAAAGTTGTGCGCGGTACGAATGTACGTATCGGCGCCGGGAGCGACATCGAGCTTGTCGAATACAGCGGCACGATCGACCGCGCGCCTGACGCACGCGTTGGCGAAGCGCGGCAGGTCGCGAAGGCGTAGTGCAGAAGCGGAAGGCCCGACGCGCAGGCGTGCAGCCTTGGCGCCAGCGTGACCCCCGGGCACTCCTCGGCGATAATGAACGGGCACACCCGCCGAAAGACGAGGAGCCCGCTCATGATCCCCCGTTACTCTCGCGCCGAGATGTCCGCCATCTGGGACCTTCAGAACAAGTTCGAGATCTGGAAAGAGATTGAGGTACTCGCGTGCGAGGCGCAGGCAGAACTCGGCGTGATTCCGCGCGAAGCCGCCGCTGAGATCCGCCAGAAAGCGTCCTTCGAGGTCGAGCGCATCGAGGAGCTCGAGGCCACGCTCAACCACGATGTTATCGCGTTCCTCACCAACATGGCCGAGCACATCGGCGAGCCGAGCAAGTACGTCCACTACGGCATGACCTCGAGCGACTTGGGTGACACGGCGCTCTGCTACCAGATGACGCAGGCGCAAGACATCATCATCGAAGACGTCCGGCGTCTCGGGCGGGTGTGCGTGCGTCGCGCACTGGAGTTCAAGGACACGCTCTGCGTCGGCCGTACACACGGCATCCACGCTGAGCCGATGACCTTCGGCATGAAGTGGGCGAGCTGGGCCTGGATGCTCAAGCGTGCCGAGGGCCGCCTCATCGCAACGCGGAAGTTCTCGGCAGCGTGGGGCGCGATCTCCGGCGCGGTTGGCAGCTACAGCAACATCGACCCGTTTGTGGAGCAGTACGTCTGCGAGAAGCTGGGCCTCACGCCCGACCCGCTCTCCACGCAGGTGATCGCGCGTGATCGCCATGCGCACGTGCTCGCAGTGCTCGCCACCGTCGCTGCCACTGCCGAGGCGATCGCCACCGAGATTCGCGCGCTGCAGAAGACCGACACGCTTGAGGTGGAGGAGCCGTTCGCGAAGGGCCAGAAGGGTTCCTCGGCCATGCCGCACAAGCGCAATCCGATCACCGCCGAGCGGGTCTGCGGACTCGCACGCGTGGTGAAGGCGAACGCGCAGGTGGGCTTCGACAACGTGGCGCTCTGGCACGAGCGCGACATCTCGCACTCCTCGGCTGAGCGCGTGGTGCTCGCCGACAGCTTCATCGCCACCGACTACCTCCTCGGCAAGCTCGAGTGGATCCTGGACGGGCTCGTGGTGTATCCCGAGCGGATGCAGGCGAATCTGGAGGCGACCCGCGGCCTCATCTACTCCTCACGCGTGTTGCTTGAGCTGGTCGACGCCGGCATGCTGCGCGAGGACGCGTACGCTGTTGTGCAGCGCAACTCGATGGTCGTGTGGGACGACATTCAGCAGGCGCGAGAAGGAAAGACCTACCGCGAGCTCCTCGAGGCGGACTCCGAATGTCCGCTCGATGCCGCGCAACTCGATGCCATCTTCGATCCATGGGCGTTTCTGGCGCGTGCGGGCGTGCTCTTTGACAGGCTCGATGACTGCACGTTCTAGTGCCGCTCCACGCCACCCTGGCTGGGTACTTGCTGTTAGGATTCCTGATTCACCCTTGGCGCAGGTAAGCCTCTCAGACAGGACCTACGTGTCAGGACGGCGCGATATCGTTCCAGCATCTATACACCCGACTCTTCCGGGTCGTGCAGCGCTAGCGTGCTGCGTCGCCCTGCTGACTCTCGGGCTTCTCGCTCTGGCGCCCGCGACCGCGCTCGCCGTCTCCCCGCACGTGGGCGGACCTGCGCTCAGAACCTGTAGCATCTGCCACACCCCGCACAAGGCAGCCACCTCGGATGAGATCCTCCGTGGTCTCGGAGGCACCAAGGGCGAGACGCCGTTGTGCTACGTGTGCCATGACGGCTCCGGCGCCTCCTCCAACGTCAAGACAGGCTCGGACTCCTTCGGCCTCAGAAGCGGCCACGTGCTGGAGAATATCGTCGATGCCTCGACGCCCCGCGACCTCACGAACTCCTGCTCCGGCTGCCATACTCCTCACGGTGACTCGACGAAGAGTCCGGGCCTGCCGGCGTCCTCGGTCAACTCGGCCACTGTCTCCACTACCGACAACAGCTGGTGCCTCGCGTGCCACAACGACGCGCAGGACTGGTACAAGACCAAGGGCACCTACCCCGCGCTCTCGAACCCCTCGCGCGACGCGAGCGGCTACCCGACGGCCGGTACCTTCGCCGGTGCCTCGGTCTACACGAGCGCATCGGCCAACGCGCACCTCGCGATCCCGGCCCGAAGCGGCGCTGAGACCCGCACCGCCGGCGACTGCCTCTACTGCCACAACGCGCACGGCTCGGCCTCGCGCTACGACTCGCTTGCAGCCACCCTCGCGCCCTCGAGCGCGGCAAGCGTCGCGACAGACCGCGCGACCGGAGACTACGCCGCGCTCTGCTTCGAGTGCCACGACGGCTCGATGGCGGGCGCAAGCGATATCAAGCAGTACGTCACCCACGAGGCGACAGACGTCTCCGATCTCGCCTCGGGCGGCCACCGCATCAAGTCCCCCGGCGGCACGCTGCCCCCGAACTCGCCGCTTCCCTGCTACGACTGCCACAACCCGCACGGCTCGAGCCGCGGCAACAAGACGCTCCTTTCTGACGCGCTCGGCGCAGGTCTCGACACGACCGCGAGCGCAGGACCCGAATCCGTCAGGCGCTTCTGCCTGACCTGCCACGTCACCTCCGAAACCCTCGGCTGGGACTCGGTCGCCGCGACCTACACCGCGGTGCCGGCCACAGCGAAGGTAGAAGGCCTGCGCCGCGACGGCGGGGCCGAGGGCTCCGGCCCGAACGGGGTGGGGAAGAACTGGCTCTACCTTAAGACCACGCCCGGGCACTCCCGCGCCGACGTCTCGATGAGCTGCTACGAGTGCCACGGCAACGAGTACGGTCCTGCAGACGCGAACAACGTGCACGACCCGGGCTCCTACTCGGTCGCTCTCCACACCGGCACGCCAGAAGACGCACCCATCACCATCCTCGGCCAGAGCTACGGCCCCTTTGCGTGCACCGACTGCCATGAAGTCGAGCTTGGCTCCGAGCACGCGAAGCCCACGAGCTCGGGCAACGATCTCGGCTGCGCCGAGTGCCACCCGAGCCCGCGTGCGTCGCTGAGCCCGAACTGGGACCGCACCACTTGCGCCCAGAACGACTGCCACGCGGGGACCTCGACCGCGCCGATGCACGCCGAGGCGGACGCCGCCCATACGAGTCCCGCGAACTCCTGCACCACGGCGGAGTGCCACTTTGCGTCGATAGCCGGCCTCGCGAAGCTCCACAGCACAGCTTCAACCACCGTTGCCGGTGACACGCGGACTTCATGCCAGATATGCCATGCGGCCGAGGTGACTCCCGCCAAGGAGTGCACCACTGCGGGGTGTCACAACGCGGCGAGTCCGCACGGCGATGATGAGGCAATCCATACCGCAACGCTCGTCCCTGCGGAGGTTCTCATGAGTGTGCCATCGTCGGACAGCTACATCGAGTGGCCCGGCGACGTCGATTGCATCGACTGCCACTAGCGAGCCGTTCCCTGTCAGCGCTATCGGCGGTCGGGGGGATCCGAGAGGATCGGCACGTCTCCGCTGCGTATCGGACCCTCGTACAGGTTGTCGCCGAAGTGCTCGAACGCCGGTACGGTGACCCGACCATCGACGCGAGAAGCGAGACGATCGCGGAGCTCGTGTGCGGTAAGCGGGGAGTCGCTCGCCAGCACCACGAGGTTGTTGCCCTTCGCCTCAACGCCCTCGTCGGCATTGAAGACCCACACGCGGCGGAACGTGTTCGCAAGCGTGCGGTGCAGACTCCGAAACGCCTTCGAGCGGTTGCCGATGAGTGAGCCGATGACGTTGTAGGCGAGCACGCCATCCTCGGCAAGGCGCCCGCGAACCGCCCACAGGAACTCCTCGGTGGTGAGCGGCGGCGGTATGCGGTCGTCGTCGAACGCGTCGATGATGATGATGTCGTACGCACCGCTTGTGGTCTCGATGTAGTGGCGGCCCTCGTCGACGATCACCCTCAGTCGCGGGTCATGAGGGAGCTCGAAGTACGTGCGGGCGACTTCGATTACCGCGGGGTCGAGTTCGACCGCGTCGATCTGCATCTCCGGGTAGTCGCGCCACATGCGCTTGGCGGTCGTCCCGCCGCCGAGGCCGATCATGAGCGCGCTCGCGGCATCCGGCTTGATTGCGATCGCCACGTGGAAGTACCCGGGATACTCGAAGTCCGTCTCGAACGGGTTGTCGAGGTACATCGACGACTGTCGCGTCTTTTCGAACTGCAGGATCCGCCGGTAGCCGATGTCGATGACGCGTATCGACTGAAACGTCGAGTTCTGCGAGTGCACGACCACCTCGGCGGTCCCCTCCGGGCCGAGTCGGCGCGGTGTGTTCCGATTGTCGACATCGGCCATAGTGCGGGAGCTCCTCGCTCTGCCGTGCGTTGCATTGCCACAGCATCGCACGTGCTACTCGATCGAAGCGAGCACGGGTTTAGCGACATGCTGCTCAGCCGAGAGATGCCCTCCCTGCACGGTCAACGCTGAACGCTTCACCAGCACCATCACCGCGACAATCGCGAACCCGGCGGCCGAGCCGGCGAAGAGCGCGTTCGTCGAGAGTCGGAGCACCGCTCCTGAAAGTGCCATTGAAAGCGGCATCAAGCCCACCATCGCGAGCATGACGAGCGACATCACCCGGCCGAGAAACTCGGGAGCGGTCATTCGCTGGAGGGACGTCATGAGCACGATGGACGCGTACCCGTTGCCGATTCCAACGAGCACCATCATCGCCGCGACAATCCAGGTGGCACTGACGAGGGTGAGCATCCCCATGACGCCTGCGAAACCGAGCATCATCGCGATGACGAGCCACCCGAATGAGCGGTCGCTGATGCGAGGGAGCCCGGCTGCTGCAGCCATGCCTGCAAGGGAGCCGAATCCGTACGCGCCGAAGATGATCCCAAGCGCCGCAGCTCCGCCAGCCAGGCGCCCCTGGGCAAGCACGGGCAGGCCGACGAACATCGGTCCGGCCATCAGGAAGTTCGCGAGCGCGAGGACGAGCACCATCATGCGCATGCGCTCGCTCTTCCACGCGTATCGCAGACCAGCCGCCACGTCCGCAAGGGGATGCGTGTCGGGGTGAGCGTTGAGCGCGGGCAAGCGACGCATGAACAGCAAGAAAAGTGCTGAAGCCAGAAATGAGAGCGAGTCCATCATGAATGCGACACCGATTCCAACGACAGAGGCCGCCTGTCCCTGGCCAGCACCGAAGAGAGCGATCAGTGTGCCTGCCGCAACCGGCCCGATGAAGCTCGCCACCTGCCCACTGCCCATGATGAGCGTATTGCCGCTCTCCAGCTGGTCGTCTGCAAGCACACGCGGAAGTGCCGCTTCAGCGGCCGGCATGAAGAACCCGCTCACGATACCGAACGCGACTGCGATCACGTAGACCATCCAGATCTGCGCCTGTCCGGTGAGGATCGCCACGGCCAGAGCGAAAGTGATCACGAAGCGAAGCACGTCGGAAATAAGCATGATGGTGCGGGGGGAGTGGCGGTCTGCCCAGGCGCCTCCGACGAGCATGAGGAGGGCGCGAGGCACGCCCGCGGCAGCGAGCACCAGGCCGAGCTGCAGCGCATCGTTCGTGAGCGTCAGCACGAGCCACGGCAGCGCTATGAGGTTGAACTGATCGCCGATATGGCTGATCGCCTGCCCCGAGAAGAGCAGTCGGTAGTCGCGGGTCCTGAGTGCGGAAAGCATGGTCGTCCCTCCGGTGTGTCGTACACTGTACGATTAGTCTGACCGCATCGTATAGTACGGTGTACGAAACGTCAACCTTGGGATTCGCGCTGCTCTCGGCTACCAGCGCAGCTGCAGGATGCTTGTGTAGTCGTCGGTCAGAATCCGCCCTCGATCCGGCCTCGTCCATCCGCGAGCATCGAAGCCCGCAATCACCTCCGGCGTTCCGGTCACCAGCCATCGCGATGCCTGAGCGCCGAGCTGCTCTCGATCGGCGTCCGGAGGTGTGTACTCCTTCGTCCTCGACTGGAGGCCGACCGAGCGGGCCGTCTCGGCAACAGCTGGCGTGAGGTCGAAGTGCCGGTTTGTGAGCTGGAAGACGATGACGCCGCCGGGCCGAAGGACCCGCTTGTACGCCTGCATCGCCTCGCGCGTGAGCAGGTGTGCGGGCACCGCGTCCGAGGAGAACGCGTCCAGAATCAGCACGTCGAAGGAGCCCGCAGGTGCGGCCGTGAGCGAGAGACGTCCATCGCCGAGAACGACTCGCGGGGGAGTCGGCGCGTCGGCGAGATACGTGAAGTAGCGGGTGTCCCGGGCAAGGTCGATTACCGCCCGGTCGACCTCGAAGTACGTCATGGTGTCGATCGGTCGCCCGTACGCGGCGATCGTGCCGACACCCAGGCCCACGACGCCGATGCTTGCGCCGTCCGGTCGCCGCGATTGCAGCTCCGCGAAGACGTCCCCGAGCGGGCCCGAGCGCACGAAGTACGCCGTCGGCTCGCTGCGTCGCTCATCGGTGAACTGAATGCCGTGGAGCGTCGTGCCGTGTATCTCCGAAAAGGCGGTGCCGTTCTCGGCAGAGCGAATCTCGGTGATGCCGAAGAACGTGCGGACGCGAACCTCATACGGCGGGGAGAAGACGAGCATCAGCGTGACGATCGCCACGGCTGTGCCGACCGCCATACTGCGAGGCCCGCTGGACACGAGGATCACCAGCGCGCCGAACAGGAGCACCACGCCGGCGAAGAGCAGCTGCGAGTCGGCCGTCATCGTAGTGAGCAGCACCGCACCCACGATCACGAACGGCAGCAGCCGGATGCCCGCAGCGCGAAGCATCGCGCCGGGTCCGCTCGGCGAGGGCCGCGCTGGCCCGGGCAGGATCGCGAGCGCTGCCAGGGCGCCCACGAGCAGAATCGGGTACTCGTAGACGCCGCTGAAAACGAGTGGCGCGAGGAGTGCGACGAACGCCGTTGCGAGCAGGCCCCCGCCGGACACCGCGAGGTAGAAGCCGGTGAGATGCGCGTCATGGGGGCGCGAGAGTGCGAGGCGGCCGTGCACCGTTACCGCGATGATCGCGAAGGCGCCAAGGAGCGTCGCAAGCAGCACGGGCACCGACCAGCTCACGCGCGCGACGAATGTCACCCATGTGACGGTCACCGCGGCGGGCACGAGCTTCTCGGCCAGTGGGAGGACGCGACGGCCGCGCTCGGAGAATGCGATCACGAAGCTGCCGAGGTAGATCGCAAGCGGCCCCACCCACAGCAGCGGCGTCGAGACCTGGTCCGTTGCGATCGCCGTCGTGGTGGCCGAGAGAAGCCCGGCCGGAATCGCCGCAACGAACACCCAGGCAGCCACGCGGGCCAATGGTGGGCGCGGAGTCGCAGGCGAGGGTCGCTCGGCATGGATGCCGCGGGGCGCGCTGGCGACGACTCCCACGAGCAGCGCCATGAAGAGCGCGACCAGCACCAAGAGCGCTGTTCGCTGCGCCGAGAGTGGCACGAACGGCTCGATGACAAATGGGTAGGCGAGGAGCCCCGCGAGACTCGCGCCGTTCGAGACTGCGTACAGCCACCAGGGATCGCGTCCCCGGCCCGCGAACCATGCGGAGAGCAGCGGCGTTGTCGTCGCGAGCAGCAATGCGGGCGGCCCAACGACGACGGCCAGCAGCGCAAGCACGTTGAGCGCAGGGTCGAGGCCGGGGAACTGCAGCCCCCCAAGCTCGCGCGGAGCCAGCAGCGTTCCCGTGACGGCCGCGGCCGCAATCGCGACGTGCGCCACTCCACCTGCGCGCGGACCGAGCCGCGTAGCGATCACGTGCGCATAGGCGTAGCCGAGGAACACGACGCCGGTGAAGAAGCAGAGCACGGTCGTCCACACCGCAGGAGTCCCGCCGAAGAGTGGAAGCACCAGGCGGCCGGCTTGCAGCTCGAGCGTGAAGAGCGTGAACGCCGAGAGCCCGATTGCGGCGATGAAGAGCGGCTGGCTGTATCGATCCTTCACGCGGCTACTCCTCGGCGGTGCTGGTGCGACCCTGCGGGCAACTATAGCGCGCTTCGCGGTGGCGCGAGCGCTCCTCGGCAGGCATAATCGCCACGTCAGGTAACCAGGACAGGAGATGCACATGACCCGCGCAGCAGCCCGTCACATCCTCGTTTCCACCGAGGAGCAGGCAAACGACCTCAAGCAGCAGATCGCTGATGGCGCCGATTTTGCCGAGATCGCCCGCACGTACTCGTCGTGCCCGTCCGGCCACGATGGCGGCGACCTCGGCGTGTTTGCACCAGGCCAGATGGTTCGCGAGTTCAACGACGTCTGCTTCAACGAGGCCGTCGGCGTGGTCCACGGCCCGGTGAAGACGCAGTTCGGCTACCACCTCATCGAGGTCACGATGCGTGACTAGGCCAGCCCGTCACGACAACGGCCAAAATCGCGAGGTCAAGCACCGGCCCCATGATGAACCACGGGTGCCAGAACACCACGCACATGATGAGCGAGAGCACTGCGCCGATCGTGGCGGGCAGGCGCCAGATCTGCGCGAGCGCAGGTACGCCGAACATGCCGAGGGCCGCGAGCGCGAATGACACCACGATGAGCGTCACCAGTACGACCGCAAGCGGTCCGAGTACCTTCTCGGGAATGAAGGGCAGCAGTCGCGAGCTGGACGTCACGAACGGGTAGTTCGGGTCGGCCGGCTTAGGACTGACCCACCCCAGGTGGATGACGCCGTGCAGCAGCAAGAACACGCCGAACGCGGTGGCAGCCATGTGCTCTCTCCTTGGTGTGCCGTCCTATACGCCGAGCGACCGACCGAGCATCGCGCCCCACTCTCGTGCGCGCTCGATCTCGCCCTCCTTGAGCGGTCCGAACCGTCCCGTGACGAGGAACTTCTCACCTTTGGGCGGCGTCGCGTAGCCGGCGTCGCTCAATCCACGCGCGATCGTGTTCGCAGCGCTTCCGGGCGACCACCAGATGCGCGTCTCGAAGCTTGCACCGCGCCCCTTACCCTTCGGTAGCGTCGCAAGCCATGAGCGCATCGTGGGAACGGAGAGCGTCGGCTTCTTCTCTCGCGGAGTTCATCGTCGGGGGTGCGCCGCTTCTCGGCTTCTCGCTTCCCACCGAGGCCATGCGTAAGAGCATCGATTCGAATCCGCGAGA
>CAKMKD010000101.1 GCA_927439865.1 uncultured Coriobacteriia bacterium | reverse complement strand
TGAGTCACTGCTCGTGCTCATCAACGACGTGCTCGACCTTTCCAAGATCGAGGCCGGCAAGCTCGATGTGGAGTCGGTTCCCTTCGACCTCGCGGAGGTAGTGGAAAAGACGGTCACCGTGCTCGGGATACGTGCTCGCGAGAAGGACGTCGAACTCCTCTCGCGTATTGCGCCGGGAACGCCGACGAAGATCAAGGGCGACCCCGATCGGCTCCGTCAGGTGCTTACCAACCTGGTTGGGAACGCCATCAAGTTCACTGATGTGGGCCAGGTGCTGGTCACCGTGGAGAATGCTGCCGAGACCGACCGTGTCCCTGACGGGTTCAACCTGGCGATCTCGGTGGCCGACACCGGCATCGGCATCCCGCCCGAGAAGCAGCAAGCGGTCTTCGAGAGCTTCAAGCAAGCCGACTCATCCACGACCCGGCGTTTTGGCGGCACAGGGCTCGGGCTCACCATCTCGCGGCGGCTTGTCGAGCTCATGGGCGGACGCATCGGCCTGACGAGCATCGAGGGAGAGGGTGCCACCTTCCACTTCACGATACCGGTGAGCAGGGTGGATGCCTCGCTCGTGCCGCAGGGGCCCGAGTTGTGCCGCCTAGACGGATTGCGGGTGCTGGTGGTCGACGACAACGCGACGAATCGGCTGATCGTGCGCGAGATGCTCGCGGGATGGGGCTCGATCGGCGTGGAAGCCGAGGATGGCCCGCACGGCCTCGATGAGCTCACTCGCGCCGTGAAAGCAGGCAGGTCGCACGACGTGGTCGTGCTCGACAACCGGATGCCCGGGATGGACGGCATGCAGCTGTTGGCGCTCATCCGCCGTGACCCCACCCTTCGGCAGACCGGCGTGGTCATGCTTTCCTCGGACGCGATCTCGCTTTCAGGACGCCTCAGGGAGCTCGGTGTCTCGGATTACCTGATGAAGCCCGTCAAGCGTGCTGACCTGCATGAGGCGATAGCCGCCGCAGCTGCCACGCGGGGTATCAAGCTTGGCTCGTCGGAGGTCGTCACGACAACGACCGCGCCGGTCGACGAAGGTCCAGTCGCGCCGGAAGCGCCGATCGGCCCTGCGGCCGCACCGATGCGAATCCTGCTTGTCGAGGACTCGGAGGACAACCGCTTCCTGATGATAACGCACCTCGGCAAGACGCCGCACGTGGTGACGGTTGCCGAGAACGGTGTTGAGGCAGTAGATGCGTTCCAGGCGGCAGCGGAGCCGTTCCACCTGGTTCTCATGGACATGCAGATGCCAGTGATGGACGGATATGAAGCTACCAGGCGCATCCGTGAGCTTGAAGGCGCGGGCGATGCGCATGTCACGATCGTGGCGCTCACAGCATTCGCCCTCAAAGAAGAGATCAAGAAGAGCCTTGATGCGGGCTGCGATGATCACCTCACGAAGCCGATAAAGAAGCAGGTACTCTTGGACGCACTGGAGCGGTACTCGATGGAGGTGAACCGGGATGACCGGGGAGAATAGCACGGCGCAACCGGACCGTCCGTTCGCCCATGTAGATCGCACGCTTGAAGAGTTGATTCCCCGCTTTCTGGAGCGTCGGAGCGCGGATGCAGACACGATCGAGTCACTTGTTGCCGACGGCGACTTCGAGACGATCCAGTCGATGGGTCACTCGATCAAGGGCTCCGGCGGGGGTTACGGATTCGACCCCATCACCGATTTCGGGACCGAGATCGAGACGGCTGCTCGTGCTGCGGATGGACCGTCTGTGATCGTTGCCGCGCGCAAGATGCGGACGTACATCGAGGTCGTTGAAGTCGTGTTTGTGGACGAGTGACGGAAGGATTCGCACCGGTGGCCGACATTCCGGAAATCACGATTCTCAGCGTCGACGACGATCCAGACATCCGGGATCTCGTGGCGCTCATGCTCGGCGACGAGGGCTACCGGATCATCCAGGCCGCCAATGCGTACGAAGCCCTCGACCTGGTTCGTACAGAGCATCCCGATCTGATTCTGCTCGACGTGATGATGCCCGAGGTCGACGGTTACGGATTCTGCGAATCGCTTCAGGCGGCTGAGCTTGCCGAGGCCACCCCGATCATCTTCATGACAGCGCTCAGCGATGCGCGCGACAAGGCCAGGGCGTTTGCGTGCGGTGCCGTTGACTACATCGTGAAACCCATCTCGCGCGAGGAACTCGTTCAAAAAGTATCCGAGCGCCTCGACGTGGCTCGTGCATGGTGCGATATCGAGGAGGAGTCGTGCGCACCGTCGGTGCGTGAGCCCGCTGACGATTTCGCCGGCTTCCGGCGCAGGCTTGCGCGAATCGCGGGAGCGACCGAGTCCGGGCTCGCGGCAATCGCCGCGATGCATCCCGACGACATCTACGCCTCGGCCAGAGCGATCGGTCTCACCGCCGAGGAGATGGCGATCGCCGTCGCCGAGCAGCTTGAGCTTGAGTTCATCCCGGTGCTCGACGCGACCCAGGTGGTCGCCGGGACGCTCCCGGTCGCCTTCTGCCGCAAGAACCTCATCGTGCCGGTGGGACGCGGCGGGTCGGTCATCTATGTGCTCGCAAATCCATTCAACTGGGATCTCCTTGATGCTGTCCTTCGCCATGCCGGCGACGGCGCGGCCCGCGTTGCGGTCGCCCCTCCGGAGGCGATTCGCGCGCTCTTCCGCTATGGGGGTCTGGAGCAGCGCCGCGAGGAGCCTGTGGTTGCCGAGCAACCACGCGAAGAGACCGGCTTCATGGAGGAGAGCGAGCCTATCGCCGGCGACCTGGAGTCGCGGCCGATCGTGTTCATCGCGAACAGCCTGATCCTCTCGGCGGTACGTGAGCATGCGAGCGATATTCACATCGAGCCGAAAGAGAGTTCGTGTCACATTCGTTTCCGCATCGACGGCGACATGCGGGACATGATGACGGTGAAGCGCCAGACCGCTCACATGCTTATCTCGCGCTTCAAGGCGATCGGTGGTCTCGACATCGCAGAGCGTCGGCGCCCGCAGGACGGCATGGTCGAGACGACCGTGGGTGGTAAGCGGCTCAAGATGCGCCTTGCAACTACCTCCGGGCCGTACGGCGAGAGCCTGGTCATCCGGGTTCTCGACACCTCGACCAAGCCCAAGACGCTTGTTGAACTCGGCATGACCGAGGAGCAGTCCGGGAAGCTCTACGGCTACGCGGACCGCGCACACGGGATGATCCTCATGGTCGGTCCGACCGGCTCAGGGAAGACCACGACGCTCTACAGCGTTCTCACGAGCATCGATGCCGACAAGCGCAGCCTCATGTCGGTCGAGGACCCGGTGGAATACGTCATCACCCGCGCGAACCAGCAGCAGGTGAACGAGAAGGCGGGCGTCACGTTCGAGAGTCTACTGAAGTCGTCCGTGCGCCAGGACCCCGACGTCTTGTACCTCGGCGAGATCCGTGACACCTTCTCGGCGCGAACGGCGCTCGACTTTGCGTCAACGGGTCACCTCACGGTAACGACGCTCCACACCTCGAATGCCACGACTGCGATCTTCCGCCTCGAGCGCCTCGGCATCGAGCGCGGGATGATGGCCGATTCGGTGCTCTGCATCGTGGCTCAGCGACTCCTCAAGCGTCTGTGCCCCGTCTGTAGGGAGGTGTCGCCCATCTCCGAGGAAGAGCGCGCCTTGCTTGCGCCGTTCACGGACGACATCCCCGAGGAGGTCGCACACGCTGTCGGTTGCCCCGAGTGCCACGAGGGCTTCAGGGGTCGTATCGGCGTGCAGGAGATCCTCGATTTCGACCGCGATGTGGCCGAGTGGATCCGCACTGGCGTGCCCGTGGCGACGATCAGGCAGCGGCTACGCGACCGCGGATCGTACCTGCTGCTCGATAGCGCCATCGACAAGGTGCGGTCACTCGATTTCACGGTGCGAGACGTCTACGAGCGGGTGCTCGTGGAGGAGGAGCACGCGCCAGAAAGCCAGGCACAGGCGTGGGAGGAAGCGCCAGCGGCGGACACATCCGTGAGCGCGCGCGTGAGCTTCCCGAAGCCGTGGGGCGGGTCAGGCGGCGACGAGATGCTTATCGGTACCTCGGAATCCGGCGGCGGCATGGTCATTGGCGTTGCGGAGGCGTCGCACCGGCAGCGGGTTCTCATCGCCGATGACGATCCGCCCACGCGTGATCTGCTCGCTCGCGTGCTCGCAGACGGCGACTACGAGG
>CAKMKD010000100.1 GCA_927439865.1 uncultured Coriobacteriia bacterium | reverse complement strand
TTCAACATCGGTGCCGAAGGACAGCTGTTCATGGGTGGCCTGGCCGTAGCGTGGCTGGGCCTTCTGCTCGTGGGGCAGGCGTGGTACATCGTCCTTCCACTTCTGATCGTCGCCGCTATGGTGGCCGGAGCCGCCTGGGCGTTCATCCCCGCGATACTCAAAGCACGGATAGGCGCCCATGAAGTCATCACAACAATGATGTTCACGTACATCGCGAGGTACTTGGTCTCGTACCTCGTTATCGGTCCCCTCAAGTCTCCGGGACAGATTCCGCAGACGGGGTTGCTGCCTGTCGAGGCGCAGCTACCCAGGATACAGTCGCTCTTCTCGGAGGCGACGGTTCAGGCTATGCCGTTCCTCAAGCTCGGCAGAGGACACATGGGGATTCTCGTGGCCATCGTTGCGGCGGTTGTTGTCTGGTGGGTCCTCAAGTACACGACGCTCGGGTATGAGAACCGCGCAGTAGGCTACAACCCCTTTGCCGCCCAGACGGGTGGAATCTCGGTCCAGTGGACGACCGTCAAGGCGCTCTGCATCTCCGGCGCGCTCGCCGGACTTGCGGGAGGGGTCGAGGTCATGGGGGTGCACCACAGGCTCTTCGATCAGTTCTCGTCAGGTTTCGGGTTCACCGGAATCGCCGTTGCGCTCCTTGCAAAGAATCATCCTATTGCGGTAATCCCCGCGGCACTCCTGTTCGGTGCCCTTTCGGCCGGGGCTGGAACGATGCAGCTCATGGCCGATGTTCCGCAGAAGATCATCCTGATCGTGCAGGCGCTCGTCATATTCTTTGTCGCAGCCGAGGGCATCATCACGTACTTCGTCAAGCAGCGTCAGAAGGAGGCGACAGCTCATGTGGGGTGACATCATCACACCGGATCTCTTCGCCTCTGCGCTCAGAATGGCCACGCCGCTAGCACTTGCGGCTATCGGCGGCACAATATGTGAGCGCTCCGGGGTTGTGAACATCGCACTCGAAGGCATCATGCTCTGCGGCGCGTTTGCGGGAGTCGTAGTGGCCCTCGCTCTGGGTAACGCGTGGCTCGGCGTCATTGCGGCAGTCATCGCCGGTGTGGCGATCGCCGCGATTCACGCGTTCACTTCCATCAACCTTCGCTCCGACCAGGTGGTGTCCGGTACCGCCATCAACATCCTTGCGCTCGGGCTTACCGGGTTCCTCATGGAAATCATCTACGGCCACCCGGGTACGACCGACGCGGTCACGACGATCAAGCCGATTTTCCGCTTCGCGTCGGAGCGCGGCACAGGCGACTTCATGAGCGGGCTCTGGCACTGGGTGAACACGGTGTTTCTGTCGCACACGCCGATCGTGTACCTGGCAATACTGATCGCGATCCTGATGCAATGGGCCATGTACAACACGCGGTGGGGTCTCCATCTGCGCGCACTCGGGGAGCATCCGAGGGCCGTCGACACCGTTGGCGTGAGCGTGCTCAAGGGTCGCTGGGTAGCTGTGCTGATGAGCGGCGCGCTCGCTGGCCTTGCCGGCGCCAACCTAACGCTCGAGCAAGTCGGTTCGTTCACCGAGAACATGACGAACGGCCGCGGCTTCATCGCTCTGGCGGCGAACATCTTTGGACGATGGACGCCGGTCGGATCCTACAGCGCTTCGCTGCTCTTCGGTTTTGCGGACGCGCTGCAGATAAAGCTGCAGATATTCCGTGGCGAGATCAACATCCCGCCACAGTTCTTCCTGATGCTCCCGTATATCCTGACGGTCATCGTGCTTGCCGGTGTGGTTGGTCGCTCGGTTGGTCCGGCTGCGGTAGGGAAGCCGTACGAGAAGGGTTAATCCCGTGCTCGTCGATCGCAACCGACAGCGTATGAGACTGGCGCCAGCGCTTGGGTGGTCGTTCACCTGGGCGCTTGGAGCTGCCATTGGCGTAGCGCTCGGTGGCTACCTCACACTCGTGAGCGGCGTCGGAGCACCCGGGCAGGTCTCGCTTGACCCAACGACGGATCTCATCGTCCTCCCACTAGCCGCATTCGTGATCGTCCTGGTCCTCCATCTCGGCGGTCAGGTGCTCGCCGCCGTTCTCAGGTCCCGTCGTGCGAATCCAGTAGGCGATTCCCGCGAGCAGGATCAGGAGCGCGCCGAGTAACGCATCGAGCGGCAGGTCGGGGGCGAAGTTCCAGCCCCGCACGATGGAGCGTACAAGGTAGGCGGCGGCCGGAATGGCCGCCGCCGCCCACAATGGAATCCTCACACGTGGCTTGAGCATGCTACTCCGTCACCACAGGTTCCTCGGTAGTTGCGCTCAAGGCACTGCCTGCAACCCGCTTGCGCCGTGCGCGGATGATCGCGCGAACCACGAAGAACAGCGCTGCGACTATCAGTGCATACGGGGAGAGCGTGATGGTGAGCACGATCAGCAATTGGATCGCGCCCGCGGCACCGCGGAAGCCGGTGGTGATCGCATCGCCGAATCCCCAGTCCTCGCCGTCCGGGCGGACGATTGCCTGCGGCTCGGAGAGGTCGATCGTGACGGTCGCCATCGCGGCCTGGCGCTCCAGGTACTTCACTTGAGCATCGAGCGACTCGATGTCCCCACGGACCCGCGCAAGCTCGCTTTCGATGGCCAGCATCTCGGTCACATTCTTGGCCGCGTCGAAGAACTCGCGCAGACGCTTCTCTTGGGCACGCAGGTTCTCAAGGCGCGCCTTAAGGTCGACGTGCTGCTGCGTCACGTCATCACTCGACTCCGCCTGGAACCGCACGGTCCCAATCTTCGAGACCTCATCGACGAACGCAGCGAAGGCATCAGCGGGGACGCGCACGGTCACGTAGCCGAGAAGGGGAGCGCCATCGGACGGCACCCCGGAGTCGGCGTAACGGAAGATGGGCGATCCGTTGTCACTTGCCACCTGCATGTTCGTGATGATGCCGTCGTGCGCCTTGGCGGCCGCCTTCACCTGGTCGAGTGCCTCGGCGACCTTCTTGACCTCGATGCGGAGTGCCTTGTTGCGAATCACGAGCCTGTCGGCATCGGTCACGTTGGTTGCCACATCACCGACCGCGTTTTGAGCGGCAACACCTTCGTCCGCGTAGGGAGCACCAGCAACAGCACCGCCGCCATCCTTCGCTGAGTCCCCGTACAGGTAGGGCGCACCCATCGACGGATCGCTCGAGCTTGTTTCGGCGCGGGTGCCGGTAAGGCTGTCGATCGCGCCACAGCCCGCCGCCCCGAGAATGAGCGCAAGAGAAGCGACTACCGCGATGAGCCGTACCGCTCCGGGCACCGTACGTGTTCGAGCGAGCATGATGGCCTCCTTCGACTTCGTCCTCGTCGGGTCTGTTCCCTTAAAGACAACGTCCCGACCCACCTGTCAGCGCAGGGTGGTCGGGACGTCGATGTCTGTAACAGCGTGCGGGTTACTCGCCCGCGCTGGTCTCGCGCTTCTTCATCTCCTTGGCCGCATATGCCAGGAAACCGATGCCGATCGCGACGACCGCAAAGAAGGCGACGGCAAGCATGTTGAAGACGATGCTCGCGACGTTGTAGCCGAGTGGTGCCATAAGGGTGATTCACCTCCATCGCGCCCCGCGAATGTTACTAACGATTCTAACGTTCGCCCCGATGAATGGGCAACACCGGAAAGCAGTGCCGGCTACTCCTTCTATTCCGCTGTGAACGTCCGAATCCTGCCTGCAAACCTAAGACGCCACCAAGAGAAGGAGGGTTCGCGGTGTCACCGTGTGTCAGACGCGTGTGGGACTGTGGGAAACTTGCCCATAAAGTGTTGCAAAGTGGGATAGAGTGGCATAGAGTTGAGCCATCGAGGCACCGCTAGGTGTCGAAATGGGTCCCGATGGAGTGGTCAGGGGAGGGACGGATGTTTCTCGGTGAGCACCAGCACACGCTGGACTCCAAGGGTCGCCTGTCGCTTCCCGCCAAGTTCCGCGCCGAGATGACCGGACGACTGGTCGTCTCGAAAGGACTCGAGAAGTGCCTGTACGTGCACTCCTCGGAAGAGTACGTCGGATTCCTCGGACGTCTGACCGAGCGGGGTGACTTCGATCCGAAGTTCCGCCAGGTGCGGCGTTTCTTCTCCTCAGGCGCGATGGATACCGAGCTGGATTCGGCCGGGCGCGTATCGATCTCAACGAACCTTCGGGAGTACGCGGAGCTCGATAAGGACATCGCGGTCATCGGCAACGGGGATCGCATCGAGATCTGGGACGCGGAGAAGTGGGCCGCATACAACGGTGAGACGACCGACCGGATCGAGGACGTAACCAGGGAACTCGCCGAACTCGGCATTCTGTAAGGCCTTGACAATGGAATATCGGCACACCCCAGTTTTGCTGGCCGAGGTGACGCAGCAACTTCAGTTGCACGACGGCTCCATCATCGTCGATTGCACTTTGGGCGGGGCAGGACACGCTAAGCGGGTTGCAGAGCTTATCGCGCCTACGGGGATTCTCGTGGGAATCGATCAAGATGACGCCGCACTCGCCGCAGCACGAGACACACTACCCCTCGGCCAGCATGTGGTTCTACTGAAGGGAAACTTCGGCGAACTCGACCGATTGCTTGCTGATGCGAGCATTCCGTACGTCGACGGTTTCCTCTTCGACCTCGGCGTATCGTCGCCACAATTGGATGTCGCCGGCCGCGGTTTTACGTACCAGGAGGATGTTCCCCTCGATATGAGGATGGACCCCTCGAATTCGCAGCCTACCGCGGCCGACATCATCAACACCTACAGCGAAGCGGATCTCACCAGGATCATTCGCGAGTACGGTGACGAACGGTGGGCCTCGCGCATCGCAGCATTCGTCGTAGCCGCGCGGGGCCGCCACCAGGTGACGACGACAGGTGAGTTGGTCGATCTCATCAAGAACGCGATTCCTGCAGCGGCCCGTCGTACGGGACCTCACCCGGCGCGACGCACGTTCCAGGCGCTGAGGATCGAGGTCAACCACGAGATGGAGGTACTGGAGCGCGGAGTGCGCGCTGCCATCAAGTGGCTCGCCCCGGGCGGGAGAATCGCTGTGATCACCTACCACTCGCTCGAGGACCGCATCGTGAAGCGCGTATTCGGCGAAGAGTCCCAGGGGTGTGTGTGTCCGCCAGACCTGCCTGTATGCAGGTGCGGCCGCGAGCCGGTACTCCGAATCATCACGAAGAAGCCCGTCGTACCCACGACGGTCGAGATTGAAAGCAACCCGCGGGCGCGCAGTGCGCATCTCAGGGTGGCCGAGAAGCAAACATCGCAGATTGAGTCGTAGCAGAGGAGGCGAAGATGGGATCAGCGGCGCGCAAGCTTGCCGATGACAGGCGGACGCCTGTCGCCCGTCCCCACCTCCGACTCGTACCGGCCAGCCGGGCGAGCGGTCGCGCTTGCACGCGCTCCTCGAGCCGATCAGCGGGGCTCTTTCGCATCTGCTGCGTCGCGATGGTGGCACTCGCGTGCGTTGGCATGATGCGCGTGGCGCTCGCCGTGCAGGCCGAGGAGACAGCCATTGACGCGGTTTCCCTCCGCGAGGACATTCGCTCCGAGGAGCTTGCCGGCAAGTCGCTAGAAGCAGACGCGAGTGCGCTTCGTGCTCCGTCTCGCATCGAAGCCATCGCTGGCACTGCGCTCAACATGACATCGGCTCAGAGCGTCACCTACATGGACATTCCCACAGCAGGGCAGGTCGCCGAGACACCCGCAGTTGCTGCTTCACAGCGACCCAAAGCGGGTCTCGGTGCGGTCGTGTCCCGCGTGATGGATCTTGCTGCCGGCGAGGCACAGGTCCTGCTCGTAGGCGACGTCGGCCTCTCGTCGCGGTGAGTCGGCCGTGACGCGTCCAAAGGGAGCGAAGAAGGCTCCCAAAGGCCGCAGGCCCGAGCGAGCCGCCCGCTATGTTCTGCTGCTGGTGGCCTTCGCTGTCTTCATGGGTGCTGTCGGTGTCAGACTCTTCTTCCTTCAGGCAATCGATGGCCCGGCGTACGCTGCGATGGCGTACGAGCAGCGCAGCCGCGAGATGGACATCCCGGCCAGGCGCGGTTCGATCTACGACCGCGAGGGTCAACCGCTTGCGGTGAGCATGGAAGCTCGTGACGTCTACGCGGTGCCAACTGCAGTTGTGGACAAGGATGCAGCTGCAACCGCCATCGCGGGGGTTCTGGGCGGATCCGCCGAGGAATACCTCGGCAAGCTCAACAAGGACGCGCCGTTCGTCTACCTTGCGCGCAAGGTAGACGTTGAGCGTGCTGACGCACTCAAGAAGCTCGATCTCGCGGGCATTGGGTTCCAGGAGGACGCGCGGCGAGTCTATCCCTCCAACGAGCTCGCGTGCCAGGTACTCGGGTTCGTCGGCGTAGATGACACCGGACTCGCAGGCATCGAGAAGTACTACGACGATGTGCTCGCGGGAACGCCCGGAAAGGTCATCGCCGAGAAGGGGACCCGGGGCGTTCCGATCCCAGGCGGCGTCTCGGTTGAAGAAGACGCGGTTGACGGCGAGAACATCGTGCTGACGATCGACAAGGACATCCAGTATCAGGCTCACGTCGAGCTGCAGGCGGCCGTCGAGAAGTGGGGCGCCAAGGGTGGCTCGGTGCTCATCATGGATCCGGACACCGGCGCAATCCTCGCAATGGTGTCCACGCCGACGTTCGACCCCAACGCGTTCGCATCGGCCGATGAACGCGCGTTTCGCAACAGGCCGGTAGTCGACACGTACGAACCCGGCTCCACGATAAAGTCGCTCACCGCAGCTGCGGTCATTGAAGAGAAGCTATTCACGCCGTCAAGCGAGTTCGTGTTGCCGCCAACGCTTAAGATCGGTGGTCGCACGATTCACGAGTCGCACCCCCGTGGGCAGGTCACGTGGTCGCTTACCGATATCGTGACGAACTCCTCCAACGTGGGATCAGTGAAGCTTGGAATCGCACTCGGCGAGAATCGTCTCTACGACTACTTCGTGCGGTTCGGGCTGACCGAGAAGACCGGCGTTGACTTCCCGGGCGAGGCAACCGGTTGGCTGCCTCCACCATCGCAGTGGTCGGCGTCGTCAATCGGGAACATCCCGTTCGGGCAGGGTGTCAGCATGACGCCCCTGCAGCTGGCCAGAGCGCTTGCGTCGATCGCGAACGGCGGGGAGCTTGTCACCCCGCACTTCTTGCAGGCGCTCCCGGATTCCCCCGACACGACCCTTGTATGGCCTAAGAGGCGCGCAATCTCCGACGAGACGGCGGCTTCGATGCGCTCAGTGCTCAGCGCGGTCATCACCGAGGGGACAGGCTCTGCAGCTCGTGTGAGCGGCTATACGGTGGCAGGGAAGACCGGAACTGCGCAGAAGGCGCGCGAGGACGGTACACCTGGCTACGCAGCGGGCAAGTACGTGGCGTCATTCTCCGGATTTGTCCCCGCAGAGAACCCGGCCGTGCTCATCATCGTGAGCATCGATGAGCCGTCGAACTCGATCTACGGCGGGACG
This sequence comes from uncultured Coriobacteriia bacterium, assembly GCA_927439865.1. Classification (GTDB taxonomy): domain Bacteria; phylum Actinomycetota; class Coriobacteriia; order Anaerosomatales; family Anaerosomataceae; genus UBA2286. Next base: position 15,908 of record CAKMKD010000100.1, on the reverse strand, counting down.
GTTGCCGCACCTTCGTTCTCGCGGCTTGCCGCGTACTGCATGGACCACCTCAAGATTCCACCGGCGCCCACGAAGCCCCCATCGGCCGAGGCGACCGGAACGGTGAATGCTGCGGTAACGAACGAGACACAAGACGGCGGGGAGTGAGCTTTGAACACAGGGCCCTATGCTAGAATCGGTGGGCTCCCGAGCGGTAGGCGATCATGAACCGAACCACGCTATCTGCGCTGCTCAGTGATATAGAAACGACCTCGATGACGGGCGCCGAGACGCCCGTCACGGGCGTTGCGTACCGCTCCGATGCCGTCCGCCCGGGAGATGCGTTCTTCTGCATCAGCGGCTTTCGGCATGACGGTCACGCGTTTGCCGCTGACGCTGTCTCCCGGGGCGCGGTCGCGGTGGTGTCGGAGCATCCACTTGAAGTCGGAATACCGAACGCTGTGGTGGGCGACACTCGCGTGGCCCTTGCGTTCGCCGCCGCCCGGATCTATGGCTTCCCCTCGCGTCATCTCGGGCTCGTCGGCGTGACCGGGACGAATGGAAAGACGACGACGACGTACATCCTCGACAGCATCATGCGTGCTGCGGGACACGTGACAGGCATCATCGGCACCGTCGAGACTCGAGTTGCCGGTGAGCGCATCCCGGCATCCAGAACGACGCCGGAGTCGGCGGATCTTCAAGGACTGTTCGCCCGGATGAGGGAATCCGGCGTAACCGGCGTCTCTATGGAGGTCTCCAGCCATGCGATCGATCTTCACCGCGTTGACGCAACGCGATTCTCGGTGGCTGCCTTCACGAACCTGACGCAGGACCATCTCGACTATCATCACACGCTCGAGGAGTACTGGTCTGTGAAGCGCCGGCTCTTCACTGAACTTGATGTGGCTGCACGGGTTGTGAACATCGACGACCCGGCGGGGGTCGAACTCGCATCCTCGCTGCCCGACGTTCTCACCGTCGGACGGTCGAGCAGTGCGCGCCTTCGCGCTCAGGACGAGGTAGGCGGGCCCGCCTCAACGCAGTTCGATCTGGTGTTCGATGACGAGCAGCATTCCGTGCTGTTGCCGCTTGCGGGCGCATACAACGTCGAGAACGCGCTCGTCGCAGCTGGCTCAGCCCTCGCCTTGGGAATCAACCTCGAAGACGTCGTGAAGGGTCTGGAGCAGGCTCCGCAGGTTCCCGGTCGCCTTGAGCGTATCGATGCGGGTCAGGAGTTCACCGTCCTTGTGGACTATGCACACACGCCGGACTCCCTCGGTAAGGCGCTTGCGGCCGTGCGTGAGGTCACCGCGGGTCGCGTGATCGTGGTCTTCGGGTGCGGTGGAGATCGTGATCCCGAGAAGCGACCGCTCATGGGACGTGCGGCCGCCTCGGCAGCTGACGCTGTGGTCATTACAAGCGATAATCCAAGAAGCGAAGATCCTGTCGGCATCATTCTGCAGATACAGGATGGCGTTCGGGGTGCGGATAGCGCCGTGACCGTCGAGATCGACCGCCGAAAGGCGATAGCGCACGCGCTCAGGATGGCCCGGCCGGGCGATGCGGTACTGATTGCCGGAAAGGGCCACGAGGACTACCAGATCTTCGCCGACAGAACAGTCCACTTCGATGACCGAGAGGTCGCGGCTGAGGAGTTGAGGTCCCTGTGCTGACACTCTCGGTCAAAAGACTCGTGGAAGTCACCAATGGCGAACTGCTCGCTGGCGATGAGAACACGATGGTCAACGGGCTCGGAATCGACTCTCGTGAGGTCGGACCTGGCGCGGCGTTCGTTGCGTTCACCGGTGAGCGCGTCGACGGCCACGGATATATCGGCGCCGCACTCGCAGCTGGCGCACGGGCGATCATCGTGACCCGTGATGACGACGAGGTCAGGCAGGCCATCAGCGCATCGCGCAAGCACAATGTCGCGCTGGTGTTGGTCGAAGACGCCACCGCAGCCGTACAGATGCTTGCTTCATATCATCGCAGTCGGCTGATGTGTCCGGTCATCGGCGTCACCGGATCGACCGGCAAGACGACCACGAAGGACTTTCTACGTTCGGTCCTCGGGACGAGCATGCGCGTGGTTGCTACCGAGGGGAACATGAACAACGAGCTCGGAGCGCCGCTCACTATCATGCGAGCAGGTGCCGATACCGGCGTACTTGTGGTGGAGATGGCGATGCGCGGGGCTGGCCAGATTGCGAGCCTCGCCGAGATCGCCGGGCCGACAGCAGGACTGGTGACCAACGTCGGCGTGAGCCATATCGAAGTCCTTGGCAGCGAGGAGGCCATTGCATCCGCCAAAGGTGAGCTCGTCTCGGCGGTGCCGGAAAACGGACGGGTGTTCCTGAACGGCGATGATTCGTGGTCGATTGCGCTCTCGAAGCGTGCACAGGCGGCTGTTACCACCTACGGCCTCGGGGACACGTGCGATGTCAGGGCAACGGGCATCGATCTCTCGGAGACCGGTACGCCGGTATTCGATCTGTGCACCGAGCAGGGCAGCATCCGGGTGGAACTGCCGATTCCGGGACGACATAACATCTACAATGCGCTGGCTGCCGCAGCTGTCGGCCTGTACCTGGAGGTCAGTCTGGATGACGTTGCCCGCGGTCTCACGGAGGCCACGTTCACCGGAATGCGGATGGAGGTCTTTCAGACAGCGTCACGGGTGACCATCATCAATGACGCCTACAACGCGAATCCAACATCGATGCGGGCGGCGCTCGATGCCCTCGTCGACGTTCCCGCGGAACGCCAGCGCATCGCAGTTCTTGGCGACATGGCCGAGCTCGGCTCACTCGAGGAGCTCGCGCACTTCCGTATGGGTGAGTATGTTGCTGAGCTTTCCCTTGATGCTCTGGTGACTGTTGGGCCACGCGCGAAGCGCATCGCAGACGGGGCGCTCGCTGCTGGCATGCCAGCCGAACGGGTCCGCCCGTGCGTCACGCCGGATGAGGCAAGCGAGGTGCTTGACGACATGCTCGCAGCGGGGGATGTCGTGTTGGTCAAGGCGTCACGCGTCATGGGACTTGAGCGCATAGTCGATGGGATAACTGACCCTCATGTTTAGCTTTATACCTGCCATTGAGCGTTACCCGACGTACCAGGTATTCCTGGTGGCTGTGATCGCGCTTGCACTTTCCGGGGCGCTTTTTCCGTTGTGGATCCGGCTACTGCGCTACCGCAACATCGGGCAGCAGGTCAGGGCGGACGGGCCGCAGGGACACCTCGTCAAGCAGGGAACGCCGACGATGGGTGGCGTTCTCATACTCTTCGTGGTCTCAGCGGTGTACCTCGGAACTGGAGAGGTGGGGAAGCGAGGCGTCATCGCGCTCATTGCGATGCTTGCCTGCGGGTTGCTGGGGTTCATCGATGACTATGCGAAAGTGGTGCACGAGCGTTCGCTCGGGCTGCGACCGCGAGCAAAAATACTCGGACAAGCCGTGGTCGCGATCGTCGTCGGGCTTGCCGCGGTCAACTGGGCGCAACTCAGCTCGCACGTCATGGTGCCGTTCGTCGGCGATCTCGATCTCGGGATACTGACATCCACGTTCCAGGTGGGGTCGATCAGCATCACCGTGCCGTGGCTCTACTTGGTTCTCGTCTGGTTCATGGTTGTAGGCGAGAGTAACGCGGTCAACCTAACCGACGGACTTGATGGTCTTGCTGCGGGCAGTGTCATGATCGTCATGCTTGCCTACGCAGCGATCGCGTTCCGGCAGGGCAATCTCGAGGTTGTGCTGTTTGCGGCGGCGGTCGCCGGGGCGTGCCTCGGATTCCTGTGGTACAACTCGTTCCCGGCTGACATCTTCATGGGCGACACCGGGTCGCTTGGCCTTGGCGCTGCGATGGCAGCGCTCGCAATCGTCACCAAGACCGAGCTGCTATTGGTCCTCATCGGCGGCATCTACCTCGTGGAGACCCTCTCGGTGGTGCTGCAGGTCATATCCTTCAAGCTGACCGGCAAGCGCATCTTCCGCATGGCTCCCATTCATCACCATTTCGAGATGAAGGGATGGTCGGAGACGAAGATCATGGTTCGTTTCTGGATCATCACCGGCATTCTTGCGGGCGCGGGGTTCGCGCTCTACATCGCCGGTTCGTTGACGAGCTAGTGGGTACGCCGTGGTTGAGATAATCACAGGACATGTCGTGGTGCTCGGTGCCGGTCGATCCGGTCGTGCCGTGGCGGACAGGCTCGCACGCGACGCTGCGTCAGGCCACAACGTTTGGGTGACGCTGGTCGATAGTGCGGACAGTGGTGACCTCGAGAGCCGCGTCGCGCCTCTTCTGGCCGAAGGTGTTGATGTGCGTCTCGGGTCGGAGTCGGTGCCTGACGACACTGCGCTCATCGTCGCCAGCCCCGGGCTGCCTCCCGGAAGCGCCCTCATGCAAGCGGCGCGTGCCACCGATGCGGCTGTCATCTCGGAGATCGAGCTGGCATATCGGCTCTCGGCGTCACCGTGGATCGCGGTCACCGGTACGAATGGCAAGACCACGACGACGATGCTCATCGCGCACCTGTTGGACGAGGCCGGACTCCCGGCCGAGGTGGTCGGCAACATCGGCCGTGCGGCGGTCAGCGTGGTCGGCGATGTGGGTCCGGCGACGGTCCTGGTCGCCGAGGTGTCATCATTTCAGCTTGCGTTGACCGAGCGGTTCCATCCGAGGGTCTCGGTGCTGCTTAACATCACACCCGATCACATCGACTGGCATGGATCGCTCGACGTCTATGCCGCCGACAAGGCCCGGATCTTCGCGAACCAGACCACCGGCGACACGGCAGTCATCGATATCGACGACCCGGGGTCTGCTGCGTTTGAGGCTCCCGTGCGCGAGCGCGATGTTGATGTGCGGACGGTCAGCCGGGCACGGGCCGATGCCTTTGCGCGCATCGAAGACGGGATGCTTGTGCTCGGACACGATGCTCTGCGGATCGAGCTGCTTGGAGTCGACGAACTCCCGATCCGCGGTGATCACAACGTGAGCAACGCGCTTGCAGCCGCCGCAGCGGCGCACTCGATCGGTGTATCTGCCGCAGCCATTCGGGAAGGCCTGCGTACCTTCAGGCCGATCGAGCATCGTCTGGAGCCGGTTGGCGTTGTTGCAGGTGTCGAGTACTTCAATGACTCGAAGGCGACGAATCCCGATGCCGTGCTCAAGGCGCTGACGGCGTTCGATGAGCGGCCGTTGATCCTGCTTCTCGGCGGACACAACAAGGGGAACGACTTCCGAGATCTTGCCGCCGCTGTGCAGGTCCGATGTCGCGCGGCTGTCGTGTTCGGGGAGTCGGCAGCGGAGTTCGAGGCAGCGTTTGCGTCATGCGAAGGATTCGAACTCACGCGAGCCGCCGGGATGCGAGACGCACTGAGTGTTGCAGCGGGTCTTGCGCGCGCAGGGGATGTCGTCCTGCTGTCACCGGCGTGCGCCTCGTTCGACGAGTTCGACGACTACGAACACCGCGGGCGTGTCTTTCGGCAGATGGTTGCCGGCCTGTCGGCGGCTGGAGAATTGCGATGACGCGCGCGAGAGCGCAGAGCGCTGCGTATCTGCTGATGGGCGCGACGATGTTCCTCGTCCTTGTCGGCCTGCTGATGATCTACTCGGCGTCGTCGGTGGCGGATTATGTTCGTCATGCCGATAGCGCGTATCACCTCAAGCGCCAGATTGTCTTTCTGCTCCTTGGGCTTGCCGCTATGTTCGTTGGATCGAGACTGGATCTTCGCTACGGCGCCAGGGGCGTTGGGTTCCTCCGTGACCCCGAGCGGCTCGGGTGGCTTATCTGGGGGGTCTCGGTAATTGGACTGATCGGTGTGTTCGCGTTCGGTATCGGCAAGTGGGGCGCGCAGCGGTGGATCCTCATCGGGCCCGTGCCGATCCAGCCCTCCGAGTTCGCGAAACTCGGGTGCATCATGGCGGGCGCGGTGTTGCTGGCCGAGTGGAAGCGCGGGAAGATCAACGGCGCGCAGCTTGCCGGACGCCTCGCGTTCGTGCTGGCGCCGGTCGTCGTGTTCGTCATGCTGCAGCCAGACATGGGCACAACGATGTCCATCGTGATCTCGATGTATCTGCTGGCATGGCTCGGCGATGTCAGCGGTCGCCTGCTCGGTTCTATGGCTGTGGCCGGCGGCGCGCTTGCGGGGCTCATGATAGTCGCTGCCGAGTACCGACTCTCGCGGTTCCTGGCGTTTCTGGACCCGTGGAAGGATCCCAAGGGAGATGGCTTCCAGATCATCCAGTCGCTCTACGCATTCGGCTCCGGCGGACTTACCGGTGTTGGGCTGGGCCTCTCTAAGCAAAAGTTCTTCTACCTGCCGGCAGCCCACACGGACTTCATCTTCGCGATCATCGGCGAGGAGTTAGGACTCATCGGAACGCTCTCGATCGTCATCGCGTTCGGCGTGTTCGCGTACGCCGGCGTGCGAATCGCTCTTGCCTCGGCGAACACCTTCGATCGCCTGCTGGCCGGAGGCCTCACGGCGATGATCGCCACCCAGGCGGCGATGAACATGGCGGCAGTCACGGGGCTTATGCCGATCACCGGCATCCCGCTTCCTCTCGTGAGCTACGGCGGGTCCTCGCTGATCTTCACGCTCGCGTGTACCGGCCTTGTACTTGGCGTTGCGCGCCGTGCCGACGCTCGTTCCGTAGCTTCACGGGCCGAGGTCGGCGAGAAGGCCAATGAGCGTTCCCGATTCTCACAACCACCACAGACCAGGGGGTCGGCTCGTGCGGATTCTATTGAGCGGCGGCGGGACAGCCGGACACATCTATCCGGCATTGACGGTGGCAAGTCTGCTCGCCGAAAGCGGGCATGACGAGGTACTGTTCGTCGGCACGCCAGATAGTCTGGAGGCCCGTCTCGTGCCCGAGGCGGGTGTTGCGTTCCACGCCGTGTCATCGCGCGGGTTCGATCGTGGGAATCCGCTGACGCTATTGACCTCGGGTGTTCGCGTCCTCACGTCGGTCGTCTCGGCGTGGCGTCTGCTTCGCAGCTATAAACCTGACGCTGTCGTCGGCTTCGGCGGCTATGTCTCGCTTCCGATAGGCATCGCGGCGGTTCTCAACAAGACGCCGCTTGTGCTGCATGAGCAGAACTCGGTGCCCGGGCTTGCGAATCGGCTCCTTTCGGGTCGGGCGGCGGCCATCGGTGTCACGTATGAGAACTCCGTGAAGCACCTCAAGCGTCCTGAGCGTGTGACGCTCACTGGGAATCCGGTGAGACCGGAAGTACTACAGGCCGATCGTGTCACCGGGCGTACTGCGCTCGGACTCGATCCGGACGCGACGGTTCTGCTCGTCTTCGGGGGAAGCAGAGGGGCCCGTCACCTCAACGAGGCCCTGGCGGCCCTGTGGCCGACGCTCGCGGCCGAGACGGGGTTGCAGGTGGTTCATGTCGCCGGTACGATGGACGCCGCCTCCGTCGCCAAGGCGATGGCCGAGGCGCTTGCGGACCCGGCGGGGCGCTATCGGATGCACGGGTATATATCGGCGATGGGTGATGCGATCGCGGCAGCGGACGTAGTCGTTGCCCGTGCGGGTGCGACCTCCATCGCTGAGATCACGGCAATCGGCCGTGCGTCGGTGTTGGTGCCGTATCCCTTCGCGACTGATGATCATCAAACGCTGAATGCGCGCGCAGTCTCAGCGAGCGGGGCGGCGATCGTGGTTTCTGACGACGATCTCGAAGGTGGCGCGTTCGGCAGCGCGGTCCTCGGACTCGTGCGTGACCGGGCGAAGCGTGAGACGATGGGATCGGCATCAGCCGCCCTCGGTCGACCCGACGCCGGCAACCGCGTGGTCGAGATGATCAGGCGTGCCGCGCAGCAGAAGCAGAAGTAGCAGGGAGCACACGTTGAGTACTGCATACGCACACTTCATAGGTGTCGGTGGTGCCGGCATGAGCGGTATCGCCCGCGTCATGCATGACCGCGGAATCGTTGTGACCGGCTCCGACCTCAAGGACTCGCGCTATGCGCGCGCGCTTGCCGCTTCCGGCATGCAGGTGACGATCGGACATGCCGCCGAGAATCTCGGTGCCCCTGAAGTCGTGGTCATCTCCTCGGCTATCCCTGAGTCGAATCCGGAGCTTGCCGAGGCGCGCCGGCGAGGAATCGACGTGTGGCCGCGCGCGAAGATGCTGGCGCACGTCGGCCGAGAGAGCCGCACGCTTGCCGTCGCCGGAACGCACGGCAAGACGAGCACGAGCTCCATGCTCGCGACCACTATCGCTGGAATGGGGCTCGACCCCACGTTCCTTATCGGTGGCGAGCTCAACGACATGGGCGCGAACGCGCGCTGCGGTCTGGGTGAGCACTACGTGGTCGAGGCGGACGAGAGCGACGGTTCCTTCCTCTTCCTCGACCCTTACCTCGCCATCATCACGAATGTCGAGGCCGACCACCTCGATCACTACTCGGGCATCGATGAGGTTGTCGAGACGTTCGGCACGTTCCTCGGCAACATCGCCGAAGAAGGCGTCGCCGTCGTGTGTGCCGATGACGCCCGGCTGCCATCGCTCGCGGCCGAGCATGCCCGCGGCAGGGTTGTCACCTACGGCACTGCCGAGAATGCAGATGTGCGCTGCGATGAGTTCGTGGCCGAGGCATTCGGGCACCACTTCACCGTCCGGTTTCCGGACGGGAGTTCCGTTCGTGCACGGATAGGGGTTCCGGGCGTCCATATGGTAGTCAATGCGACTGCTGTTCTCGCTACGATCTGGGCACTCGGACTAAACGTCATAGATGCGGTCGAGCCACTCGCGGGATTCACGGGCGTACACCGGCGCTTCGAAACGGTCGGCGAAGTGAGCGGCGTCACGGTTGTGGATGACTACGCGCACCATCCAACCGAGGTGCGCGCGACCCTTGCGGCTGCGAAGTCGGTCGGGTTCGAGCGCGTGTGGGTCGTGTTCCAGCCGCATCGGTATAGCAGGACCGCTGCGCTAGGGGACGATTTTGGCGCCGCGTTCATGGATGCGGATCGCGTTGTCCTCATGGACGTCTACAGCGCCGGCGAGGCCCCGATTCCGGGTGTCAGCGGCAAGACCGTGCTGGATGCCCTGCTTCAGAGCTCGCCGCACGCCTCGGCGGCCTACTTCCCGCATCGTACAGATGTCTGTGGCTATCTTGGCTCCCGCGTCCGCGAGGGCGACCTCGTGATGACGATGGGGGCTGGCGACGTGACAACGATGGCCCGTGAACTCGTGCGGGAGCTCCAGGCCCGGGTGTCTTCGGAGCTGGCACCGTGTCAGTAGCAGAGGCCTATCGGGCGCTTGCCGCTCTCGAGGCTGTGAGCGTACACCGAGACGAGCCCATGATGCGGCATACGTCGTTCCGCATCGGCGGTCCGGTCGATCTCTTCGTGGTGTGCGACACCCTTCCGGCGCTCTCCGACGTGCTGGCTGTCCTTGCCGCCGAAGAAGTGCCGTACACGGTCGTCGGCAAGGGCACCAACCTGCTCGTCGCTGATCGTGGGTACAGGGGTGCGATCCTCGTGCTCGGCAAGGAGTTCAAGAGACATGTGTGTGATGGCGAGTACATCCGCGCCGGGGCTGCGTGCGTTCTTGCGTACCTCGTGCAGGATGCGTTCTCCCGCGGGCTGGCCGGACTTGAGTTCGCTGTAGGCGTTCCGGGGACTCTGGGCGGCGCCCTTGCGATGAATGCGGGATCGCGAGACGCATGGATCGGCTCGGTAACCGAATCTGTGACGCTGCTCGCCCCACGAGAGGGACTCGTTCGAGTACGAGCGGATCAGATTACGTGGGGCTATAGGGACAGCGGGCTGTCGGCACGCGGTATCATCGTGGAAGCAGAGCTGCGTCTCTCGCCGTCAGAACCCGTGCGTATCAGAGCGGAGATGGAACGCAGCCTTGAGCGCAGGAAGCAGAGCCAGCCGCTCGGCGCGCCAAGCGCAGGCAGTGTCTTTATCAACCCCGATGGAGATTCTGCGGGTCGGCTGATCGAGAATGCTGGGCTCAAGGGTACGAAGCTCGGCGGTGCGAGGGTGTCCGAGGTGCATGCGAACTTCATCGTGAACGACGGCGGTGCGACGGCAGCAGACGTGCTGGGACTTGTGAACAAAGTAAGGACGAGTGTGAGGGATCGGTATGGCATCGAACTCCGGCCGGAGGTTCGGTTCCTCGGGGAGTTCTGAGAACCGTAGGAAGGTCCATGTCGGGACCGGCTCGCGAAGTAGACAGCTGAGCGAGCAACCTGTGCCTCAACCAAAGGTTGACTCTAAACACCACGCACACGCTGCGAAGGAGTCACCTTCGCCTACGCGGGTGCGGTCGCGCTCCTTTGAGGTCGAGGCTCCGAGGTCCGGGGCAGGTGAGCGCGTGGCGCGGGGCAAACGTGATGATCGCGAGCGACGCGTTGCTGAGGCTCGGCGCAAACGGCAGGTGAGGACCGCGCTCGTGCTGCTGGTGGTCGTGACCCTGGTAGGGGGCACGATTGCGCTCTACCGTTCGCAGCTGTTCGACATCCGTACCGTCGAAGTACTTGGTGCAGAGCGTCTGACTGTCGAAGCCGTCCGCTCGCGCGCAGCGGTGCCCGCCGACGCGACGCTGCTGCGATTCCCGGCTCGTGACATCAAGGAGCGACTGCTGAGCTATGCGTGGATCTCTGACGCGCAGGTGACCCGGGACTTCCCGCACACACTGAGGATCAGGATTTCCGAGCGTAGACCGGTTGCGGTGGTTGATGGGGGAGAGCGGCTCTGGGTAGTCGACATCTCGGGGATGGTGTTGGGCGAGCAGTCCGTCGAGGAGACGTCGACGCTGCCGACCATTCGAGATATTCCGGGACTGGAACTGGCGACCGACAGGGCCGCTGTTTCAGAAGTCCTTATGAATGCGCTGCACGTACTCAGCGGCATCAGTGCCGAGCTCAGGCAGAAGGTGCGCGCAATCAGCGCGCCGAGCATTGACGAGACCACACTGCTGACCACCGACAATGTGGAGGTCGTTATCGGTGAAGCCGTCGAGATGGCCAAGAAGGACGTCATCGTGTTGCGCATCATGCGTGAGCAGTCGGGAAGCGTGGTCACAATCGACGTTCGTTCGACCGATCGGCCTGTCTCACGAGGGCTCTCCGAGTAACGATTCCGGGCGTAGCCATGCATCTTCGTACGGTCTTTGCCCTGGTTAACCCGCCCTGTTCAAGAATATGTTGCATACATCTTGCGCGTAGGGTAGAGTTCATGCAAAGATTGACGTTTGCTCAGACACTATGTACGTCTACTTGAGGGTTATACTACGGTAGCGAAGCTACAGCGGGAGGGCGTGCGATGTTGGAGACTGGGGCCAATTACCTGGCGGTCATCAAGGTCGTCGGCATCGGTGGTGGCGGAACGAACGCCGTCAACCGAATGGTCGAGGCGGGGGTCAAGGGCGTCGAGTTCATCGCCGTGAACACGGATGCGCAGGCGCTGCTCATGTCTGACGCTGACTACAAGGTGCATGTCGGCGTCGGTCTCACAAAGGGACTCGGCGCAGGCGCCGATCCGGATGTCGGATTCCAGGCCGCCGAGGAGAATCGCGCTGAGATCAAGGAAGCGCTTCAAGGCGCAGACATGGTCTTCATCACAGCAGGTGAGGGTGGAGGCACCGGTACCGGTGCGGCGCCCGTGATCGCGCAAATCGCCAAGGAGGAGATCGGGGCGTTGACCGTTGCGGTCGTCACCCGACCTTTTGCCTTTGAGGGCCGCAAGCGCGCGCTTCAGGCCGAGGAGGGCATCAAGCGCCTCCGCGAGGTCGTCGATACGCTCATCATCATCCCGAACGACCGACTTCTTCAGGTCGCCGAGAAGAAGACCTCGATTCTTGACGCGTTCCGCATCGCGGATGACGTCCTGCGTCAGGGTACCCAGGGCATCACGGACCTCATAACGGTCCCGGGACTCATCAACCTCGACTTCGCCGATGTGCGTACGGTGATGCAGGATGCCGGCTCCGCTCTCATGGGTATCGGAATTGCGGCTGGCGACAATCGTGCTCACGAGGCAGCGAAAGCCGCCATCTCCAGCCCGCTTCTCGAGAGCAGCATCGAGGGTGCACAGGGTGTCCTGTTGAGCATCTCGGGCGGCAGCGATCTCGGGCTCTTCGAAGTCAACGAGGCCGCCGAAGTGGTGGCCGCGGCGGCCCATCCCGAAGCGAACATCATCTTCGGTGCGGTCATCGATGACAGCCTGATGGATCAGATTCGTGTCACTGTCATCGCCACAGGGTTCGGCGCGAAGCGCAGACAAGAGACGATGGAGTTCGAGGCGGCAATCACGACTGAGGAGGACTCCGGTCCCCGCATTCCCACCTTCGAACCACTGAAGGAAGACGAGTTCGACGTCCCTGAATTTCTTCGGCGCCGCTAACGGCACTCTGACTTGGCCATAAGGCCGCGTCCCGTCGAGGCATGTGGACTCGCCGGAACGCGGCCTTAGGTATGTCCACCCGTAAGAAAGAACGAGACCCCGTCGAAGGCGACGGGGTCTCGTAGCGTGCGGGTAGGACTACTCCGCGGGTGGCGCCGGCGGCGCGGGTGGCGCCGGAGGTGCGGGCGGAGCTGCCGGAGGTGCAGGCGGCGGTGGTGGCGGCTGGTACGCCGGTGGCGCCGGTGCGTATCCTCCCGCCGGAGGTGCAGGCGGGGCGTACCCCGCGGGGGCGGCTGGTACACCCATCGCTCCACGCTTGATCTTCTTGAAGACCATGAAGTAGTAGACGATGGCTGCGATCCAGTATGCGCTCAGCACCCACGACACGAGCATGATGACCATCCACGTCGTCTTGCTGCTGCCCGTGGATCCCGGGAACTCGTACTCTTGGCGCTGGAACACGTCGATCATCATCCAGACCCAGAAGGCGAATGTCGCGATGCCGAAGGCGGCGACGCATCCCCAGATTCCGCAGAAGACGAGACCGAATGCCTCGTCACCCGCGCCGTAGTCCTGAGCGAACGCAGGTACAGCGTAGGCAAGGGTGAGCGCTGCGGTGGTGAGCGGAGCAAAGAGCTTGATAGACTGCTTCATGACAGTCACCCCCTCTCGGCGAGCAGCCGCAACACGGAGCTTCAGCGACACGAAAGTGACGCTTGGCTTACAGTTCCTAGTGTGCCTGTTCTTGTCCGCAACTTCCAGACATTCCGAAAGATACTCCTATCGAGGCGGTCATCGTGTTGACGCGAATAGAGTCACAGGGCATTGCGTATCACTCGGACCGCGAGCTCAGACAGCGTGCGGGTGTCGTGATTGCGTTCTCCGAGCGTGTCGGCGGGGTTAGCCCGGAGCCGTATGCGACACTCAATCTCGCCGGGCACGTCGGAGATGATGCGTCGCTCGTCAACGAAAATCGCGCGCGACTGCTCGACGCCGTGGGCGTGCGCGAATATGGCGGAGCGCTCACCACAGCCGAGCAGGTGCACGGCGTTCGTATCGAGCGCGTAGGCACCAAGAATGCAGGGTACGGCGCCAACGTGGGCGTGGACCCAGGACCCGTACCGGGAGCCGACGCGCTGTGGACGACCGAGGCAGGCGTGCCCCTGATGCTCTTCTTCGCGGATTGCGTGCCGGTAGTCCTTGTGTCGGAATTGCCGCGCGCGGTGGCGGTCGTGCACGCCGGATGGAGGGGCGCGTACGGTGGCATCGTTGGCCACACGGTACGCGAACTTCGCCGCGCGCTCGATGACCCGGAGATCGTCGCGTACATCGGGCCGCACATCGGGGAGTGTTGCTATGAAGTCGCCCCGTCGCTCGTGTCGCAATTCGCCGATGTCTTTGGAGCGATCACTCGGACTGCGGACCGTCTCGATCTTGCAGCCGCAGTGGCTGAGGACCTCGATCGCGCCGGTGTCCCATCCGAGCGCCAGTCGCACTTCGGAATCTGCACCGCGCACAACGTCGATCGGTTCTACTCTTACCGCATGGAGGGCCGGACCGGTCGTCAATGCGCATTAGCAGTGCTCGAGCCGCGCGTATAGCCACTCGTGTCACAGGACAACAAACCCAGAAGCACATCACAGGCCGATTCGGCTAGGGACACGCTATAATCGGACGGGTAGGCAGACTACGGACTGAAGTGGAGCCACCCGATGCGCGAGAATTTCCGACAGGAACTGAAGGATCTGAAGAAAAGCGTGCTCGAGATCGGGCGTTCCATCGTTGACGTGACGCGTTTGTCCGTGAAGGCCCTCGTAGATGGCGACGTCGACCTTGCCGAGCAGGTCATCAACGGCGACGACGATATCGATGTGCGATGCCTTGCCATCGAGGAGCACAGCCTCGAGATCATCGCGACGCAGTTCCCGGTAGCCCGCGACCTGCGTCTTCTGCACTCGCTCGGCTACATCTCGATGCACTTCGAGCGCATGGGCGATCTTGGCGTGAACATCTCGAAGGCGGCCCGGCGCACTGCCTCTCGGCGAGGCCCGCAGACCCTCTACGACCTCATCCAGGCGCAGGGCAACCTTGTTCACCGAGTGCTTGAGGCGATGCTTGAGGCGCTGGAGAAGAACGATCTGGAGCTTGCCCGCAAGCTTCAGGACCTTGATGAGCCCATCGATCACCTGTTCAAGCAGTTCTTCCGCGAGCTTGCGCGCCTGCAGGAAGAAGAGGACATCGAGTGGGCTAGCTCGATGGTGCTCGCCTCCCGCTACCTCGAGCGCATAGCAGACCATGCAGTCGATATCGGTGACCGCATCACGTACATGGTCACCGGGCAGTTCGAGTCACCTGCCGACGAAGAAGAGTAGAGGTCGTTGAACGCGATTGCCGAGCGTTATCACGCGGTTCGCAGTGCGGTGCGCGATGCCGCAGATGCCGCCGACCGCGATCCGGATGAGCTCACGCTCGTAGCGGTGACCAAGAACGTCGGTGTTCCGGAGGTTCGCAAGGCGATCGTCGCCGGCTGCAACGACTTCGGCGAGAACCGCGTGCAGGAGTTTATCGGCAAGTACGGGCTCTTTCCGGATGTGAACTGGCACTTCATCGGCACGCTTCAGACCAACAAGGTGAAAGACGTCGTCGGTCGTGCGCATCTCATCCACTCGGTGGAATCGGTGCGGCTGCTCGAGCACATCGACCGGGTCGCCGAGGCGCGCGGTATCGTGCAAGACGTGCTGCTCCAGGTGAACACCTCGGGGGAGCAGGCCAAGCACGGTATGGCCGCCGAGGAGGCCGAGGAGGCAGTGCGTGCATCGCTCGAGATGCCCGGGGTGCGAGTGCGCGGGTTGATGACGATAGCGCCGCTCGGCCGGCCAGAAGACGTGCGATGGGTGTTCAGGGACACAGCGAGGCTCTTTGCCTCGCTTGACTCGATGCGGTTCAATGGGATTGAACTGACGGACCTCTCGATGGGGATGACGAACGACTATCGGGTGGCGATCGAAGAAGGTGCGACGATCATCCGGGTGGGACGGGCCATTTTCGGCCGGTAGACCCGACCGACGCGCGAGGAGACGACCGTGAGCTTGTGGCAAACGATCAAGGCGCGACTTGGGCTTGGCGACGACTATGACGAGTACGACGACGAGGACTATGACGATGCCCCGGCCGATGCCGATGGCTACGACCCCGCGCCTGCATACCGGAATCCGTACGATACCGGCGACCCCTCGCCGGTTCGGCGTGTGAATCGGGAGCCCGACCTCGAGCGTGCGGCACGGGCCTCATCGCGGTCGTCATACCACGAGCCCGCCCCCGCCCCGACCATCCAGGCTGTGCCTCAGGTGAAGATGCACATCGTCGAGCCACGCGCGTGCTCGGAGGCGCAGGCGATCGCTGATCGCTTCAAGCAGGGCGTACCGGTGATCATGAATCTCACGATGTCCGATTCCGAGCTGTCACGTCGCCTTCATCTTCTCGGGGCCGAGGTTCTTCTCGACCTGATGCTCGATCGGCTGTCCGTGGCAGTCCCAGCCGGGAACGTA